>NZ_SACN01000001.1:304162-608324 GCF_004005865.1 Sphingomonas crocodyli
CGTCGCGAGGGCGGCCGAGCTTTCGCCACGCGCCGACGAGGCGGGATTGAACGCGCGGCAGGCGGTGCTGATCAGCGAGGCGCGCGATGCCATTGCGCTCGCTGGATCTGAATCGGATCCCTTGCTTCAGGCAGAGTCACTTCGTGCGTCGCGTCAGGCGTTCGATGCGCTGACGGGACGGGCAGGGGCGGAGGCCATGCTCGATGCGTTGTTCGGAGCATTCTGCATCGGAAAGTGATGTTCCACGTGGAACGCTTTGACCGAATCCCCCCGCTGCGATAGCGGGCCGCATGGACTTCGATGTGATCATTGTCGGCGGCGGCCATGCCGGAAGCGAAGCCGCTGCCGCTGCCGCGCGTATGGGTGCGCGGGTGGCGCTGCTCAGCATGGACCGCCGCCAGATCGGCGTGATGTCGTGCAACCCGGCGATCGGCGGATTGGGGAAGGGGCATCTCGTTCGCGAGGTCGATGCTTGCGACGGAATCATGGCGCGTGCCGCCGATGCCGCGGCGATCCACCATCGCATGCTCAACAGTTCGAAGGGCGCTGCGGTGCAGGGGCCGCGCGTGCAGGCCGACCGGCGACTTTATCGCGACGCCGTCCAGGCGATGCTTGCGGCCGAATCCAATCTCGAAATCGTCGAGGGGATGGCTGCGCGTTTGATCGTCAAGGGTGAGCGGGCGGAGGGCGTCGAACTCGAAGATGGTCGGCGACTGACGGCACGCGCCGTCGTCCTCGCCACCGGCACCTTCCTCGGTGCGCGGCTCCACTTCGGTCTGGATTCGGTCGAGGGTGGTCGGATCGAGGAGCGGGCCGCGACGGCGATGGCGGTTCAGCTTCGCGATCTCGACCGGCCGATGGCGCGTCTGAAGACGGGAACGCCGCCGCGCCTCGATGGTCGCACGATCGACTGGTCGCGTCTCGCGCGCCAGCCATCGGACGATGATGCCTGGACCTTCTCGGCGATGACGCCGCAGCGCGTTCTGCCGCAGCTCGCCTGCTTCATCACGCGGACGAACAGCGAGACGCACGACGTGATCCGCAAGGGTCTCGATCGATCGCCGCTCTTTTCGGGAGCGATCGAGGGGTCGGGTCCGCGTTACTGTCCGTCGATCGAGGACAAGGTGCTGCGCTTCGGCGATCGCGATGGGCATCAGATCTTCCTCGAACCCGAGGGGCTTGACGATCATCTGATCTATCCCAACGGCATCTCGACCTCGCTGCCGCTCGATGTCCAGCATGCGATGCTGCGATCGATGGAGGGGTTGGAGGCGGTGGAAATCGTCCGTCCCGGCTATGCGGTCGAGTATGATCATATCGATCCGCGCGCGCTCGATCCCGATCTGCGGCTCCGCGCGATGGAGGGTGTCTATTGCGCCGGCCAGCTCAACGGCACGACCGGCTATGAGGAGGCGGCTGCGCAGGGCCTCGTCGCCGGGGCCAATGCCGCAGCCTTCGCGCTCGGTCGCGCGCCGATCCTCTGGGATCGGGCGACCAGCTATATCGGCGTGATGATCGACGATCTCACGTTGCAGGGTGTGACCGAACCCTATCGAATGCTTACCGCGCGGGCGGAGTATCGGTTGCGCTTGCGGGCGGACAATGCCGGTACACGCCTGACAGGTTGGGCAGCGGAGCAGGGGCTTGTTTCGAACGCCCGATATATGTTCCACGTGGAACGTGAGACGGCGCGCGAACAGCTTCGCACGGCATGGCAGGATGCTACCATTTCATCGCGCGAGCTTCGCGCCATCGGTGCCGAGGTCAATGACGATAGCGGCGTGCGGCGCAGCGGTTGGGACTGGCTTCGATTCCCCGAAGTCGGGCCTTCGCACATCGCCGCATCGATCGAGGGCAGTGCACCGGTCGCGAACGATATTGTCGCGGAACTGGCACAGGATGCGCGCTATGCCCCTTATGTCGAGCGGCAGGAGCAGGAACTGGCGAGGCTTCGCGCCGACAGTGCGCTGCGGCTCGATCGGATCGCGGACTATCGCGCGGTGGGGGGGCTTTCGAACGAGATGATCGAGCGTTTGAACAAGGCGATGCCCACCGATCTTGGGCGTGCATCTCAGGTGCGTGGCGTAACGCCGGCGGCCCTGACTGCGATCATGCTTCATGCCCGGCGCGCCGCATGACCGAGCAGGAAGCGCTCGACTGGCTCGACGCGCGGGGTGATGTTTCACGTGAAACACTCGTCGCGCTTCACACATTGCGCGATCTCGTTGCCACGGAAAATGAGAACCAGAACCTGATCGCCCGGTCGACGCTCGATCAGTTCTTCGCACGCCACATCGTCGATTCGGTTCAGCTGCTCGATCACGCAGGGACGCCAAAGAACTGGATCGACCTGGGTTCGGGGCCGGGCTTTCCCGGTCTGGTGATAGCGATCATGCGGCCGGCGATTCCCGTCCTGCTCGTCGAATCGCGTCGTCGTCGCGTCGACTTCCTTCTCCATGTCGCCAAGCGGCTCAATCTCGCCAATGTCAGCGTGGCCGGTGCGCGGCTTGAGACGGTGCCAAGCGAGCCCTTCGACGCGATCAGCGCGCGCGCCTTCGCCCCGCTCGATCGTCTGCTGCCGCTCGCGCATCGATTCTCGAAACCGGACACGGTCTGGGTGCTGCCGAAAGGGCGCGGAGCTGCCAATGAACTGGAAGCAGTTCAGACTTCGTGGCAAGGTAAGTTCCGGATCGTGCCGAGTGTGACCGATCCGGAAGCGGCGATCATCGTCGCCGACCATGTTCAGCCGAAGGGACGTCGATGATCCGCATTGCGATCGCGAACCAGAAGGGCGGGGTGGGGAAGACCACCACCGCAATCAATCTCGCGACCGCGCTCGCCGCTACTGGATGGCGCGTGCTGCTGATCGATTTCGATCCGCAGGGCAATGCATCGACCGGCCTTGGCGTCGAGAAGACCGATCGTGAGCGTTCGAGTTATGAGCTGCTGCGCGGTGACGCGACGCTGGCCGAGGCCGTGGTCGCGACGCGTGTGCCGCGGCTCGATATCGTTCCGGCCACCGTCGATCTGTCGGGCGCCGAGATTGAACTGATCGAGGTCGAACGCCGCACGCACCGTCTGCACGAGGCGCTTGCCGCATCGGAAGGGCAGTGGGACGTCTGCCTGATCGATTGCCCGCCGTCGCTCGGCCTGCTCACGGTCAACGCGCTGGTGGCCGCGAACATGATGATCGTGCCGCTCCAGTGTGAGTTCTTCGCGCTCGAAGGTTTGAGCCAGCTGCTCCAGACGATCGAGCGGGTGCGCGCGCGCTTCAATCCGCAGCTGTCGATCCTGGGTGTGGCGCTGACGATGTACGATCGTCGCAATCGCCTGTCGGAGCAGGTCGCGGCCGATGTCCGTGCGGTGCTGGGCGACGTCGTGTTCGACACGGTGATCCCGCGCAACGTGCGCCTGTCCGAAGCGCCCAGCCACGGCGTGCCGGCCCTGATCTACGATCATCGCTGCCCGGGGTCGGAAGCCTATATCGCGCTCGCCCGCGAATGCATCACGCGGTTGACCAAGACTGCACAGGCCGCATGAAGCGCCTCGCACCCTCTATGAAGTTCGGGAAGGAAGATATTCGATGAGCGAGGCGCCCAAGCGCGGATTGGGACGCGGGCTCTCCGCATTGCTCGGCGAGGTTCAGCGCGAACAGCCGCTGGCGCCCGACGCGCATCGCCCGGCCGGCGTGCAGATGCTGTCGATCGCCTCCATCAGCCCGAACCCCGATCAGCCGCGCCGCCATTTCGATGATGAAGCGCTGGACGAACTTGCCGCCTCGCTCGCGTCGCGCGGATTGATTCAGCCGATCGTCGTCCGCCCGCGCGGGCACGGTTATCAGATCGTCGCCGGCGAACGCCGCTGGCGCGCGGCCCAGCGCGCGCGCTTGCACGAAGTTCCTGTCATCGTGCGTGAACTGGACGACGTTCAGACGCTCGAGCTCGCAATCATTGAGAACATCCAGCGACAGGATCTCAATGCGATCGAAGAAGCTGAGGCTTATCAAAGACTTACTAAGCAATTCGGCCATACGCAGGAGGCGCTGGGCAAGCTCGTCAACAAATCGCGCAGCCATGTCGCCAATCTGCTCCGTCTGCTCGAACTTCCCGAGAGCGTTCGGGTGATGGTGGCGAGCGGCACGATCGACATGGGCCATGCCCGCGCGCTGATCACTGCGCCCGATCCCGAAGCCCTTGCCCGTGAGGTGGTCGATCGTGGCCTGTCGGTGCGCGAGACCGAAAAGCTCGCGCGCGGCGGCCGTCCGCCGGCCAAGCGCGGCGGTTCGGCCGAAGCGCCGATCGAATATAAGAGCATGGACGCCGATATCGGCGCGCTCGAACGCCATCTGGGCGATATTCTTGGCCTCAAGGTCCAGATCGAGCATCAGGGGAAGGGCGGTCGCGTGACGATCGGCTATTCGACGCTCGATCAGCTCGACCTGGTCTGTCAGCGGCTTAGCGGCGAACCGATCTAAGCGGTCTTAACGCCGCGCGGCCGCCGCCCGTGCGATCGCGATGACTTCTTCACCGACAGCCGCGAAGCCGGCCGTGCCGCTGCGCTTCAGCTCGCGCTCGGCGGCGGCGAGGCGCAGGGTGGCGGTGGCGATCGCGTCGGAGGACCAGCGCGCCGTCATGCCCGCCAGCAGATCCTGATCCTTCCAGAAGATTGCGCGCCCGGCCGATGCCATCGCGGCCTGGACGGTCTTGCCGCTGTCAACCTCGGCGCGCAGCGGCTGAATCTGGGCGAGACGGCGCAGCAGGCCGCGGATCAGCGGAATGCCCTCCGCATCGCCGATCTGCGCGAGTTCCTCGCTTGCGCGGGCGATTTGCCCCGATAGTGCGGCGTCGATCACCGCTGACATGTCGCTTTCGTCGATCGCAGCGCCGATCGCGTCGAGAACCTGCGGCTCTACGGGGCGAGGGGCCTCGGGCGTGGCATCGACGTACAGAGCGATCTTTTCGAGTTCACGCGCCATCAGCGCGCGGTCGGCACCCGTGGCGGCGGCGATACGCCGGGCGGCCTCGGGATGCAGCTGGATACCCAGCGGACGGGCGATCTCGATCGCCGCCTGATCGGCCTTCACGCCTTCGGGGGCGTAGCTTGCGAAGGCCATCGCCGAATCGTGCGCAAGAGCCAGCTTCACCAGCTTGGAATCCTTGCGCAAATTGCCCGCGATCACGACCACCGGATTGCCGGCGGAGGCCGCCTCCAGAAGGGCTTCGGCCGCCTCGATCATCTCGTCGCCCGCAGGCTCGACGCGGATATAGCGCGCGCCGCCGAACAGGGAGATCGATGCGGCCTCGTCGGCCAGCAGAGCAGGGTCCGCCTTGAGCTGCGCGCCCGTAAAATCAATGCGTTCGGCGTCGGCGCCCAGTTTCTTTGGCAGGCGCGCGGCCAGATCGCGCGAACCGGCCTCGTCGGGGCCGTAGAGCAGGAACAGCCGATAGGCCGGATCGGCGCCGTCGAGCGCGCGTGCGATCTGCGCGGCGTTGGCCTTCACGCCGCGACCTTATTGGCTGCTGGCGGCGGCGCGGTCGCCCTGGCGGCGCAGATAGGTGGCAACGCGCGCTACGATCTGATCGGCGAGCATCGTGCTGAGCCGTTCGAGCGCAGTCTGTTCGGCCGCGATCGTCGCATATTCGGAGCTGACGACGTCGATGCCTGCGTCGGCCGACGCGGTCTGATCGAGCATCACGCTGCCCGTGCCGACGTCGACGAGGCGATAGCGCGCGCGCAGCTGCCGCCGTTCGCGGGTGACGGCGCTGTCCTGCCGAATACCGAAGCCGGTGATCGAATCGTCAAGTTCGACTTCGAGCCGGTAGAGCGCGGTCGTATCGCGGTGATGAAGCCGATCGTTGAGCGCGGTGCGCACCAGCCAGCCGCGCTGCCCCTCGATCGGGCCGACTTCGACGGCGTTCAGCGCCGATGCGGTCGAACCCGCTTCGCCGGTGCCGTAAAGCGGCCGCAGCCCGCATGCGCTGAGCAGCAGAGCCCCCGTGCTCAGGGTTGCGGCGAGCAGGAGCGGACGAAGCGGCTTCATACGACGATATTCACCAGACGATCGGGCACGACGATCACCTTCTTCGGGCTGGCCCCGTCGAGTGAACGGACGATCTTTTCCGATGCCATCGCCATCGCCTCCAGCGCGGCGCGATCGGTGCCCTTGGGGGCGACCAAAGTATCGCGCAGCTTGCCGTTCACCTGTAGCGCGATCGTGACCTCGTCGTCGACCAGCAAGGCGGGGTCATGTTCGGGCCACGCCGCGTCGGCTACAAGACCGCTCTCGCCCAGACGCGCCCAGGCTTCCTCGGCCAGATGCGGCACCATCGGCGCGACAAGGCGGATCAGCGTGCGTGCGGCGGCATCACGGCTTGCGGAAGGCGAAGCCTTCTCGATCGCATTGGCGAGTTCATGGAGCTTCGCGACCGCCCGGTTGAAGCCCAGCGCGTCGATATCGGCGGCGATACCCGCAATCGCGCGGTGCAGCTTGCGGTCGAGATCCTTGTCCTCGCCCTCTGCGGCCTCGCCCGGCTCGGTGATGCGCCACAGCCGGTTCACGAAGCGCCAGCAGCCTTCGATCCCGCTCTCGGTCCATTCCAGATCGCGCTCGGGCGGGCTGTCGGACAGCATGAACCAGCGGACCGCATCGGCGCCATATTGGTCGACGATCGGGCCCGGATCGACCGTGTTCTTCTTCGACTTCGACATCTTTTCGATGCGGCCGATCTTGATCGGGATGCCGGTGTCACGCTCAGTCGCCGTCGATCCGTCGATCACGACCTGCGATGGCTCGTACCAGGTGACATGGCCGGCCGGATCGGTGGTGAAATAGCTCTGGTGCGTCACCATGCCCTGCGTGAACAGGCCGGTGAACGGCTCCTTGACGCTGATCTTGCCGATCCGCTCCAGCGCGCGCGTCCAGAAACGGGCGTAGAGCAGGTGGAGGATCGCATGCTCGACCCCGCCGATATACTGGCCGACCGGCAGCCACTTTTCGGCGATCGCGCGATCGAACGGCTGATCGTCGGGCTGGCTGGCGAAGCGGATGAAATACCAGCTCGAATCGACGAAGGTGTCGAGCGTGTCGGTTTCGCGCACTGCCGGGGCGTTGCAGGACGGGCAGGCAACATGCTTCCACGTTGGATGGCGATCCAGCGGGTTGCCGGGAATGTCGAAGCTGACATCCTCGGGCAGGACGACGGGCAGCTGCGCCTTGGGCACCGCGACCGGGCCGCACGCCTCGCAATGGATGATCGGGATCGGCGTGCCCCAGTAACGCTGGCGTGAGACGCCCCAGTCGCGCAGGCGACACACGGTGGTGCCCGTGCCCCAGCCTTCGCCTTCGCCGCGCGCAATCACCGCCGCCTTCGCCTCGTCGACCGACAGGCCGTCCAGGAAGCGCGAGTTCACGATCCTGCCGGGGCCGACATAGGCCTCGTCATGGATCGGCGCGTCGGCTTCCTCAGGCGAGGGGGCGACGACGCGGGTGACGGGCAGCGCATATTTGCGCGCGAAATCCAGATCGCGCTGGTCGTGCGCCGGGCAGCCGAAGACCGCGCCGGTGCCATATTCCATCAACACGAAGTTCGCGACGAACAGCGGCAGCTTCCACGTCGGATCGAGCGGATGCGTCACCGAAAGGCCGGTGTCGAAACCCTTCTTCTCGGCGGTCTCGATCTCGGCAGCGGCGGTGCCGGTGCGCTTGCAATCCTCGATGAAGGCGGCGAGTTCGGGATTGTTCGCCGCCAGCGCCTGCGCGATCGGATGATCGGCGGCGATCGCGGAGAAGCTTGCGCCGAACATCGTGTCGGGGCGCGTGGTGAACACTTCGAACCCGTCGATGTCGCCAACGGGCTTATCGAGCGCGAAGCGGAAGCGCATGCCCTGCGACTTGCCGATCCAGTTCTCCTGCATCGTCCGGACCTTTTCAGGCCACTGGTCGAGTGTCTTGAGACCGTCGAGCAGATCTTCGGCGAAATCGGTGATCTTGAGGAACCACTGGCTCAGCTTGCGCCGTTCGACCAGCGCGCCCGAACGCCATCCGCGCCCGTCGATCACCTGTTCGTTGGCCAGCACGGTCATATCGACCGGATCCCAGTTGACCGCCGATTCCTTGCGATAGACGAGGCCGGCGGCATAGAGATCGAGGAACAGCGCCTGTTCCTGCCCGTAATAATCGGGTTCGCAGGTCGCCAGTTCGCGGCTCCAGTCGAGCGCGAAGCCGAGGCGCTTCAGCTGCTCGCGCATCGCCGCGATATTGGCGCGGGTCCAGTCGCCCGGATGCACCTTCTTTTCCATCGCCGCATTTTCGGCGGGCATGCCGAACGCGTCCCACCCCATCGGGTGCAGCACTTCATGCCCCTGCATCCGGCGGAAACGGGCCAGGACGTCGCCCATCGTATAGTTGCGGACGTGGCCCATATGGATGCGCCCCGACGGATAGGGGAACATCTCGAGCACATAGGCGCGGGGCTTCGCACTGGTATCGTCGGCGTGGAAGCTGCCTTGCTCTTCCCACACGCGCTGCCAGTGCGCGTCCGCCTTCACATGGTTGAAACGCGCGTTCATCAATATTTCCGAAAATCCGTCAGAGAAGGGGCGGCGATCAGCCCCCGATCGTCACGCGGCGCAGATCGCGCGCCTTGGTGAGGATGATGTCTTCAAGCTTCTGCGCGGTCGCCGCCTGCACCGAAGCATCGACCCAGTTGCCGTTCTGCAGCACCTGGCGGATCGGCGACACGCGCACCGCATCGGCGCGCAGATCGGCGTCGAGGATCGTGACGGTCAGCTTCATGCGCTCGGCCGGCTGATTGGGGTTCACATACCAGTCGGTCACGATCACGCCGCCGTTCGAATCGGTCTGCAGCATGGGCATGAACGACAGGGTTTCGAGCGCGGCCTTCCACAAATAGGCGTTGACGCCGATCGTGGTGACCTTCGACGCCGCGATGTCGGACGCGACCCGCGCCTTCTTGTTGCCGCCGCCGCAGCCGGCAAGGGCAGCGATGAGCGCGATGGCAATCGCGGTGCGGGCTTGGATTTTCATGCGCGGAACGTCCTCGGGATCTCGATGTCGCGCCGTTATAGTTGGTCCGCCCGCCCCCGCAAGAGCGCGGGCGTTTGCACGCTGCAACCATGCGCGCGGACGCGGGTTGTGGAATATGTGCAACAGGGTGCGGAATTCGGACTCGGGCGGCTGGCATTCGCGCGGAAACGCGTGCTAAGCGCGGCGGAACGATAAGCCGATTTCCGTACAGGCGAGTCTTTTAAGACGATGACGAACAGGGGGATCATAGCAAGACTGGCTGGCGCCGCTGCGGCTGCGTCGCTGTTCCTGCTCGCGCCTGTTACGCCGGCCCTGTCCAAGCAGGCCGACGCCAAGGTCAAGATCGTCCGCAAGCGCGCCAATATCGGCTTCTTCACCCCCGCCGCATCGAACCCGGCCCGCGCCGCCTCGCTCGCGCAGGCGGGTCTCGACATGGGCGATGCCGGTTTCCGCTTCACCCCGTCGGGCAGCGGCAATCGCCGCGCCGTCACTGTCGCGGTGCGTGCGCGCAACACCAAGTTCACCCCCACGCGCAACGGTGCGCCGCTCAGTGCGACGGTCGCGGGCCTCGAACCCTCGGCCTACAGCCTGGGCGCTTCGGTCGGCTGGAAGCGTTTCGCGCTCGCCGGCGATGTCGCACGGGTCGATGGCGGCCTGATCGCCGAAAGCCGCGAGATCGCCGATCTGGGCCTCAGCTATACCGGCAACAAGTGGAGCACCCGCCTGCTGTTCGGCGCCGAACGCGCTTCGAACGATCAGACGCGGATCGCTGGCGTCGATCAGAGCCTGTCGGTCGATCTGGGCGGCTCTTATTCGGTGACCAAGAATCTCGAGGTCACCGGCGGCCTGCGCTACAAGTCGCAGCGTGAGCGGCTCGACCTGGGCAATGATCAGCGCCTCGACAGCCAGGCGCTCTATATCGGCACTGCCTTCCGCTTCTGATCAGTGGGTCCAGGCGTCGATCGCCGCCCATCCATAAGCGCCGAGCCGCATCGCGATCCGCCCGCGCTTGGCGTTCATGCCGCCTAAGCCCAGCACTGGCGTCCGCGTCGCTTGCATAAGCGCTGCGAACCGCATCGGGCCCAACGCCGGTGCGCCGGGGTGCGATCGCGTCGCGTGAACCGGGGATAGCAGGATCAAAGCCGCGCCCGATCGTTCGGCCGCACGCAGTTCGCGCAGATCATGGGCCGGCGCAGTACCGGGACGGGGCGGTCCGGGGCGGCGGTGATGGCTCCCGTCGGCGCGCCACTGTCGTGCCGACGCCTCGTCGCCCGCGATGAACAGCACCAGCCCGCGCCGCCGGCACACAGTACGAAGCCGATCGAACAGCGCACGCCTCTCTGCGGCCGGTGTCGCATGATGCCGGAAAATCACGCCCGCGCCGCGCGGCATTCTCGTGACGGCGGCGAACAATGCGTCGCCCTGCCGCTCGTCGGTCATCATCCACAGCTGCGGGTAAGGGTGGCGGCGCTTCATCACCCCCCCTATAGCAGCGACATGATCGCGATCGACACCAGCCCGTTGGCCGATATCCGCGCGCGCATCGCGCACACCGCCGACATAGCCGGGCGCAAAGCGTCCGACATCGAACTCATCGCCGTTTCGAAGACGAAGCCCGCCACGGCGATCCGCCCGCTGATCGACGAAGGCCAGTTGAGCTTCGGCGAAAATCGCGTGCAGGAGGCGGAGGAGAAATGGCCCGGCCTGCCGCGTGAAAATGTGCGCTTGCACCTGATCGGCCAGCTTCAGTCGAACAAGGCGCGCGAAGCCGTGGCGATGTTCGATGCGATCCATTCGGTCGACCGCCCTTCGCTGATCGAGGCGCTGGCCAAGGCGATGGATGCGGCGGGCAAGCGCCCCGATTGCTTCATTCAGGTCAATATCGGCGCGGAGGATCAGAAGGGCGGCTGCGCGATCGACGATCTGCCGGTCATCCTCGCCCGCGCGCGCGATGCCGGGCTGCCGGTGATCGGCCTGATGGCGGTGCCGCCGCTCGATACCGAACCCGCGCCCTATTTCGCTCTGCTCGCCAAGCTGGCGAAGCGGCATGAGCTGACCGGGCTCAGCATGGGCATGTCGGGCGATTTCGAAACCGCGATCATGGTGGGCGCAACGCATATCCGCGTCGGCACCGCGCTTTTTGGGGACAGGGCATGACCGATCTGGTGCGCTTCGCGGTCGAAGGCGGCGTTGGCCGCATCAGCCTGACCCGCCCCAAGGCGATCCACGCGCTCAACCTCGAAATGTGCCAGGCCATGCTCGATCAGCTGGTCGAATGGATCGGCGATGTTCAGGTGACGACCGTGATCGTCGATCATGGCGAAGGCCGTGGCTTCTGCGCCGGCGGCGACGTGCGCTGGCTGGTGGCCGAAGGCAGCGAGGACGATGCACGCGCCTTCTTCCACACCGAATATCGGCTGAACCATCTGATGTTCACCTATCCCAAGCCGATCGTGGCGTTCATGGACGGGGTGACGATGGGCGGCGGCGTCGGCATTTCCGCCCCCGCACGCTATCGGATCGCGACCGAGAATACTGGGCTTGCGATGCCCGAGACGACGATCGGCCTGTTCCCCGATGTCGGCGGTGGCTGGTATCTGGCGCAGCTTCCGGGCGCTGTCGGCGCCTTCCTCGCACTCACCGGCGCGCGGCTGGACGGTGCGGAGTGTTTGGCGCTCGGCCTCGCGACCCATTATCTGCCGTCGGACTCGTTGGCCGACGTGAAGGCCGCGATCGCCGCCAATCCGGGCGATATCGACGCGATTCTGGCGGCCGCCTCGGTCGAGCCGCCCGCGGCGCGCATATTGGGCAATCGAGACCGAATCGATCGGCTGTTCGGCCTGCCGCGTTACGAGGATATTCTCGCTGCGCTCGCCGATGATTCATCCGCTTGGGCGGCGAAGGAGCTGGCGACGCTCAGCCACAAGTCGCCGTCATCGTGCAAGATCAGCCTGCGCCTGCTGAAAGAAGCGAAGGCGGTGCCCGATTTCGCGGCCGAAATGGCGCTCGAATACACGCTCGCCGCGCGTGTCGCGGTCGCGCAGGATTTCCACGAAGGCGTGCGCGCGCTGCTGATCGACAAGACGGGCGAGCCCAAATGGCGCCCGCCGACGCCCGAGGCGGTGACCGACGAAATGCTCGACGCCGTCTTCGCGCCGCTTCCCGAAGGGCAGGGCTGGAGCCCGCAGCCGCTCTGAAAATCCTCCCCCGGAGGGGGAGGGGGACCGGCGCAGCCGGTGGAGGGGTAGCTCTCCGCAAGCGCATTGCTGCCGGCCAATACCCCTCCGTCAGTCCTGCGGACTGCCACCTCCCCCTCCGGGGGAGGACCGATCAGCTCTTGAACCAGTTCCGGATCACGAAATAGGCGGTCACGCTGATGCCCACCAAGGCGCAGAAGGCCGTCACCACCCAGAAACTGTAGGGGTGGTGGGCATAGGGTATGCCGTCGACATTCATGCCCAGCAGCCCGGTGACGAAGGTCAGCGGCAGGAAGATCATCGCGACCACCGCGATGGCCAGCGACCGGCGATCGATCTTTTCGGCGCGCAGATCGGTGATCTGTTCGTGGAGCAGCGCCGATCGTTCGCGCACCGCCTCCAGTTCCTCGGCCATGCGCGCGAAGCGATCGGCGGCTTCGCGGATGTGGATGCGGTCGTCATCCTCGATCCAGGCGGTCTGCAGCGTGCTCATCGTCTCCAGCGCCTGACGCTGCGGCACGATGAAGCGGCGGAAGCTGATCGCCTCGGATCGCGCCTTCGTGATCTCGCGGCGCTGCTCGTGGACGCGATCGGCGTCGAGGGCGAGTTCGCAATCGTCGACCTTGTCGCCCAGTTCGGCGACCACAGGATCGAGTTGTTTAGTGATCATGATCGCGATCGCGGCGATCAGGTCGCCCGGATCCTTATACTCATGTTTGTGAGCATGCTCACACAGTTCGTCGAGGCCCGCGAGCTGGCGGAAGCTGACCGAAATGACGCGCCCCGGCTCGGCCCAGATGCGGATCGAGACGAGCGCATCGCCCTCCTCGTCCTGCACCTTGCGCAAGCCCCGCAGGTTGATCAGCGTGCCTTCTTCCAACGGCTGGCAACGCGGGCGCGTCTCGACTGCGGTCAGCGCCATCCGCGCCGTCAGCGGCAGATCCTGCGCGTCGAGCCACGTCACCGATTCCGGATCGCGCCCGTCGAGATGGGTCCAGCACAGATTGGGGGGATTGCCGATATGCCAGGTGCCGGTTCCCACTATGCAGTCTCCAGATCGATCGACAGGCCCGGCGGAAGCGCGTCCGGGGGCGCGGCGCATGCGATGCGTTCGGCATCGGCGCGCGCGCGGTTCAGGATGGCGGCCGGCGCTTCGGGCCGGTGATAGATGCGGTCCGCACGCCCCAGCAGCCGCGCCTCACGCAACGTCAGATCGTCGGGATCGTCCGATCGCAGATGCAATCGGATGAGGCCGGTTTCGGCGGGCGTTTTGGAGGCATCGAGCCATGCATCGACATCGCCCTTACCGTGGATCGGATCGAGCGGCCCGGCGAGCGCGGCATCGATCGCGTGGCGGCGATCGTCGGCTTGGGGCCAGCGGTCGCGGATGCGGGGCTGGGCGGCGTAGAGCGCGGTCGCGAGCTTGCCCAATGTCGCGGGCAACAGTGCCTCGATCCGTTGACGCAGGACTTTCGCGAGCCCCGCCGATGTTCCGCCGGTACCGATCGCGATCAGCACCGGATCACGATCGACAATCGCGGGCAAAGTGAAGTCGCACAGATCCGGCCGGTCGGTCACGTTGATCAGAACGCCGCGCGCGCGCAGCCGTGCCGCCGCAGCCTCATCGCCATCCGCAACGATCGCCAGCGCCGCCGTGGCGCTTTCATCGACGATATCGGCGCCCGCGCGTTCGAGCAGGCGGCGTTTGGCGTCGGCGGCCGGGCCGGCGCCGATCAGGATCACCGGGCGGCCCTTCAGCGCGACGAAGATCGGCAGGCTGTGCATCGATCGCCTTGTTACGCGCGTGACAGATTTTGCCAAGCGGTGCAGGAGGGGAGGGCAGGGTTTGTCTAGCGACGGAGTCGAGAATGGCTAAACGCAAAATCGGGCAGTTCGAGATCAACCCGATCGGCCTCGGCTGCATGGGTTTCAGCCACGGCTATGGCGGCCGCCCCGATGAAGCGACCGCGATCGCCGCGCTCAATCACGCGATCGATATCGGCTATGATTTCCTCGATACCGCCGCAGCCTACGGCATGGGCGCGAACGAACGGCTGGTGGGCAAGGCGCTGCGCCATCGCCGCGACGAGTTCACTTTGGCCTCCAAATGCGCGCTGGGCGCCACCCGCGAAGGCGGCCGCGCGATCGACGGCACCCCTGAAGGAATCGCCCTGACGCTCGATCAGTCGCTCGAACGACTCGGTGTCGATCACATCGATCTCTATTATCTCCACCGGCGCGATCCCAACGTGCCGATCGAGGAGTCGATCGGCGCGCTCGCGCGCGGGGTCGAGGCGGGCAAGATCCGCTCGATCGGCGTGTCGGAGATTTCGTCGGACCTGCTGCGCCGTGCGCATGCGACGCATCCGATCGCCGCGATCCAGACCGAATATTCGCTATGGACGCGCAATCCGGAGATCGCCCTGCTCGATACGTGTCGCGAGCTGGGCGTGACCTTCGTGTCCTTCTCACCGGTCGGGCGTGGCTTCCTGGCGGGCGCTGTCGATGCGACGACGACCTATGAACAGGGTGACATGCGCGGACCGATGCCGCGCTTCAATGCGCCGAACCTCGCCGCCAATCTGGCGCTGCTCGATGCCTTCCGTGCCGTCGCCGCCGATCAGGGCTGCACGATCGCGCAACTCGCCATCGCCTGGGTGCTGGCGCGCGATCCCGCGATCGTCACCATCCCCGGCACGACCAATGCGGCGCATATGGACGAGAATATGGGCGCGCAGGACGTCGCTTTGTCGCCCGCGCGGATCGCCGAACTCGATGCGCTGATCAACCAGACGACCGTCTCGGGCAGCCGCTACACGCCGGCGATGCAGTCGATGGTGTCGACCGAAGAGTTCGCCTGAGCATCCTGAAGTGCGGAAAGTTTCCCATAGGAAACTTTCCGCACTTTGTAGGCGGCGTCAGATGTTCGCGATGAACGCCCGGATCGAACCGGCGATTTCGGGCCGTTCGAGCGCCAGCGCGATGTTCGCCTGGATGAAGCCGGCATTGTCGCCGCAATCGTGGCGGGTGCCGTCGAAAGTCTGGGCGTGGAACGGCTGGACGCCGATCAGCTTTTCCATCGCGTCGGTCAGCTGGATCTCGCCGCCCGCGCCACGCTCGCCCTTGTCGAGCAGGTCGAAGATTTCGGGCTGCAGGATATAACGGCCTACAAGCGCGAGGTTGGACGGCGCGGCGCCCTGCGCGGGCTTTTCCACCATCCGCTTGATCTCGGTCGCGCGGCCATCCTGCGCTCCCGGATCGACGATGCCATATTTGTGGGTCTGGTCGGCGGGCACTTCGAGCACCGCGACGACATTGCCGCCCTTCTTCTCATAGGTCTCGGTCATCTGCGTCAGGCAGGGCGAGGCCGGATTCCACAGAAGCTCGTCGGGCAGCAGCACCGCGAACGGCTCGTCACCGACCAAAGACCGCGCGCAGGCGACCGCGTGGCCCAGGCCCAGCATCTGCTGCTGCCGGACGAAGGCGGCCTTGCCGGGGGCGAGGCGGGTGGTTTCGAGCAGGTCGATGAAGCTCTGCTTGCCCTTGGCGGCAAGGTCGGTCTCGATCTCGAACGCGCGGTCGAAATAATCCTCGATCGCGCCCTTGTTGCGTCCGGTCACGAAGATCATCTGCTCGATCCCCGCGGCCTTCGCCTCGTCGACCGCATATTGGATCAGCGGCCGGTCGACGACGGGCAGCATTTCCTTGGGAACGGCTTTTGTGGCGGGAAGAAAGCGGGTGCCGAAACCGGCGACGGGGAAGATGGCCTTGCGAACGGGCTTCATGCTCACTCCTACAACCAGGGCGGCAGCTTATCTGCCGCGATCAGGCTTTCGATCGGCTGCCTCTCCCGGACTAGCGCCCAATTGTTACCGGAGACGAGAACTTCGGGCGTCAATGCGCGGGAATTATAAGTATTTGCCATCGTTGCGCCATAGGCGCCTGCCGTCATGAAGGTGACGAGATCGTCGGCCTCCACTGCGTCCATTTCGCGATTCTTGGCGAAGGTATCGCCCGATTCGCAAATGGGGCCGACGATGTGCGCGGTCATCCGGCTGCCGTCGGGTTCGACGTTCCGTACCTCGTGATAGGCGTCGTACAGGCTGGGCCGCATCAGATCGTTCATCGCCGCATCGACGATCACGAACGGATCGGTGACGCCCGGCTTCACGCGGATCACCTTCGACAGCAGCACGCCGGCATTGCCCACGATCACCCGGCCCGGTTCGAACAACAGGCGCACGTTCCAGCCCGCCGTCACTTCGCGCACCATCGCGCCATAGACGTCGGGCAGGGGGGGCGTGGGCTTGGCGGGATCATAGGGGACGCCTAGGCCGCCGCCCAGATCGGCGGTGACGATATCATGGCCCGCCGCCCGCAGATCCGCGATCAGCGCGCCGACCTTTTCGAATGCCGCGCGTGAGGGATCGAGGTTGGTCAGCTGGCTGCCGATATGCACCGCGACGCCGCGCACGTTCAGGCCGGGCAGTTCGGCCGCGCGGGCATAAGCGGCCATCGCCCGATCATAAGCGACGCCGAATTTGTCTTCGGATCCGCCGGTCGAAATCTTCGCGTGGGTGCCGGCGACGACGTTCGGATTGATGCGGAAGGCGATCGGGGCGGTGGTTCCCAGTTCGATCGCCACCGTGCTCAGCATCTCGGCTTCCGGCTCGGATTCGACGTTGAACTGGTAGATGCCTTCGCGCAGCGCCAGCTTCATCTCGTCGGCGGTCTTGCCGACCCCCGAAAAGACGATGCGATCGGCCGGGATTCCGGCCGCGCGTGCGCGCAGCAGCTCGCCACCCGACACCACGTCGGCGCCAAGGCCCAGCTTGGTCAGGATCGCCAGAACCGCGCGATTGGGGTTCGATTTCACCGCAAAGGCGACCAGCGGCTTTTCGGGCGTCGATTCGACGTCGGCCACCGCGTCCAAAAAGACGCGCGCATGCCGCTCGATCGTTGCGGTCGAATAGACATAGACGGGCGTGCCCACCGCAGCCGCGATTTCGGGCAGCGCCACATCCTCGGCGTGGAGGACGCCGTCCTTGATATCGAAATGGTCCATCGTGAAAACTCAGCCGGGAGGGGGCAGATCGAACCGGTCGTCGGGGCGTTCCTCGGACCGGGTCAGCAGATCGTCGGTGCGGCGCGGCCGCGTGTCGACATTGGGCGTCAGCAATTGTGGAACGGTCGGCTGAACGGCGGCCGTCGCCGGTTTCTGCGGCAGGCTTTGGCCGGCGGCGGGCTTCAGCGCCTCGCGCTGGCCGCAACCGGCAAGCGCGACCGTCAGGGCCAGCAGGGCGATGCGTGTCTTCATGCGTCGATCCCCAATGCGGCTTTCGCCTCCGCGATTCGTGCCCGCACCTGATCGGGCGCGGTGCCGCCGTGGCTGCGGCGGCTGGCCACCGAAGCATCGACCGACAAAGCATCATAGACGCGATCGTCGATCCGTGCGTCGATCGCCTTCAACGCCTCGATCGGCAGCTTGTCGAGGGCCAGCCCTTCGCGCTCCGCAAGCTTAACGGCCGTTCCCGTAATGTGGTGCGCTTCGCGGAAGGGCACGTCGGCCACGCGGACCAGCCAGTCGGCCAGATCGGTCGCGGTGGAGAAGCCGGCTTCGGCCGCCTGGCGCAGGCGGGGCGCGTTGAACGTGACCTTTTCGACCATCCCGGTCATCGCCGCGATCGACAAAGCGAGCAGATCGTGCGCCTCGAACACCGGCGGCTTATCGTCCTGCATGTCCTTCGAATAAGCGAGCGGCAGGCCCTTCATCGTCATGGTCAGCGCCATCATGCAGCCCGCGATCCGCCCCGAATGGCCACGCACCAGCTCGGCCGCGTCGGGATTGCGCTTCTGCGGCATGATCGAACTGCCGGTCGAATAGCTGTCGGGCAGCGAGACGAAGGCATAAGGCTGGCTCGCCCAGATGATGAATTCCTCGGCCAGCCGCGACAGGTGGAGCGACGCCTGCGTCGCCGCCATCAGATAATCGAGCGCGAAATCGCGGTCGCTGACCGAATCGAGCGAATTGTCGGTCGGCGCGTCGAAGCCAAGCGCCGCCGCCGTCATCGCCCGATCGATCGGGAAGCCGGTGCCCGCCAGCGCCGCCGAACCCAGCGGGCAGCGATTCAGCCGCGCGCGCGCGTCCGCAAAGCGGCTGCGGTCGCGCCCGATCATCTCATAATAGGCCATCAGGTGATGGCCGAGCGTCACCGGCTGGGCGACCTGCAGATGGGTGAAGCCCGGCATCACGCTCGCGGCATGTTCGCCCGCGCGGGTGACGAGCGCGGTCTGCAGCGCCTTCAGGCCCGCCTCGACCGAATCGATCGCGTCACGCACCCACAGCTTGAAATCGGTCGCAACCTGATCGTTGCGGCTGCGCGCGGTGTGCAGCCGGCCGGCCGCGGGGCCGATCAGCTCGGCTAGCCGCGTCTCGGTGACCATGTGGATGTCTTCGAGCGCCAGATCGACCGGAACGCCCTTTTCGGCATATTCGCCCTCGATCGTGGTGAGGCCGCCGGTGATCGTCTCGGCATCCGCCGCGCTCACGATTCCCTGTTTCCCCAGCATGGCGACATGGGCTTTCGAACCCGCTATGTCCTGCCGCCACAGCCGCTTGTCGAAAGGGATAGAGGCGTTGATTTCGCGCATGATCGCAGCCGGGCCTTCGGCGAAACGCCCGCCCCACATGGTATTCGCATCGTCGGTGCGGCCGGTAATCGCCTGTCTCCTCGCGCTTTCGCTGGCGGCTTGCGATACTAAGCCCGCCGAACAGTCGCAAGCAGCCATCCCGCCCGAACAGGTCGGCAAGGTCGATATTTCGAAGCGTGGGCAGGATATGCCCGCCATTCCGTTCGTCGCGCCCGGCGGTGGCCCCGCCACGCTGACCGCTTTCCGCGGCAAGCCGCTGATGGTCAATCTGTGGGCGACATGGTGCGGCCCGTGCATCGCCGAGATGCCGACGCTGGAAAAACTGGCGGGCAGCGACGATCGTTTCCAGCTGATCGTCGTCAGCCAGGATCTGGAGGGGCAGAAGATGGTCGGCCCCTTCTTCGCCAAGGAAAAGCTCAGGACGCTCAAGCCCTATCTCGATCCGCAGAACGTGCTGATGCAGGCGTTCCAGACCGAAACTCTGCCCACCACGGTGTTCTTCGACGCGGCGGGCAAGGAGCAGTGGCGCGTGCTGGGTGCGATGGACTGGAGCGGGGACAAGGCGAAAACGCTGATCGACGGGGCGATCGGGCCGGCCGCCTGAGTCAATTGACACGCTTGAAAGCAGTCGGCCCCGTCACGATCTAAACGTCATGCGACAGCCCACTTTCTACATCCCGCATGGCGGCGGCCCCTGTTTCTTCATGGACGATCCCAAGGGCGTCTGGACGGGGATGGAGGCGTTCCTGCGCGACCTGCCGGGCACGCTGGCCGAACGGCCGCGCGCGATCCTGATCGTGTCGGGCCATTGGGAAACGCGCGGGTTCCAGTTCACGGGCGCTGCGCAGCCGCCCTTGATCTTCGATTATTACAATTTTCCGCCGCACACCTATCAGCTGACCTATCCCGCGCCCGGCGATCCCGATCTGGCGGCGCGCGCGGCGGCGTTGCTGAACGCGGCGGGGTTCGATGCGGGCGTCGATCCCGAACGTGGCATCGATCATGGCGTGTTCGTGCCGTTGAAGGTGGCTTTCCCCGATGCGGACGTACCGGTGGTCGAAATGTCGCTCGACCGCGATCTCGATCCCGCCTTGGCCTTCGATGCGGGTGCGGCGCTTGCGCCCCTGCGCGACGAAGGCGTGCTGATCATCGGTGCGGGGATGAGCTTTCACGACCTGCGTCTCTATGGCCGCGCGCAGGCGAACGATCCGTCGAAGCTGTTCGACGACTGGCTGGTCGAAACCGCCGCCAATCCTGCCGAACGTCGCGACCGCCTGATCGCGTGGAGTCGCGCCCCCGCCGCCCGCGTCGCGCATCCGCGTGAGGAGCATCTGCTGCCGATGATGGTCGCCGCCGGCGCCGCATCGGGCGCGGGCACGCATATCTATGGCGAGCGCGTGCTCGAAGCCTCGATCTCAGGCTTCCGCTTCGATTGAGACGAGAGCGGCGCGGCGTTTCTCGCGTCGTTTCCGCCACCACAGCCAGATCAGGAAGCAGGTGCCCGGAATCGGGAAGGCGATCATCAATTCGGTCTTGTAGGGCGCAAGGCTGGCGAGCAACCGATCGACCGCCGGGCCGAACAGATAGCCGATCGTCACGAAGATCGCCGACCAGATCAGGGCCGCGATGACGTTCAGCGTCGCGAACCGTCGCCAGCGCATCCGCGTGAGGCCGATCGCGATGGGGCTGACCATCCGCAATCCGTAGAGGAAGCGGAACAGCAGGACATAGGCGTTGGGATAACGTTCGACGAAGCCGATCGCCTTGGCGAAGGCGGGCTTTTGTCGTGCGCGCTGAACGAAGGGGCGGTCGCGGAAGCGGCGGCCGAGCAGGAAGAAGAGTTCGTCGGCCACAAGCGCGCCGAACGCGATCGCCAGCCACGCCTCGACCGGGGTCAGCACGCCGCGATGCGCCATCACCCCGCCGGCGATCGCGGCGGTTTCGCCCTCGAATCCCGCGCCCAGCGCAATCGCCCAGGCGCCATATTCCAGAAGATGGTCGAAGCCGGCCATGAGATTCCTGATGTGTCGCCCCCAACATAGGGATACGGGCCGCATTCGCCACGGGTTTCAACGCTTGACAGCAGGCTGCCGGAAGTGGCCGATGGCGCCCGATCCAGATCACCGGAGGGGTGCTTTCCATGTCGCTCTACGCTCTCTCGATCCCGGTCCTGCGCCGGGGCCTCGTCAACATGATCGCCTGTCTCGACAAGGGCGTTGCCTGGTGCGCGGAAAAGGGGCTGCCCGAAAGCGAGCTGCTCGATGCGCGGCTGGCGCCCGACATGCACCCGCTGACCCGCCAATATCAGATCGCGAGCGACGCGGCGAAGGGGGCAGGCGGGCGGCTGACGGGTGGTGAGCCGCCGTCGATGGTGGACACCGAAGCGAGCTTCGCCGAACTGCGCGGGCGCGTCCAGCGCACGATCGACTATCTCGACACGGTCGATCCGGCCACCGTCGATGCGAAGGCCGGCACCGAAGTGCTGGTCAAGCTGCCGGGGGCCGAACTGCGCTTCGCGGCCGAGGATTTCCTCGCCAGCTTCGTCTTCCCGAACTTCTTCTTCCACGCATCAATGGCTTACGCGATCATGCGGATGAAGGGCGTGCCGCTGGGCAAGATGGATTATCTACAGCTGCAGGACGTGATCGTCAGGACGCCCGCCGCAGCCTGATTATCGCCTCGTCCAGCGCGGACAGGAAGCGCGATCGATCGGCCTTGGAAAAGGGCGCCGGCCCGCCGATCGCATCGCCCACCGCGCCTGCGCGCAGATCGGCCATGATCGCGCGCGTCGCCACCTGCGCGCCGATCGATTGCAACGTGAAGGGCTTGCCGGCAGGCGACAGCACGGTCGCCTCCGCCTTCAGGCACCGATCGGCCAGCAATATGTCGGCGGTGACGACGATGGCTTTTCGGTCCGCCTGCTCGGCGATCCAGTCGTCGGCCGCGTCGAACCCATCGCTCACCACCTGCCGCCCGATCAGCGGGTGGGCGGGGATGCGCAGATGCTGGTTGCTCACGATCGTCACCGGCACCTCGTGCCGCCACGCGACCTTGTAGATCTCGTCCTTCACCGGACAGGCGTCGGCATCGACCAGGATGCGGATCGACATCAGATCCTCCCCCGGAGGGGGAGGGGGACCGCGCCGAAGGCGTGGTAGAGGGGTACTCGCCCCACGCGCCTCGCTGCCGGCCAATACCCCTCCACCGGCTGCGCCGGTCCCCCTCCCCCTCCGGGGGAGGATTGTTCAGGGGACACGATCAAACGTCCAGATTGGCGACCGACAGCGCGTTCTGCTGGATGAACTCGCGGCGCGGTTCGACCACGTCGCCCATCAGCCGGGTGAAGATCTCGTCGGCCATGTCGGCCTGCGCGACTTCGACCTTCAGCATCGAACGGTTGGCGGGATCGAGCGTGGTTTCCCAGAGCTGTTCGGCGTTCATTTCGCCCAGACCCTTGTAGCGCGCGATCGACAGGCCCTTGCGGCCCGCAGCGAAGATCGCCTCGAGCAGTTCGGACGGGCGCGTGACCACGGTGCCCTTGGTGGGCGCGACCGGCTCGTCATCGTCCGATGCGACTTCGGCCGACTTGGACGAAACGAGGCGTGCGATCACGGAATAAGCTTCGGCCTGTTCCCCGGCGAGCGTGTGGAGCTTGCGCGCCTCGGTCGAACCCACGAAGGCCGCATCGACGATGTGGTGATCGGTTACGCCGCGCCACAGCCGCTTGAAGTGGTAACCGCCCTCGGTCGTCGCTTCGCCACTCCACTGCGCCTCGGTGTCGGCGCGGCCCTGCCATTCGGCGGCGCGCGTTGCGACGGCGGCGCGCTGATCGACCGGCAGCGCCGGATCGAGCGCACCGGTCAGCGCCAGCGCCTCGACCACAGCAAAATTGTAACGGCGCGGCACATAAGCGAAGAGCGTCGCCATGCGGCGGGCATGATCGACCAGCCCGCGCAGATCCTCGCCCGATCGCGCGCCGGCCGGGCTTTCGAGCACCATCGCGCCCAGGCCCGCATCGATCAGATAGGCGTCCATCGCCGCCGCATCCTTCAGGTACACTTCGGACCGGCCCTTGGCGACTTTGAACAGCGGCGGCTGGGCGATGTAGAGATGCCCCGCCTCGATGATCGGCCGCATGTGGCGATAGAAGAAGGTCAGCAGCAGGGTACGGATATGCGCGCCGTCGACGTCGGCGTCCGTCATGATGACGATCTTGTGGTAGCGCAGCTTTTCCAGGTTGAAGTCGTCGCGGCCGATGCCGGTGCCCATCGCCTGGATCAGCGTGCCGACTTCCTTGGACGACAGCATGCGATCGAAGCGCGCGCGCTCGACGTTCAGGATCTTGCCCTTCAGCGGCAGGATCGCCTGATTTTCGCGGTTGCGGCCCTGCTTGGCGGATCCGCCGGCCGAATCACCCTCGACCAGATAGAGTTCGCACTTGCTGGGATCGCGCTCCTGACAATCGGCCAGCTTGCCGGGCAGCGAGGCGATATCCATCACGCCTTTGCGTCGCGTCAGTTCGCGCGCCTTCTTGGCGGCTTCGCGCGCGGCGGCAGCGTCGATCACCTTCTGGACGATCGACCGGCCATGCGCCGGATTTTCCTCGAGCCATTCGGCCAGCTTGTCGGCCATCAGGCTTTCGAGCGGCTGGCGCACCTCGGACGAGACGAGCTTGTCCTTGGTCTGCGACGAGAACTTCGGATCGGGCAACTTGACCGAGACGATCGCGGTCAGCCCTTCGCGCATGTCGTCGCCGGTCAGCGTCACCTTCTCCTTCTTCAGGAGGCCCGACTTTTCCGCATAATTGTTGATCGTACGGGTCAGCGCCGCGCGGAACGCCGCCAGGTGCGTGCCGCCGTCGCGCTGCGGGATGTTGTTGGTGAAGCAGAGAACCTGCTCATAATAGCTGTCGTTCCATTCCAGCGCGACGTCGATGCCGACATCGTCGCGCTGCCCGGTGATCGCGACCGGATCGGGCATCAGCGCCGTCTTGGCGCGATCGAGCCACTTCACGAATGCCGCGATGCCGCCTTCGTAGAACAGCTCCACCTCATGCGGCTCGGCATGGCGCGCGTCGGTCAGGAACAGGCGGACGCCCGAATTGAGGAAGGCGAGTTCGCGATAGCGATGCTCGAGCTTCTCGAAATCGAACTCGGTGATCTTGAACGTGTCCGCGCTCGGCAGGAAGGTGACCTTGGTCCCCTTCTTGCCCTCGGGCGCCGGTCCGACGACCTTGAGCGGTGCGACCGCGTCGCCGCGCGCGAACTGCATGTAATGCTCCTGGCCGTCGCGCCATATCGTGAGATCGAGGATGTCGCTCAGCGCGTTCACCACCGACACGCCCACGCCGTGCAGGCCGCCCGACACCTTATAGGCGTTGGCATCATTGGTGTTGTCGAACTTACCGCCGGCGTGCAGCTGGGTCATGATGACCTCGGCCGCCGAAACGCCTTCTTCAGGATGGATGCCGGTCGGGATGCCGCGACCATTATCTTCCACGGAGACCGAGCCGTCCGGATTCAGCGTGATGACGATCCGGTCGCAATGGCCGGCCAGCGCCTCGTCGATCGCATTATCGGAAACCTCGAACACCATGTGGTGCAGGCCCGATCCGTCGTCGGTATCGCCGATATACATTCCGGGGCGCTTGCGGACCGCGTCGAGCCCCTTGAGGACCTTGATCGAGTCCGCGCCATAGCTGTTGGGGTTTTCGGTCTTCTGGGGTTCGTTCTCAGACATGCCGATTATATAAGAAGAGACGCCGCAAAACTAAAGCGAAATGGCATCAGGGAAGCTGCATTCGCCACGCGTCGGCGCCTTCGAACAATGCCGGTTCGGTTCCCGTCATCCAGATCTGCCCGCCGCCTGCTGCCAGCCGCTCGAATAAGGCCGCGCGACGGCCGGGATCGAGATGGGCGGCAACCTCGTCGAGCAGCAGGATCGGCCGCGCGCCTTTCCGCTCGGCGACCAGATCGGCATGGGCGAGGATCAGGCTGAGGAGCAGCGCCTTCTGTTCGCCGGTCGAGCTGCGCGCGGCAGGCTGGCCCTTGGTGGCGTGGGTGACGATCAGGTCGCTGCGATGCGGGCCGCTGAGCGTCCGTCCCGCCGCGCGATCGCGTCCGCGGCCCTGCCGCAGCTCGACCGCCAGATCGCTGCCGTTCCACCCGCCGATGTCCAGCGTGGGCCGCGCGAACGGCCCTTCGGGTTCGGCGGCGATCCGATCGTTCAGCGCCGCGACCAGCCGTGCGCGCGCCTGCGCCACGGCATCGCCATGCTCGGCCATCGCCGCCTCCAGCGCGTCGAGCCAGACGGGGTCGGGCGGCGTCTCCTCGCTCAACAGCCGGTTGCGATCGCGCACCGCGGCTTCGTAGCGCGTGGCGTGCGCGGCATGGGCGGGGTCGAGCGCGAGGACGAGCCGGTCGAGAAAGCGCCGCCGCCCGCCGGGCGTGTCGACGAACAGCCGGTCCATCGCGGGGGTCAGCCAGACGAGCGACAGCCATTCGGCCAAAGTGTTGGCGGCGGCGGGCGCGCTGTTGATCCGCACCACGCGGCGTTCGGGCGCCTGCGCTTCGGTGCCCGTGCCGATGTCGATGGGTTCGCCGCTGCCGGCGTCGAGCCGCGCCGCGACCGCGAAGCCGCCCGGCCCGCCGGTGCGCGCCATTTCCGACAGCGCCGCGCCGCGCAGGCCGCGGCCGGGGGCGAGCAGCGACAAGGCCTCGAGCAGGTTGGTCTTTCCCGCGCCATTTTCGCCGGTCAACACGACCAGGCCGGGGCCGGGCTCGATCAGAAGACGCCCGTGCGATCGGAAATCGGTCAGCGCGAGACGGGTGACGGCCATCACTGCCCCTTGCGCGATTTCGGGCTTTGGGGGAAGTCGGGCTGAAAATCGTAAAGGGATGCTATGCGCGCGACGTTGTTGGTTTTGATGCTTGCGCTGGCGGCGCCCGCCCAAGCCGGGCTGCGCGCGACCTATTTCGACGCGGGCAAGACGCGCGCATTGGTGATCGAGGTCGCCGACAATGGCGACGCGCGGATCAGCGAGGCGGACAGCAATGATTACGGCCTGATGATCGGCGATCGATTCTATGTGATCGGCGACAAGGAAGGCGTGCCGATGGTTGCCGACATCGCCGATGTGGGCGCGGCGATCGACCGGATCGTGCCGCCGATCTTCGGCGATATGCTGCGCACGCCCGATGCCACCGCGATCGCGACCAGCCTCACGCTCACGCCCGATGGCGGGCGCACGGTCGGCGGGCGCACCGGCACGATCTATCATGTGAAGGGCATCGACACGTCCGATCCGGCGAAGACGGTCGATTATGTGATCAGCCGCGAAGCGTCGCTCGTCCCCGTCGGCCGCGCGCTCGAACGCTTCATGAATGCGGCTTTGGTGCCGGCGGCGCCTCTGGTCGGCCCTGCGGTCAAGACGATCATCGCCGAAACGCGTGCGATCTTCGCATTGGGCACCCCGATCGACGTCGGCGGCCGCTTCCTGCTCGACAGCGTCGAGACGGTCGATGTGCCCGCCAATCGCCTCAAGCTGCCCGCGACGCCGCAGACCGTCGATCAGCTCGCCGCCTCTATGAAGGCAGAACAGGCCGAGGACGCGCATCGATGAGCAACATCGGTATCCGGCCGTCGACCGTGGCCGATGGCGATATCGTGCTGCGGATATGGCGCGATGCCGTCGATGCGACGCACGATTTCCTCGCGTCCGAGGATCGTGATGCGATCGAACAGGAACTGCGCGATTTCCTGCCGGGTGCGCCGTTGCTGCTGGCGGTCGATGCTGGCGATCGTGCGCTCGGCTTCATGCTGATGGACGATGCGCATATGGAGGCGCTGTTCATCGATCCGGGCAGCCGGGGCAAAGGCGTCGGGCGGACCCTGGTGCAGCACGCGCTCGCGCAGCACGGCACGATTTCAACCGACGTGAACGAACAGAACGCGCAGGCGGTCGGCTTCTACGAGCATTTGGGCTTCGTGCCGACCGGCCGGTCCGAGCGCGACGGGCAGGGGCGTCCTTATCCCCTGATCCATCTGCGCTCGGTGCCCTGATCGATTATCAGCTGGCGATGCCCGAGGCCGCGAGCACGGCGAGGGTCAGGATCTCGCTCGCGTTCGACGACATGGTCATGATCTGGACGGGCTTTTCCATCCCCACCAGCATCGGGCCGATCATCGTGCCCTTGCCCAGTTCGCGCAGCAACTTGGCCGAGATGTTGGCCGACTGCAGGCCCGGCATCACCAGCACATTGGCGGGCGCGGACAGGCGATTGAACGGATAAAGCTCCATCACCTTGGGGTTCAGCGCCGCGTCGGGCGCCATTTCGCCTTCATATTCGAAGCTCGCGCCGCGCTCGTTGAGCAGGGCCACAGCACCGCGGATCGATTCGAGCCAGCTGCCCTCGGGATTGCCGAAGGTCGAATAGCTGAGGAAGGCAACGCGCGGTTCGTGGCCCATCTTGCGCGCGACCGCCGCCGTCTGCTCGGCGATGTCGGCCAGGTCGCTCGCCGACGGACGCTCGCTGACGGTGGTGTCGGCGATGAAGGTCGTGTGGTTCTGGCTCACGAACAGGTGGATACCGCACGGGCGCTGGCCGGAGGCCGGATCGAGCACGCGGCGGACCTGGCGGAACACCTGGCCGTAGGAGCGGGTCGTGCCCGTCACCATCGCATCGGCTTCGCCCAGTGCCAGCAGCAGCGCGCCGAAGATGTGGCGATCCTGATTGACCAGAACCTCGACCTCGCGGCGCAGATAGCCGCGGCGCTTCAGGCGATCGTAGAGATAGTCGACCATCTTGGGGACGATCGGCGAGATGCGGCTGTTGTGCAGCTCGAAGCTCTCGGGATCCTCGACGCCCAGCGCCTTGAGCTTTTCGGGCACGTCGTCGCGGCCGACGAGGACGGGGGTGCCATACCCCAGATTCTTGAACTGGATGGCGGCGCGCAGCACCACCTCTTCCTCCGCCTCGGCGAAGACGACGCGCTTGGGGTGGGCGCGCGCATTTTCATAGGCGTTGGTCAGCACCGACGTGGTCGGGTTCAGCCGCGCCTTCAGCCCCTGGCGATAGGCGTCCATGTCGAGGATCGGCTTGCGCGCGACGCCGGTGTCCATCGCGGCCTGCGCGACGGCGGCGGGCACCACCTCCATCAGGCGCGGATCGAACGGCGCGGGGATGATGTAGTCGCGGCCGAAGCGCGGTGCGGCGCCGCCATAAGCTGCGGCCACTTCCTCGGGCACCTGCTCACGCGCCAGTTCGGCGAGTGCTTGAGCAGCCGCGATCTTCATCTCCTCGTTGATCGCGGTCGCGCGCACGTCCAGCGCGCCGCGGAAGATGAAGGGGAAGCCCAGCACGTTGTTGACCTGGTTCGGATAGTCCGAACGGCCGGTCGCGATGATCGCGTCAGGGCGGGCCGCCTTGGCGTCGGGCGGGGTGATTTCGGGATCGGGATTGGCCATCGCGAAGATGATCGGATGGTCGGCCATCTCCTTGACCATTTCGGGCTTGAGCGCGCCCTTGGCCGACAGGCCCAGGAACACGTCGGCACCCACCAGCGCTTCGGCCAGCGTGCGCTTGTCGGTCTTGGCGGCGTGGGCGGACTTCCACTGGTCCATGCCCTCTTCGCGACCCTGATAGATCACGCCGGTACGATCGCACATGATGACGTTGTCGGCGCGCACGCCCATCGACTTGATCAGCGCGGTGCACGCGATCGCGGCGGCGCCGGCGCCGTTCACGACCACCTTCATCTCGTCGAGCTTGCGGCCTGTCAGATGCGCGGCGTTGATCAGGCCGGCGGCGGTTATGATCGCGGTGCCGTGCTGATCGTCGTGCATGATCGGAATGTTCATCCGCTCGCGCAAAGTCTGCTCGATGATGAAGCATTCGGGGGCCTTGATGTCCTCAAGGTTGATGCCGCCGAAGCTCGGCTCCATCAGCGCTACCGCCTCGATGATCGCATCGGGATCTTCGGTCGCCAGTTCGATGTCGATCGAATCGACGTCGGCGAAGCGCTTGAACAGGACGGCCTTGCCTTCCATCACCGGCTTGGATGCCAGCGCGCCCAGATTGCCCAGGCCCAGGATCGCGGTGCCGTTCGAAATGACGGCGACCAGATTGCCCTTGGCGGTATAGTCGTAGGCGGTGGCGGGATCTTCGGCGATCGCGCGGACGGGCACCGCGACGCCGGGCGAATAAGCCAGGCTCAGGTCGCGCTGGGTCGCCATCGGCTTGGATGCGACGATCTCGATCTTGCCGGGGCGCCCGGTCGAATGGAAGTGCAGCGCCTCGCGATCCGAAAACTGAACCTTGCTGTCGCTCATCGGATATTCCCGCCCCTTATTGGATCGGCTGCGGCCGATCGCGTTCGTGCATGGCCTTTTGGGGCATGGCCGCTCCGCCCACAAGCCGCTATCAGCCGGAAAATGGCTCGGGGTGATGTGAAAGAAGGGGCGGCTGGGCCGACCCCAATGATGGCGCAATATCTGGCGTTGAAGGCGTCCGCGCCCGATTGCCTGCTATTTTACCGCATGGGCGACTTCTTCGAAATGTTCTTCGAAGATGCCAAGGCGGCCGCTGCCGCGCTCGATATCGCGCTCACGTCGCGCGGCGAACATGAAGGCGCGCCGATCCCGATGTGCGGCGTGCCGGTGCATGCGGCGGAAATGTATCTCGCGCGGCTGATCAAGGCGGGGCACCGCGTCGCGCTGGCCGAACAGACCGAAAGTCCGGCAGAGGCCAAGAAGCGCGCCGGATCGAAGGCGCTGGTCGGCCGCGCGATCGTGCGCGTGGTGACGGCGGGCACGTTGACCGAGGAATCCCTGCTCGATGCGCGCGCCGCCAACTGGCTGGTCGCGGTGGCGAATGTGGGCGGCGCTTACGGTATCGCCGCCGCCGATATCTCGACGGGGCGGTTCGAGGTGGTGTCGCTGCCCGAAGGCGCGCTCGACGCCGAACTCGCCCGGCTCGATCCGGCCGAACTGCTCGTCCCCGACGATATGGCGGGCGCCCCTGATGAGGCGATCGGCTGGCCGCGCGATAATTTCGATTCGCTGAAGGGCGAGACGCGGCTGAAAAGCCTGCTGGGCGTCGCGACGCTCGATGGTTTCGGCGCGTTCGGGCGGCCTGAACTGGCGGCGGCGGGCGCGCTGATCGCCTATCTCGAACGCGCGGGGCAGGGGAGCCTGCCTTTCCTGCAGCCGCCGCGCCGCCGCGTCATCGCCGATCATATGATGATCGACGCCGCGACGCGCGAAAGCCTGGAAATCACCCAGTCGCAGGCCGGCACGCGCAAGGGCAGCCTGCTCGACGCGGTCGATCGCACGGTGACGGGCGCGGGTGCGCGGTTGCTGGCGGCCGATCTGTCGGCGCCGCTGACGGATACACAAGCGATCATCGACCGGCTCGATCTGGTCGAACTGTTCGAACGCGACGGGGCGTTGCGCGATCGGATGCGCGGCACCCTGCGCGCGCTTCCCGATATCGGCCGTGCGCTCGGCCGGATCGTGGCGGGGCGCGGTTCACCGCGCGACCTCGGCCAGCTGCGCGACGGCCTCGATCAGGGCTATGCGCTTCACGAACTGCTACGCCGGATCGAACCGAGCCCGGCCTTGCTCGTACAACTGCTCCCCGCATTCCTTGGCCACGGCGCACTGGTCGATCATCTCAAGCGCGCTTTGGTGCCGATGCCGCCGATCGATGCGGCGTCGGGCGGCTATATTGCGGAAGGCTATGACGCCGCGCTCGATGCGCTGCGCGGCGCGGGCGGGGAGGGGCGGCGCGCCATCGCCGCGTTGGAGGCGCAATATCGCGACCGCACCGGTATCGCCTCGCTTCGCATCAAGCATAATGGCGTCCTCGGTTTCCATATCGAGGTGCAAGCGAAGCATGCCGATCCGCTGATGGCGGCCGACTCGGGGTTCACGCACCGCCAGACGCTGGCCGGCGTCGTCCGCTTCAACGCGCCCGAACTCCACGAACAGGCGCAGCGCGTCGATCAGTCCGGCGCGCATGCGCTCGCGGCCGAAGCGGCGCATCTGGAGGAACTGACCCAAGCCGCGCTCGCGCGCACCGCCGAAATCGCAGCGACCGCCGATGCGCTCGCGCGGCTCGACGTCGCCTCGGCGCTTGCCGAACGCGCGATCGAGGGCGGCTGGACCCGTCCGCAATTCGAACCGGTCAATTGCTTCGACGTGCGCGGCGGCCGCCATCCGGTAGTCGAGGCGGCGGTTGCGGCGTCGGGCGAACGCTTTGTCGCCAATGATTGTACTTTGGCCGAAGATCGGCGGCTGTGGCTCGTCACCGGCCCGAACATGGGCGGTAAGTCGACCTTCCTCCGGCAGAATGCGGCCATCGCGATCCTCGCGCAGGCGGGGAGCCCGGTGCCCGCGACCAGCGCGCGGCTCGGCATCGTCGATCGGCTGTTCAGCCGGGTCGGCGCGTCGGACAATCTGGCGCGCGGGCGATCGACCTTCATGGTCGAAATGGTCGAAACCGCCGCAATCCTCGCGCAGGCGACCGAACGCAGCTTCGTCATTCTCGACGAAGTCGGGCGCGGCACCTCGACCTATGATGGCCTCGCCATCGCCTGGGCGGTGGTGGAGGCGGTGCACGACATGAACCGCTGCCGCTGCCTGTTCGCGACCCATTATCACGAACTGACCCGGCTGGCCGAGCGGCTCGACGCGCTCTCGCTCCACCATGTCCGCGCGCGCGAATGGAAGGGCGAGCTGGTCCTCCTCCACGAACTGGCCGACGGCCCCGCCGATCGCAGCTACGGCATCGCGGTCGCCAAGCTTGCGGGCCTGCCCCCCGCCGTCCTCGGCCGCGCGCGCGACGTGCTCAAGCGGCTGGAGGCGGGCAAGGCCGCGACCGGCGGTCTGGCGGCAGGGTTAGACGATCTCCCGCTGTTCGCTGCAGCGGCCGCCGCGACGCCCGAACCGGTCGCCGATCCGCTGCGCGCCGAAGTCGAAGCGATCGACGCCGACGCGCTCAGCCCACGCGATGCGCTCGATCTGATCTACAAGCTCAAGCGTCTGGCAGCGGAGGACTGAGCCCTCCAACCCACCACCGTTCGTCCCGAGCGAAGTCGAGGGATGTCGGCATATGCGAACGTGTCTCGACTTCGCTCGACACGAACGGATTTGGGGTGGTCAGCCCTTCTCCTGTAACCAAATCGCCCCTATGTCCGCAGCATGGCTTCCCGTTTCGACGCCCTGCCGCAGCGCCGCGCGATCATCGATCGGCGCGCCGTCGCCGATGCCTTGGCGAACCTGCCCGAAGCGGGCGGCGTATCCGACATGCGCAACGCCGCGACGCCGATCCTGCGCGCCGCGCTGGAGGCTGGGCGCGCCGAAATCGCGCGCCGGCTTGAAGAAGCGCCGGGGCGCGGGACCGAGGCGGCGTCGGCTTACGCCTTCCTGACCGATCAGATCATTCGCCTGATCCACGATTTCACGGTCGAGCGGCTCTACCCCCTCAACAATCCCAGCGCCGCCGAGCGGCTCACGCTGGTCGCGGTCGGCGGTTACGGGCGCGGGGAAATGGCGCTTTATTCGGACGTCGACATCGCCTTCCTGACCCCGTGGAAGCAGACGAGCTGGTCGGAGCAAGTCATCGAATCGATGCTCTATTCCTTCTGGGATCTGGCGTTGAAGGTCGGCCATTCGTCGCGCTCGCTCGACGAGATGGTGCGCATGGCGAAGTCGGACCTGACGATCCGCACCGCCTTGCTCGAAGGGCGTTACGTCTGGGGCGATACCGATCTCTACGATCAGGCCGCACGCCTGTTCGACAAGGAGGTGGTCAGCGGCACCGCCCGCCTCTTCGTCACCGAAAAGCTCGCCGAACGGAATGATCGGCACAAGCGCATGGGCGACAGCCGCTATGTCGTCGAACCGAACCTGAAGGAGGGCAAGGGGGGGCTGCGCGATCTCCACACGCTCTTCTGGATCGGCAAATATGCCTATCAGGTGCGATCGGTGCCCGAACTGGTCGACAAGGGGCTGCTGACGCGCACCGAATTGCGCCAGTTCCAGCAGGCCGAGAATTTCCTGTGGGCGGTGCGCTGCCACCTCCACATCGTCGCGAAGCGTGCCGAGGAACGGCTGACCTTCGATCTCCAGCCCGAACTGGCGCGGCGGATGCGCTATGCCGATCGCCCCGGCAAATCGGCGGTCGAACGCTTCATGCAGCATTATTTCCTGATGGCGAAGCGGGTGGGCGACCTCACCGCCATCTTCCTCGCGCATATCGACGAAAGTTTCGCGGGCAAGGGCCGCCGCTTCGGCCTGCCGAGCCTGCGCCGCAAGCCTACCAAGCTCGACGGCTTCGTCCTCGATCGCGGCCGGCTGGCCATGCCGACGGACGATTTCTTTGCGCAGGATCCGGTGCGGCTGATCCAGCTGTTCGCATTGGCCGACAAGCATGGGCTGGAAATCCACCCGCTCACGATGCGCGCCGCCGGGCGAGACGTGCGGCTGATCGACAATGCCGTCCGCCGCGATCCGAAGGCGAACGCGCTGTTCCTCGACGTACTCGCCTCGCGCAACGATCCCGAAACGGTGCTGCGCTGGATGAACGAGGCGGGGGTGTTCGGTCGCTTCGTTCCCGATTTCGGCCGCGTCGTCGCGCAGATGCAGTTCGACATGTACCACCATTATACGGTGGACGAGCATTCGATCCGCGCGATCGGGCTGATGGCCCGGATCGAAAAGGGCGAGTTGCGCGAGGATCATCCGATCGCGTCGGTGATCATCCACCAGATCGTGTCGCGCCGCGTCCTCTACGTCTCGATCCTGCTGCACGACATCGCCAAGGGGCGGCGCGGCGATCACAGCGTGCTGGGCGCCGAAGTGGCCGAAAAGCTGTGCCCGCGCTTCGGCATGACGGCAGCGGAGACCGAGACGGTCGCCTGGCTCGTCCGCTACCACCTGATCATGTCGGATACCGCGATGAAGCGCGATCTCTCCGACTTCAAGACTATCCTCGATTTCGCCGAACGGGTGCAAAGCCCGGAACGCCTGCGCCTGCTCCTGTGCCTTACCGTCGTCGATATCCGCGCGGTCGGCCCTGGCGTGTGGAACAGCTGGAAGCGCCAGCTGCTCGGCGATCTCTATGAGGCTGCGGAAGAAGTGCTGCGCCTCGGCCACAAGCAGACCGGCCGGCGCGAGCGGGTTTCCGCAAAGCAGGCGGCCCTGGCCGAACGGCTCGGCTGGCCCGCCGATCTGATGGCCAGCTACACCGCGCGCTTCCCCGAAAGCTATTGGGTCGCCGAAAGCCTCGACGTGCTCGAAAAGAATGCGCGCCAGATCGCCGAGGCCGATGGCGACGGCAAATCGCTCGCGATCATCGCGGCGCCGCAGCCCGATAGCGGCGCGACGCTCGTCACCATCTATGCGGGCGACCATCCGGGCCTGTTCTACCGGATCGCCGGCGCGATCCACCTTGCGGGCGCGGGCATCATCGACGCGCGCATCCATACGACGCGCGACGGCATGGCGATCGACAATATCGTCGTGCAGGATCCCTTCGGGCAGCCGTTCGACGAGGATGATCGGATGAAGCGGCTGGCGATCGCGATCGAGGATGCGCTGGCCAATCGCAACCGCATGGCCGATCGTCTCGCCGCCAAGCCGCTCGCCCGCCCGCGGGCCGATGCCTTCGCGATCGAGCCGAACGTCCTGATCGATAATCGCGCGTCGAACCGGTACACGGTGGTGGAGGTGAACGCCCGCGATCGACCGGCGCTGCTCCACGCGCTGTCGCACGCGCTGTTCCAGGCGAAGGTGACGATCCATTCGGCGCATATCGCGACCTATGGCGAACGCGCGGTCGACGTTTTCTACATAACCGATCTGACCGGCGATAAAATCGGCAGCCAGTCGCGCCTCAAGACGCTCGAACGGTTGCTGCTCGATGCGGCGGGACCGGCGTCGGCGAAGAAGGCGGCTTAGGGAGGCAAGATATGGGTGTGCTCGGGATCGGCGGCATCTTCTTCCGGGCGCAGGACCCGGACGCGCTCTCCAAATGGTATAAAGATCATCTGCACGTCGGCGCGGGATGCAGCGGCGATGGCGGGGATGATCCGTCCGACTGGTTCTGGCGGGTTCAGGCCGGTCCGGTCGTGTTTGCGCCGTTCAAGGCGACCACCGATTATTTCCCGGCGGACAAGCAGCACATGCTGAACCTGCGCGTCGACGGCATCGACGATATGATCGCGTCGCTCACGGCGGCGGGGATCGCGGTCGAAACGCGCGCCGAATGGGATGCACCCGAAACCGGCCGCTTCGCCCGCATCCACGATCCCGAAGGCAATCCGATCGAATTGTGGCAGCCACCTGCGTGATCGTTCCGACGTGAGTTCGTCCCGGCTCGCGCATGGCGCGCTGGCGATATTCGCCTTGGTGGGGCTCGTCCTCGAATATCTCTGGGCGCTGTCGCAGCATCCCGATCGGCCGCTGGCGCAGACCGCGCATTATGTCAGCTTCTTCACGATCCAGTCGAACACGCTGATCCTGCTCGCCGCGATCGGCATGGCCACGGGCGCCGGGCGGCTCCACCGATGGGCCAGCGCGCCGGGCACGCGGGCCGCGTTGACGGTCTATATCGTGGTCGTCGCGGCGGTGTTTCAGGCGCTGCTCGCCGGGCATCAGAAGTTCGATGCCGTCGGCTGGTGGGGCAATCTGCTCGCGCACCAGGCCGTGCCCGGATTGTGGATCGTCTGCTGGCTGTGGTTTGGGCCGCATGGGGGCATCGATCGCGCGGGGCCGTGGCGCTGGCTGATCTATCCACTCAGCTATACCGGATGGACGATGACGATGGGTGCCTTGTCCGGCTGGTATCCCTATTTCTTCCTCAATCCGAACAGGGTCGGATGGGGCGTCGCCGCTTATATCGCGGCCATCGCGGCGCTGTTTCTGGCGCTTGGCGTGGGATGTCGCTGGATCGACGGGCGGCTCGCGCTGCGGGCCGCCCGCTGAAAGACTTTAATTCTTCGGCGCGATGACCATCAGCATCTGACGGCCTTCCATGCGCGGATATTGTTCGACCTTGGCGGTCTCCGCCATGTCGGCCTGAACCCGCTGCAGGACCTGCATGCCCAGCTGGCCGTGCGCGAGTTCGCGACCGCGGAAACGCAAAGTGACCTTCACCTTGTCGCCTTCCTCGATGAACTCGTGGATCTTCTTCATCTTCGTATCATAATCATGATCGTCGATGTTCGGACGCATCTTGATCTCTTTGATCTCCTGCGTCTTCTGAGTCTTGCGGGCGAGGTTCGCCTTTTTCTGCGCCTCGTACTTGAACTTGCCGATGTCGAGGAACTTGGCGACGGGCGGATCGGCGTTCGGGGAAATTTCGACCAGATCGAGGCCGGCTTCCTGCGCCTGCTCCATCGCCTCGCGCGTATACATCACGCCCAGATTTTCGCCGTTTTCATCGATCACCCGGACCTTCTGGGACTGGATGAACTCGTTATAACGGGGGCCGTTGAGCGGCATCGGCGGCTGGCCGAGCGGTCGGCGCATCATCGGGGGACGTATAGAATCTTCTCCTGTCGAGGCTTCTGGACGCGGGCGATATAAGCGTTCGCGCGGGCTTTTGAAAGATGGGAAAGGCCCGAAAATTCGGGCCTTTCCACGCTGCACTGCGATATTTGTCGATCAGGCGGTCCGAAGATCGGGCGGAGTCGCCTCCGTCTTGAGCGCCGCGATCACCTCGTCGACGGTCATGATCGTCTGGCCTTCGCTGCCCAGACGGCGGACCGCGACGGTGCCTTCCTCGGCCTCGCGACGCCCGACGACCAGCAAAGCGGGAACGCGGGCCAGGCTGTGTTCGCGCACCTTGTAATTGATCTTCTCGTTGCGCAGGTCGGTCTCGACGCGGATGCCCGCCGCCGCCAGCTTCGCCGCAACTTCGGCCGCATAGCCGTCCGCATCGGACACGATCGTCGCGACCACCGCCTGCACCGGCGCCAGCCATACCGGGAAGCGGCCGGCATGATGTTCGATCAATATGCCGATGAAGCGTTCGAACGTGCCCAGGATCGCGCGGTGGAGCATGATCGGGCGGTGGCGCGCGCCATCCTCGCCGACATAAGCCGCATCGAGTCGTTCGGGCAGGACCGTGTCGGTCTGCAGCGTGCCGCACTGCCACGTCCGGCCGATCGCGTCGGTCAGGTGGAATTCCAGCTTCGGCGCATAGAAGGCGCCTTCGCCCTCCAGCTCCTCCCAGCCGAACTCGGGGGTCGCGCGTCCCGTCGCGGCGACCGCATCGCGCAGCGACTGTTCGGCCCAGTCCCACATCTCTTCGCTGCCGAAACGCTTTTCGGGGCGCAGCGCCAGCTTGATCGCATAGCTGTCGAAGCCGAGATCCTTGTAGATGCTGTCGAGCAGGTCGCAGAACAGCCTCACTTCCTCGACCAGCTGATCGGCGCGCACGAAGATGTGCGCATCGTCCTGCGTGAACTGGCGCACGCGCATGATGCCGTGCAGCGCGCCATGCGCCTCGTTGCGGTGGCAGCAGCCGAATTCGGCCATGCGGATCGGCAGGTCGCGATAGCTGGTGATGCCCTGCTTGAAGATCAGGATGTGCGCCGGGCAGTTCATCGGCTTGAGCGCCATCAGGTCGCCCTCGCCGGTCAGAACCGGGCCTTCCTCTTCGGTGTTTGGCACCTCGTCGGGCACCACGAACATATTCTCGCGATATTTGCCCCAGTGGCCGGACTGCTCCCATTGGCGCGCGTCCATCAGCTGCGGCGTCTTGACCTCGACATAGCCCGCGCCATCGAGGCGGCGGCGCATATACGCCTCCAGCACGCGCCAGATCGCATAGCCCTTGGGGTGCCAGAAGACCGAACCCTGCGCTTCGGACTGGAGGTGGAACAGGTCCATCTCCGCCCCGATCTTGCGGTGATCGCGCTTGGCCGCTTCCTCAAGCCGCGTCAGATGCGCGTCGAGCTGCTTCTTGTTGAGCCAGCCGGTGCCGTAGATGCGGCTGAGCATCGCGTTCTTCTGATCGCCGCGCCAATAGGCGCCCGAAACGCGCGTCAGCTTGAACGCCGCCGGATCGAGCTTGCCGGTCGATGGCAGATGCGGGCCGCGGCACATGTCGAGCCAGTCGTCGCCCGACCAATAGACCGTCAGCGGCTCGTCGCCCGGCAGTTCGGCCGCCCATTCGGCCTTGAAGCTTTCGCCCTGCTGCTTCCAGCGGCTGATCAGCTGCTCGCGGCTCCATTCCTCACGGCGCAGCGGCTTGTTGGCGGCGATGATCTTGCGCATCTCCGCCTCGATCGCGGGCAGATCCTCCTCGGTGAAGGGGCGATCCTTGGGCGCGAAGTCGTAATAGAAACCATCGTCGGTCGACGGGCCGAAGGTGATCTGCGTGCCCGGAAACAGTGCCTGCACCGCTTCGGCCAGGACGTGCGCATAATCGTGGCGCGCGAGTTCGAGCGCGTCGGCCTCGTCCTTCGCGGTCACGAGCGACAGCGTCGCATCGGCCTCGATCGGGCGATCGAGATCGCGCAGCTCGCCATCGACGCGCGCGGCCAGCGCCGCCTTGGCCAGGCCCGGCCCGATCGCGGCGGCAATCTGCCCCGCGGTGGTGCCGGTCGCGACCTTACGCACCGAACCATCGGGAAGCGTGAGGGCGATTTCAGGCACATCAGACACGGGAACAGCCTTTTTAAAAGGGGTTTTCGAAGGGCGCGAGCCTTGGGAGGGGGGTGCTTCCAAGTCAAGTGCGAACGCCTCGCCATAAGCTTCGGCAGAATCCATTTCAGTTTTGTGCCCCGCCGCCTAAGGACGAGGTAACGGGAGGAATGCATGAACGAACTGATCGGCGCGCTGACGATGAACGCGGTCGGACCGGACCTGTTTGAAGGGCGCACGACGAACGACGGCTGGTTCACTTTGTTCGGTGGGCAGGTGATCGCGCAGGCGCTAAGCGCCGCGACCCTGACGGTGCCCGCCGATCGCCCGGTCCACTCGCTCCACGCTTATTTCCTGCGCGGCGGCGCGTTCGATACGCCGATCAAGGTCGAGGTGGCGCGCGATCGCGATGGCGGGGCGTTCAGCAGCCGGCGCGTCGTCGTGCATCAGAACGACAAGCCGATCCTGACGATGATGGCGTCGTTCCACGCGCCCGAGCCGGGGTCGTGGCGCCAGCCCGAAATGCCCGACGTGCCCCCGCCCGAAGCTTTGCCGAGCCTGGAGGATGTCCAGCGCGCGGCGGCCGAGCAGGCGCCCGAATCGATGCGCGAATCGATGCTGCGGCGGATCACCTCGATCGACGTCCACCCGATCACCGGCTGCCAACCCTTCCAGCGCGAGGATGGCCCCGCCGAACAGGCGATGTGGTTCCGGTGCCGCGACGTGCCCGCCGATCAGAGCTGGCACCGCATCCTGCTGGCCTATGCTTCGGACCTGTTCCTGGTGAATGCCTGCATCGGCCCGCACCGCAGCCGGCTGAAGAAGGGCGCGCATGTCGCCAGCCTCGATCACGGCCTGTGGATTCACCAGGACGTGAACATCGAGGATTGGCTGCTCTACGTCAGCGACAGCGCGTCGGCGGGGCAGGGGCGCGGCATGAACCGCGGCCATATCTTTTCCCGCGACGGCCGCCTGATCGCGACGACCACGCAGGAAGGGCTGATGCGGCTTCCGGCTTAACCCAGCATCCGCCGCAGCACGTCGTCCTTCAGCAGGAAGTGGTGGCGGAGCGCGGCGCCGATATGGCCGATCAGCAGCGCGATCATCAGGAAGCCCATCGGGCCGTGGCTCCCGCCCGACAGGCTGACGATCGCGTCGCCCTTTGCGACATCAAGCTTGGGCACGTCGAACAGCCAGAACCACTGGAGCGGCCGCGTGCCCGCCGACGACATGATCCAGCCCGACAGCGGCAGCAGGATCATCAGCGCGTAGAGCAGCCAGTGCATCGCATGCGCTGCGCCCTTTTCCCATCCGGCGAGTGAGGCGGGGAGGGGCGGGGGCGTGTGGGTGATGCGCCAGACGAGGCGGAACAGGCTGAGCGCCAGCACGGTCAGCCCGATCGACTTGTGGATCGGCATGGCGGGGAGGATTTCGCCCAACGGATCATGGCCGATGCCCAGGATCAGATTGGCGATGATCAGCACCGCGATCGTCCAGTGAAGGAGGCGCGCGGTGCCGTTGTAACGGACGCTGTCGGTCATTCGGACTGCCCTTCCGGCTGACGGATATGGAGCGCAAACGATAGCCGATCCGCCCCGGTTCCGTAACGAAAGGTTGCCCGCCCGACCCAAAGGATGAGGTCAGCCGACCCGGTTGGCGACCAGATCGTCGACGACGGAGGGATCGGCGAGGGTGGAGGTGTCGCCCAATGAGCTAACGTCGCCCTCGGCGATCTTGCGCAGGATGCGGCGCATGATCTTGCCCGAGCGGGTCTTGGGCAGGCCGGGGGCGAACTGGATCGCGTCGGGGGTCGCGATCGGGCCGATTTCGGTGCGGACCCAGTCGCGCAATTCCTTGCGCAAAGGCTCGCTCGATTCCTCGCCCGCGTTCAGGGTGACATAGGCGTAGATACCCTGGCCCTTGATGTCGTGCGGGAAGCCGACGACCGCGGCTTCGGCGACCTTGGGATGGAGGACGAGTGCCGATTCGACCTCGGCGGTGCCCATGCGGTGGCCCGAGACATTGATGACATCGTCGACCCGGCCGGTGATCCAGTAATAGCCGTCCTCATCGCGGCGGCATCCGTCGCCGGTGAAATATTTGCCGCGATAGGTCGAGAAATAGGTCTGGAAGAAGCGTTCGTGATCGCCCCAGACGGTGCGCATCTGCCCCGGCCAGCTGCGCGCGATGACGAGATTGCCCTCGGTCGCGCCCTCCAGAATCTTGCCGTCCGCATCGACGATCTGGGGTTCGACGCCGAAGAAGGGCTTGGTGGCCGATCCGGGCTTGAGATCGATCGCGCCGGGCAGCGGGGTGATCATCGCGCCCCCGGTCTCGGTCTGCCACCAGGTGTCGACGATCGGGCAGCGGCCTTCGCCGACCACATCATGATACCAGCGCCACGCCTCGGGGTTGATCGGCTCGCCCACCGTGCCCAGCAGCTTCAGCGTCTTGCGCGAGGTCTTGGCGACGAAATCGTCGCCGTCCTTCATCAGCGCGCGCAGCGCCGTGGGCGCGGTGAAGATGATTTCGACATTGTGGCGATCGACCACCTGCCAGATGCGGCTGGCGTCGGGCCAGTTGGGGACGCCTTCGTACATCAGCGTCGTGCCGCCATTCGCGAGCGGACCATAGACGATATAGGTGTGGCCGGTGACCCAGCCGATATCGGCGGCGCACCAGTAGATCTGGCCGGGGCGATAATCGAACACGGCTTCATGCGTCATCGCCGCCCAGAGCAGATAGCCGCCGGTGGTGTGGAGCACGCCCTTGGGCTTTCCGGTGGAGCCCGAGGTGTAGAGGATGAACAGCGGATCTTCGGCGTTCATCGGTTCGACCGGGCAGTCGGCGGAGACCGACGCCGCGGCCTCGTGATACCAGACGTCGCGGCCGTCCTGCATCGCGATCGCGCCGCCGGTCGCCTTCACGACGATCACGCTCTTGAGGCACGGCGTGTGTGCGGCGGCGGCATCGACATTGGCCTTGAGCGGGACATGCTTGCCCCCGCGACGGCCCTCATCGGCGGTGACGACCACGGTCGAATCGCAATCGGTGATGCGGCCGGCCAGCGCCTCGGGGCTGAAGCCGCCGAACACGACCGAATGGATCGCGCCGATCCGCGCGCAGGCGAGCAGGGCGAACGCCGCTTCGGGGATCATCGGCATATAGACGGTGACGCGATCGCCCTTCTTCACGCCCTGGCCCTTCAGGACATTGGCGAAGCGGCACACCTCGGCGAGGACCTGCTTGTAGGTGAACTTCTTCGGCTCCTCGGTGGGAACATCGGGTTCCCAGATGATCGCGATCTGATCGCCGCGCTCGGCCAGATGCCGGTCGAGGCAGTTGGCGGCGACGTTGAGCGCGCCGTCGGCGAACCACTTCACGCCGAAATCGGCCTCGTCGAAGCTCGATTCATTCGCCTTGGTGGGGAAGGTCAGCCAGTCGAGCCGCTGCGCCTTTTCCAGCCAGAAGGCATCCGCATCGTTCAGCGAGCGGGCGTGCCCCGCCTCATAATCCGCCTTCGTCACCTTGGCCTTCGCAGCCCATTCTGCGGGCACGGGATAGATATCGGACATGAGGCTCCCCTTGGGTCTTATCGGTGGCGCCGACATAAAGAGATAAAGGTTATGGCTTCAAGCCTGCGGGGCGGATTTCCGGGGCCAAGAAAGGTTAGGGCGAGCGAAAGCCACAATGGTTGTGGCTTTTGTGGCCTTTGGTTTTGGTGATTTGCGGTTGCGATTGGGGTTCGTCGATAATCGATTTGGCGAAGCTGCTCGCTGATCACCCACCCGCGGGCATCGGAACGAACTTCGGATAGCCTTCGACGCATTTTCCATTGCCTGATCGGCACTGGAGCGTTTCGTCCATCGTGTTGCGGACTTTCTCCAGAGCATCGCATGTCACACCCATCTCGGCTTCGAGATATACTTGCGGCTCGGGATCGAGCGAATGCGAGCCTTCGAGCAAGCGCCCCAATTGGGTATCGCGTATTTTGGACCCGTTCCAGAAGATGAAGCCGTTCTGATCTATCGTGAGCACATTCCAAGCGACATGCAGTCCGAGTCCGAGAACCGGCTTTTTCCAGTAATCTCTTGGTGGTTTGCAGGCGCGAGGTGCGGGAGCCGAGCATGCAGATGCAATGATCGCAGCCACGACAAGGATTAGACCAGACCTCATTCCAGAAACGATGCCACGCGCCACGCCAGCTTTCCAGCCGATAGCCAGAAACGCGATGACCAGGGGGAGCCAAGCAATCCGATCCAACGTCGGAGCCGGATTGCTTCGTCGCCTGCGGCTTATCGCAATGACGAGCGGATTGAGGCCTGATGGTACTGTCGAAACCTGCATATAGGCACCTCCCCCAAAGTGCGAATAAGAACATATATAGAACAAACACGGCAATGTCAAGCTAATTGCGGCACCGCAGCACGGGACGGTTTTCTCGCGCGCGTGCGCCTGCTACGGGCGCGCCATGCTCAATTTCTCGAATCTGACCGTCCGTCTGGGTGGGCGCACGATCCTCGATCGCGTGTCGGCTGCTTTGCCGCCCAAATCGAAGGTGGGCCTGATCGGCCGCAACGGCGCCGGCAAGTCGACCCTGATGAAGGTGATGATCGGGCAATTGGAGCCCGATGACGGCGATCTCGACAAGCCCAAGGGGCTGCGCGTCGGCTATATCGCGCAGGAGGCGCCGTCGGGCACGACCACGCCGATCGAGGCGGTGCTGGCCGCCGATGTCGAGCGCGCCGCGCTGCTGATCGAGGCCGAGACGGTCGAGGATCCCGACCGGATGGGCGAGATTTACGATCGGCTCGAGGCGATCGACGCGTACACCGCGCCCTCGCGCGCATCGACGATTCTGGTGGGCCTCGGCTTTGACGAGGAGATGCAGGGACGTCCGCTCGACAGCTATTCGGGCGGCTGGAAGATGCGCGTGGCGCTGGCGTCGCTGCTGTTCTCCAACCCCGATCTGCTGCTGCTCGACGAGCCTTCGAACCACCTCGATCTCGAAGCGACGCTCTGGCTGGAGAACTTCCTCAAGGATTATCCGGGGATGATCGTGGTGATCAGCCACGAACGCGATCTGCTCAACAATGTGGTCGATCACATCCTCCACCTCGAAGGCGGCAAGACCACGCTCTATGCGGGCGGTTATGACAGCTTCGAGCGGCAGCGGGCCGAGCGTGCCGCGCAGCTGGCGGCGGCGAAGGCCAATCAGGATGCGCAGCGCGCCAAGCTGCAGGACTATATCGCCCGCAATTCGGCGCGCGCCTCCACCGCCAAGCAGGCGCAGTCGCGCCAGAAGATGCTGGCCAAGATGCAGCCGATCGCGGCGCTGGCCGAAGATCCGAGCCTCTCGTTCGACTTCCCCGATCCCGACGAACTGCGCCCGCCGCTGATCACGCTCGATCTGGCGAGCGTGGGCTATGGCGATACCCCGATCCTGCAGCGGCTGAACCTGCGGATCGATCCCGACGATCGGCTCGCGCTGCTCGGCCGCAACGGCAATGGCAAGACCACGCTGGCGCGCCTGCTGGCGGCGCAGCTGAAGCCGATGGACGGCGCGATGGCATCTTCGGGCAAGATGCGGGTCGGCTATTTCACCCAGTATCAGGTGGAAGAACTCGATCGCGACGATACCCCGCTGGAGCATATGACCCGCATCATGCAGGGGATGACCCCGGCGGCGGTGCGTGCGCAGCTGGGCCGCTTCGGCTTTTCGGGCGACCGCGCGACGCAGAAGGTGGGGAAGCTTTCGGGCGGCGAGCGCGCACGGCTCGCGCTGGCGCTCATCACACGCGACGCGCCGCACATGCTGATCCTCGACGAACCGACCAACCACCTCGACGTCGATGCGCGCGAGGCGCTGGTGCAGGCGCTCAACGGCTATAAGGGCACCGTCGTAATCGTCAGCCACGATCGCCACATGATCGAGCTGACCGCCGATCGCCTCGTCCTGGTCGACGGCGGCACCGCGAAGGAATTTGCGGGGAGCCTCGAAGATTATACCGACCTGATCCTCGGCAAGGCGCCGAAGGGCGAGGGCGGCAAGGGCGCTGGCAAGAAAGACAAGAAGGCGGCGGCACAGGCGCGCGAAAAGGCGCAGGCGCTGCGCAATTCGGTCAAGGCGATGGAGCAGAAGATCGCGACTTTGGGCGCGCGCCTGTCCGAGATCGATCGCGCGCTGTTCGATCCCAAGACCGCGACCCCCGCCGATTCGAAGCGCACGACGACCGAACTGATGAAGCTGCGCGCCGACGTGGAGAAGGAGCGCGACGCGATCGAGGCCGAATGGCTGGAGGCGAGCGAGGCGCTGGAGCAGGCGGCCTAAGCGGCACCACAGTAGATTCCCCGACTCCGAACCGGCTTCCGGCGGGCTTACCACGACGCAACCGGGCAACAGCGTCGGGGTCGGGCTGTCATCGTCCCCCAATCCGACGGCAGCCGTCATGCGCGACGGATCTCGATGCGCCCGGCTGGACAGGGTCGGCCCGCTCGACCAGCCCCCGCCGGCCCTGTCCTTCCTTTTTCGCCGGTGGCATAGGCCGGCGATGATTTCGCTCCGCAATCGCTGGCTGCTGCTTGGCGCTCTCGTTCTTCTGTTCGGCATCGGCGCGCGCGCGTGGGGGCTGACCGACGAGCCGATGTGGCTCGACGAGGCGTACAGCGCCTATGCTGCGTCGAAGGGCTGGCATTTCCTGTGGAGCGTGGTGCCGGCGTACGAGACGCATCCGCCCTTTTATTATTCGCTGCTGCGCGCGTGGACCTTGATCGTCGGCGACGGGTTGCTGGGACATCGGTTGTTCGGTGTGGTCGCCGGCTCGATCGCGCTGCCGGTGGTGGCGCTGGCGGCGCGCGATGCGGCGCGGGCGAGCGGGCTGACCGATCGCGCCGGGCTGATCGCGGTCGCGGCGATGGCGGCGGCTTCGGTGTCGCCGGTGCTGGTGGAAATGGCGCGTGAGGTGCGGCCCTATCCGCTGATGATCATGGCCTATGCGCTGGGCACCTGGGCGCTGATGCGGATCGCGGGGCGGGGGCGCATCGAGGGCGCGCCTTATGCGGCCTATCTCGCCTGTTCGGCGCTGATGCTGTGGCTCCACAATATGGGGCCGCTTTATGCCGCGGCGATGGGGCTGGCGCTGCTGGTGGTCGCGTGGCCACGGAATGCCCGCGACTGGGGCTGGCTGGTCGGCGGGCATGCGATCGTGCTGCTGGTGTGGAGTCCGGCGCTGATCATCCTGCTCGATCAGGCGCCGATGTGGATCAAGGCGACCTGGCTCAAATTCTCGGGCCACAATCTGTGGCGGCGCGTGACCCTGATCTGGACCGGCAATGGCGACGGGCTGCGTGCGGCGGTGGCGTTGCTGGTGCTGGCGGCGTTGTGGCGGGTGCGCAGGGAGCCGACCGGGCGGCGCATTGCGGGCGCGCTGCTGATCCTCGCCATTGTCCCCGTCGCGGTGTCGCTGATCCTGTCGGCGACGGTCGCGCCGGTGTTCATCATCCGCACGATGACGGCGCTCGCCGTGCCCGCGATGCTGCTGATCGGGATCGGCGCGGGCGGCTATGCGGGGAAGGTGAAGTGGCTGCTCTGGGCCGCCGCCATCTATCTGCTCGTCGATCAGGGGACGGCCGACGTCGATGCGCGCATCGCCAATCGCCCGCAGGAGGACTGGTATGCCGCCGCGCGCTGGGTCGGCGCGCGGGCGAAGCCGGGCGACCTCGTCTATGCCTATCCGAACGAAAGCGCCTTGCCGTTCGATCGGGCGGTGCGCGATCTGGGGCTGCCGCTGAAGACGCGGCCGATCCCCGGCGAAGTGCCGGTGCTGAACCCGCCAAAGGGCAGCTGGTATGTCAGCGGATCGCGCGGTGTGCCGTCACTGGATCAGGCGCATCTGCGTGGCATAGCGACCGATGGCGTCAGCCGCGCCGCGCCGACCATCTGGCTCATGCGCGGGGGGCCGTGGGCCTATGACAAGGGCGACGTGTTCCTGCACGAACTGGAAGCGGCTGGCCGGCTCAACACCGGCCATTATTACCGCTTCCCGATCGATATAGTGGGACTTACCGTCCGTCGCGACGGCCCAGAAGGCGCAGGCGCAGGGCGTTGAGCTTGATGAAGCCCGCGGCGTCGCGCTGGTCGTAGGCGCCGGCGTCGTCCTCGAAGGTGACGACCTTTTCCGAATAGAGCGTGTAGGGCGATTTGCGGCCCGTCACGATCACATTGCCCTTGTAGAGCTTGAGGCGGACGGTGCCCGTCACCTTTTCCTGGCTGTGATCGATCGCGGCCTGCAGCATCTCGCGCTCGGGCGAGAACCAGAAGCCGTTGTAAATCAGCTCGGCATAGCGGGGCGCCAGCTCGTCCTTCAAATGCGCGGCGCCGCGATCGAGGGTGATCTGTTCGATGCCGCGATGGGCGAGGTGATAGATCGTGCCGCCCGGCGTTTCGTACATGCCGCGCGACTTCATGCCGACATAGCGATTCTCGACCAGATCGAGGCGGCCGATGCCGTGGCGCTTGCCCAGTTCGTTGAGCTTGGTGAGGAGAGCGGCGGGCGACAGCGCCTCACCGTTGATCGCGACGCCGTCACCGCGTTCGAAATCGATCGTGATGACTTCGGGCGTGTCGGGCGCGTCCTCCGGGTTGTCGGTGCGCGAATAGACGTAATCGGGAACCTCATCCCACGGATCTTCGAGCACCTTGCCCTCGGATGAGGTGTGGAGAAGGTTCGCGTCGGTCGAGAAGGGCGATTCGCCGCGCTTGTCCTTGGGCACCGGAATCTGGTGCTGCTCGGCATATTCGATCAGCTTGGTGCGGCTGGTCAGATCCCATTCGCGCCACGGCGCGATCACCTTGATATCGGGCGCGAGCGCATAATAGCCGAGTTCGAAGCGGACCTGATCGTTGCCCTTGCCGGTCGCGCCGTGCGACACCGCGTCGGCGCCGACCATCTTGGCGATCTCGATCTGGCGCTTGGCGATCAACGGGCGCGCGATCGAGGTACCGAGCAGATACAGACCCTCGTACAGCGCGTTCGAGCGCATCATCGGGAACACGTAATCCTTCACGAACTCCTCGCGGAGATCGTCGATGAAGATGTGCTCGTCCTTGATGCCCATCAGCTTGGCCTTGGCGCGGGCAGGCTCCAGCTCCTCGCCCTGGCCGAGATCGGCGGTGAAGGTGACGACCTCACACTGATAGGTCTCCTTCAGCCACTTCAGGATGACGCTGGTGTCGAGGCCACCCGAATAGGCAAGCACGACCCGCTTGATGTCCGACATTCTCAAATCTCCAAAGGCCAGGCGCGGCGCGCCCTTGCCACGCCGGCTCCGCCCGTTCAAGCGGCATACAGGCCGGACGGGGCAGGGCAACCGCCGGTTGATGGGGAATATGTGATGCGTAAGGCGATCTTCGTGACAATGCTGACGCTGGCGGCGACGCCGCTTTGGGCGCAGGCCGATGCGGTGCCGCGCACCCGCGCCGCGCTGGAACAGGCGATTTCGCAACGCTTTACGGCCAGCGACACGAACAAGGACGGCGCGATCGATCAGGCGGAGGCGGCGCGCGCGCTGGGCATGTCGCCGGCCGCCGCACGCGCGACCCCGTTCGAATATTCGATCGGCGCCGATGGCCGCCCGCAACTGCGTGTGTCGCAGGAAGGGGCGGCGGCCGGCATGTTGCAGATGATGTTCGGGCAGATCGACAGCAATGGCGACGGCAAGCTCCAGCTAGGCGAGGCGCAGGCCGCCGCCCGCCAGCGTTTCGACCGCGCCGATCGGAATCGCGACGGCACGCTCAGCGGCGCCGAGATCGAGGCCGCGCGCGCCGAACTGGCGCCAATGCTGGGGGCGTTGGGGCTGTAGTCGAACATTTCAGCGCCGACATCTGCTGCAAGAATCACGCCTTAGACCGGAACATGAGATCGGATCGGGGCACCCCTCCCAATCGTTCCGATCGGCATGATTGAGAGGATTTGCAGATGAAGACGTTCACCAAGCTGATGATCGGCGGCGCGCTGGCCGCGACGATTTCGGTCGGTGCGGTTGCGGTCGCGCAGGATGCGCCGCCCCCGCCGGGCGGCCACCGCATGATGAAGATGCCCGAAACCCGCACGGAAGTGCAGACGATGGTCGCGGAGCACTTCAAGATGATCGACGCGAACAAGGACGGCTTCGTCACGCGCGACGAAATGGCCGCCGGCCGCGAAAAGATGCGCACCGAGATGAAGGCGAAGTTCGAAGCGCGCCGTGCCGAGCATCGCGCGGACATGTTCGCGAAGCTCGACGCCAATAAGGATGGCAGCATCTCGAAGGCCGAGTTCACCACGCCGCCGGCGAAGCCTGAAGGCCGTGACGGTCGTGACGGGATGCGCGGCCCCGGCGGGCATGGCCCGGACGGCAAGATGCATGGCGGTCGCTTCGGTCGCGGCGGTCATGGTGGCGGCATGTTCGGCGAACGCTGGTTCGCGAAGGCCGATGCGAACAAGGACAATAAGGTCAGCCTCGCCGAAGCGCAGGCCGCCCCGCTGGCCCGGTTCGACCAGGCCGATACGAACAAGGACGGCAAGCTGAGCGACGCTGAAAAGCAGGCCGCGCGTCAGGCGATGCGTGGCGGCTGGAAGGGCCGCGGCGAACGCTGATCGCTTTCGTCATTCCCGCGAAGGCGGGAACCCATTCGGTCTCTTCGCGAGAGAAGGCTTTGGATAGGCCCCCGCCTGCGCGGGGGTGACGTGAGAGATCAAAGCACCCGAACCCTCGGGCCATCGCTCGCCCGCGTCTCCTCCCGGAAGGCGCGGGCGAAGGCTTTGGCGGAGAGCATCAGTTCGGCCTCGCTCGCGCCGTCGCGGGCGGAGGCGGACAGGCCGTTGAGCGCGGTGATCACGATCGCGGCGAGGCCGTCGGCCTTGTCGGGATGTTCGCGCGCGAATCGGGCGCGCAGCATGTCGCGCGACGCGGCCTTGTGGCGCGCGATCATCGCCAGCGCCTCGGCATCGCTGCTGTTGCGCACGCCATCGATCACCAGACAGCCGGCAATCCCGTCCTTCGTCGCATAACGGCGCGCGGCCTCGGTCAGCAGCCGATCGACCGCGTCGGCACTGTCGCCCGGCCCTTCCAGCGCCTCGGGCACGAAGCGGCCATAGCCCGCCGTATAGCTGTCGAGTACCTGCGCGAAGAGCGCCACCTTGCTGCCGAACGCATTGTAGAAACTGGGCGGGGTGATCCCCAGCGCCTTTCCGATATCGGCCACGCCGACCCCGTCATAGCCGCGTTGCTGAAACAGCGTCTGTGCGGTTTCCACCGCCGCTTCCGCATCGAAGGAGCGGGGGCGTCCGCGCGTTCCGGCTTTTTTTGTAGTCATCGCTATAAATCTCTTGCAACCGTCACATGTGACTTATATAGCGATCACTATAGAAATTGAAAGGAACTTCGAAATGACCACCAAAGCTTCCCAGAAAGTCCTCGTCCTTGGCGGCAGCCGCGGCATCGGCGCCGCGATCGTCCGCCGCTTCGCCGCCGATGGTGCGCAGGTCGTCTTCACCTACGCCGGATCGGCCGACGCAGCGCAGGCGCTGGCCACCGAAACCGGCAGCACCGCGACCCGCATCGACAGCGCCGATATCGCCGCGCTGACCAAGGCGGTCGCCGATCAGGGGCCGATCGATGTGCTGATCGTCAATGCCGGCAAGCTGGCGCTGGGCGATCCGCTGACGCTCGATCCCAAGGCGGTCGACGAGATGATCGACGTCAATGTGAAGGCGCCGTACTTCGCCGCGGTCGAAGCCGCACGGACGATGCCCGACAATGGCCGCATCCTCGTGATCGGATCGACCAATGGCGATCGCATCCCCTTTGCGGGCGGGGCGGCCTATGCGCTGACCAAGTCGGCAATGCAGGGCATGGTGCGCGGCCTGGCGCGCGATTTCGGCGCGCGCGGCATCACCGTCAATTCGATCCAACCCGGCCCGGTCGATACCGACATGAACCCGGCCGATGGCCCGATGTCCGATTATATGCACAGCTTCATGGCGATCCCGCGCCACGTCCATGCGTCGGAAATCGCCGATTATGCGGCGTTCCTGGCCAGCCCCTCGGCGGCGATGATCACCGGGTCGATGCAGACGATCGACGGCGGGTTCGGGGCTTAATTCTACCGTCATCCCGGCGGAGGCCGGGATCTCAGCGAGCATCTAGGCGCGAGTTTGTCGCGTGAGCCTCCTGAGATCCCGGCCTCCGCCGGGATGACGTTATCTGGGAAGCCACTTCTCCGTCTCCGCCATATAATCCCGCGTGATCGGCAGGGTGGCGCGGTCGCGGATATATTGGATCTGATAGTTGCACAGATTGCCGTGGAAGAAGGCCGCGCGCGCGCCGGACAGATAGAAGGTCCACATCCGGTAGAAACGCTCGTCATAGAGCGCGATGATCGCGTCCTTCGCGGCCACGGTGCGATCATACCAGTGATCGAGCGTGTGGCCGTAATGCATGCGCAGCATTTCGACATCCGACGCCATCAGCTTGGCGACCTGGCTCGCCGCCACGATTTCCGACAGCGCGGGATTATAGCCGCCGGGGAAGATATATTTGAGCGTGAAGGCGTCGGTTTTGCCCGGCACGCCCAGACGCCCGATCGTGTGGAGCAGCATCACGCCGTCGGTGGCGAGCAGATCGCGGCACTTGAGGAAGAATTCCTCATAATGCGGCACGCCGACATGTTCGAACATGCCGACCGATACGATCCGGTCGAACGTGCCCGTCAGGTTGCGATAGTCGATCAGTTCGAACTTCACGCGATCGGCGACGCCGGCCTCCTCGGCGCGGCGGCGGGCGACCTTGAGCTGTTCTTCGGACAGGGTGATGCCCAGCACGTCGACGTCGGCGACGCGGTTCAGATAGAGCGCCATCCCGCCCCAGCCGCAGCCGATGTCGAGCACCTTCTGCCCCGGCTTCAGATAGAGTTTGGCGGCGATATGCGCCTTCTTGTCGGCCTGCGCCGTATCGATGTCGTTCGCGGGATCGGTGAAATAGGCGCAGCTATATTGCCGGTCGCGATCAAGGAAGAGATCGTAGAGCCGATCGTTCAGATCATAGTGATGCGCGACATTGTTCTTCGATCGCACCAGATTGTTGATGCGCTTGCTGCCCGCGATGATGTTCTTAGCGTGGTGCATGAAGGTGCCGCGCAGCGTGATGCGCCCTTCCTCCCATTTGCCATTGGCGCGGACCAGATCGACCAGATCGCGAATGTCGCCCTGCTCGATCTCCAACCGGCCGTCCATATAGGCTTCGGCGGCGTGGAGATGCGGGTTGCGGCCGATAAAAGCGGGCACGCCTTTGTCGAGGAAACGGATCGTGACGGGCTTCAGCGAAGGATCGCCGTCGCCCATCGTATAGGTCTTGCCGTCGGCGGTGTGGATCGTGATGCGGCCGCGCTTGAACAGGTGGCCGGCGAATTTTTCGAACAAGGACATCGGTGAGGCTTACTCCCTGATCTGGCTAGATAAACGCCGGAAACGCCACGCTGGCAAGACCCGCCGCCAGATAGGTTACGCAATCGGTGGCGTAGCCATCCTATGCGCGGGGCGACGGCCATGCCATTCCAGATACGGTCTGAATGGGGGATGACGATGCATAAGCGAATGATCGCGATTGTTCTGCTGGCGATATCGGGCGTGATAAACGCCGCGCCGCCGACGCCGGGCACCTATATGCTCGAAGGCGGAAGCTATACGATCAGCGTCGAAATGGCGGGCGCGAACCTGCTGGTGCATGAGCCCAATCGCGATTCGACCTACACGCCGCAGAGCGACGGCAGCTACCATACCTATAGCGAGAAGACGGGTTCGACCTATGGCATGCGCGCGGTCGACGACCGCACGATCGAGGCGTTCAAGCCCGGCACCGGCGGCGCGCCGACCCGCCTTGTCCTGATGAACCGCGCGACGCCGACGGGCGAGGCGGTGGCCAATGCCGACAGCGAAAAGTGGGAGAAGATCGCCAACGATTATATGGCGAAGACGCAGAGCGACCCGGCGAACGTCCAGAGCTGGGCCGCGTGCGGCGCGGTGGCGATGAAGCGCGCGGCATCGTCCAAGGCGGATGCCGATGCTTATGCGAGCCAGATGGCAGGGATGCTCCGGCAGATGGATTCGACGACGTCGCCGTGCCCGGAGGTTTTCACCTTTTAACTTCCTCCGCTCGTGTCGAGCGAAGTCGAGACACGTTGGCTGGGCGCGTGTGAACGTATCTCGACTGCGCTCGATACGAACGGAGTGGGGAGAGGCAGTCGGGCTGGGGTTTAACCCAGCGCCGCCTGCTTCTCGGCCGCGAGGCGGTCGAGTTCGGCGCGGCTCTTCTTTTCCGCCGCCGACTTGAGCTGGCCGCACGCCGCCATGATGTCGCGGCCTCGCGGGGTGCGGACGGGGGCGGAGATGCCGGCCTTGAAGATGATGTCGGAGAAGCGGGCGATCCGGTCCGCGTCCGAACATTCGTAATCGGTGCCGGGCCACGGGTTGAACGGGATCAGGTTCACCTTGGCCGGCAGCTTATACTTGCGGATCAGGCGGACGAGTTCGCGCGCATCGTCGTCGCTGTCATTCTTGTTGCGGATCATCACATATTCGAAGGTGATGCGGCGCGCATTGTTCGCGCCCGGATAGTCCGCGCATGCCTGCAGCAGCTCCTCGATTCCGTATTTGCGGTTCAAGGGCACGAGTTCGTCGCGGACGTCCTTGGTCACGGCATGGAGCGAGACGGCGAGGTTCACGCCGATCTCTTCGCCCGCGCGCGCCATCGTGGGGACGACGCCCGACGTGGAGAGGGTGATGCGGCGCTTGGACAAAGCGAGGCCGTCGCCGTCCATCGTGATCTTCAGCGCATCGCGGACATTGTCGAAATTGTAGAGCGGCTCGCCCATGCCCATCAGCACGATGTTGGTGAGCATGCGGCCTTCGGGCTGCGACGGCCATTCGCCCAGCGAATCGCGCGCGAGCATCACCTGCCCGACGATCTCGCCGGGGGTGAGGTTGCGCACCAGCTTCATCGTGCCGGTGTGGCAGAAACGGCAGTTGAGCGTGCATCCTACCTGCGACGAGACGCAGAGGGTGCCGCGATCGGCGTCGGGGATGAACACCATTTCGTAGTCATGGCCGTCATCGGTCTTGAGCAGCCACTTGCGGGTGCCGTCTTCGGAAACCTGCGCGACGACGATTTCGGGGCGCGACACCGCGAACCGATTGGCGAGCCACAGGCGCATGTCCTTGGCGATGTCGGTCATCAACGCGAAATCGGTGACGCCGCGATTGTAGATCCAGTGCCACAGCTGCTTGGCGCGCAGCTTGGCCTGCTTGGGCTCGAGCTGCGCGGTTTCCAGCGCCATGCGCAGATCGTCGCGCGACAGGCCGATCAGGTCGATCCGGCCGTCCTGGCGCATGGGAAGCGCACGGGGCACGGGGACAGGATCGATCGGACCGGGGATCGACATATTCGCAGGCATCGGGTGATTCATCGCCGCCACATAGTGGAAAGCGGCGCATTTTTCCACAGGCGCGCCTTCGCCCATCGTCGAACCGCCGCGTAAAAGCTTCGTTATCCATTTCTCTTTACTTCGCGGGCCGATCAACAGCGGTGGCGGCGACCTTGAATCTCCAGATTTTTCACGATCCGAGTGGCCGTCGCGCGCGCCGGGTGCGGTTAACGCTTTGGGCGCTGGGCCTTGCGCTGGCAGCCGCCGTCGCCTTCCTTGCCATCGCGGTGCTGGCCGCCGAACGCCATGTCGCGCCGGCACTTCGGCCCGTGGATGCGACGCGGGCGAAGGCGGTGGCGTCGGAGATGCCGGCGGATATCGAGCGGGGGGCGTGGGCGCCCGCGAATGTTGCCGCAGAGACGCGCGGCGAGCGAATCGGTTTCTATGTGCCGTGGGACGAAGCGGGGCGGCGGACGCTGGCGGCGCATGCCGAATCGCTCGATTGGGTCGCGGCGGGGCTGGCGCGGGTGCACGGACGCGACAATCGCTGGACCTATGAGCCGGACGCGAAGCTGCACGCCTTGCTCGACGGACGGGCGAAGGCGCCGCGGCTGATGCTGATGGTGCAGAATATCGGTGATGACGGCCAGTGGGACGGGCGCGGCACCGCCGGGCTGGTGGCCGATGCCGCTGCTCGTGCGCGGTTCATCGGGCAGGTCGAGGCCGCACTGATCGCCGAGAAGGCGGGCGGGGTCATGCTTGATCTGGAGGATCTGCCTGCGTCGGCGCATGACGGCTATCGCACGCTGCTGGCCGAGATGAAGGCGCGGTTCGCGACGCGCGGCTGGCGTGTCGATATCGCGGTGCCCGCCGACGACGCGGCGTGGGATCTCGCGGCTTATGCGCCGCTCGCCGATCATCTGGTGCTGATGGCCTATGACGAACATTGGCCCGAGGGCGAGGCGGGGCCGATCGCGTCGCAGCCCTGGTTCGCGCGCGTCACCGCCGAGGCGATCAAGGCGGCGGGGCCGGCCAAGCTGATCGTGGGCCTTGGCAATTATGCCTATGACTGGGACGGCAAGGGGCCGGCCAGGCCGCTGACCGTCGAGGCGGCGTGGAAGAAGGCGGCCGAGGCGAAGGCGCTGCCGCAATTCGATGCGGCCACCGGCAACACCCATTTCGCTTATGTCGAGAACGGCGTGCGCCATCAGGTGTGGTTGCTCGACGCGGTCGCCAGCTGGAACGAGCTGGAGGTCGCGCGCCGTGCGGGCGTGGCCGGTGTCGCTTTGTGGCGGCTGGGCAGCGAGGATCCGGGTTTCTGGGCGGCGCTCGATACGCCTGAGGGGCAGGTGCCCAACCTCAGCCATCTGCCGATCGAACATCAAAAGGTCGCGCTCGACGGGCAGGGGGAGGTGCTGCGCCTCGCGAGCTTCGCGACGCCGGGCACCCGCGTCGCCGAACCGGCGGCCGACGGGCTGATCCGCGACGCGCATTATCACAGCCTGCCGACGACCAATGTGGTCGAACGCGCGGGGCATAAGCGTCGTCAGGTCGCGCTCACCTTCGACGACGGCCCCGACCCGCGCTGGACCCCGGCGATCCTCGATATATTGAAGCGCCACCGCGCGACCGCGACCTTCTTCGTGACCGGATCGAACGCGATGGGCGAACCCGATCTGCTGCGCCGGATCGTCGACGAAGGTTCCGAACTGGGCAACCATTCGACGACGCATCCCGATCTCGATCGCCTGCCCGAAAGCGCGATCCGGCTGGAGATCAATACGACCCAGCGGATCGTCGAAAGCCATACCGGCCGATCGATGCGCCTGTTCCGCGCGCCCTATCTGGGGGACGCCGATCCCGATCGGCCCGACGAACTGCACGCGGCGAAGGTCGCGGCGGAGATGGGCTATCTGTCGGTCGGCCTGAACGTCGATCCGCTCGACTGGGCGGGGACCGACGCCGACGCGATCGTCCGCCGCACGATCACGCAGGTCGAATCGGGCCATGCGGGCAAATCGACCCAGATCGTCCTGCTCCACGATTCGGGTGGTGATCGCCGCGCGACGATCGCGGCGCTGCCCCGGATCATCAAAGGTCTGCGCGCGCGTGGCTATGATCTCGTCACCGTCTCGACGCTGGCGGGCATCTCGCGCGACGCGGCGATGCCGCCATTGGTCGACGGGCATAAGGCGGCGGCGGGCGGGGCGAGCGCGCTGTTCGTCGGCATGTCCAATGGCTGGAAGGCGCTGGGCGGCCTCTTTCTCGTCGCGATCCTGCTCGGCATCGCCCGATCGGTGACGCTGACCGCGTTGGCGGTGCGTGCAGCGAAGCGCGAGGTGGCGCCAAATCCCGCGCCGCATCTGGTGCCCAGCTTCGTCTCGGTGCTGATCCCGGCATATAATGAGGAGCGCGTGATCGAGGCGTCGGTGCGCCGCATTCTGGCGAGCAACGGCCCGCGCATCGAAGTGATCGTGATCGACGATGGATCGAAGGATGCGACCTCGGCGATCGTCTCGCGCGCCTTCGGGTTCGATCCGCGCGTGACGCTGCTGACGCTGGAAAATGGCGGGAAGGCGCGCGCGCTCAATCAGGCGCTGCGCATCGCGAAGGGCGATGTGGTCGTGGCACTCGATGCCGATACCCAGTTCGAGCCGGATACGATCGCCAAGCTCACCCGCTGGTTCGCCGATCCGGCGATCGGTGCGGTCGCGGGCAATGCCAAGATCGGCAATGCGACCAACCTCGTGACCCGCTGGCAGTCGGTCGAATATGTGACCGCGCAGAATCTGGAGCGGCGGGCTTTGTCCGCGCTCAATGCGATCACGGTCGTGCCCGGCGCGGTCGGCGCGTGGCGGCGCACCGCGCTGGACGAGGTGGGCGGCTATCCCGACGATACGCTGGCCGAGGATCAGGATCTGACGATCGCGATCCAGCGCGCCGGCTGGCGCGTGGCGTGCGATGTCGATGCGATTGCGTGGACCGAGGCGCCCGACAGCTTCGGCGCCCTCTTCAAGCAGCGCCGCCGCTGGGCGTTCGGGACGCTGCAATGTTTGTGGAAGCATCGCGCGGCGATGGTCGATGGCACGCCGCATGGTCTCGCCCGCTACGGCATGCCGCAGGCGTGGCTGTTCCAGATCGGCTTCGGGCTGGTTTCGCCCTTCATCGACATCGCCCTGATCGCGAGCCTGATCGATACCGGGCTGCGCGTCGCCAATCACGGCTTCGGCGCGATGCAGGCGGATCTTGCGACGATGGCGGGCTTCTGGCTGGCCTTTGCGGCGATCGATCTCGCCTGCGGCTGGATCGCCTATCGCCTCGACGCGCGCGAGACGCGCTTCCCGGCGCTGCGCCTGCTGGCGATGCGCTTCGGCTATCGCCAATTGCTCTACGCGGTCGTGGTGCGCGCGGTCTTCTCGGCGCTGGCGGGGGCGGCGCTGCGCTGGGGCAAGCTCGAACGCTCGGGCGAGATGACCGCGATCGTCGCACCCGGCGTCGAGATGGACGAGGAGCCGCTGCCGCTGGCGGCGTGATCAATTCCTTTTTCGTCACCCCGGGCTTGACCCGGGGTCCCGCTTTTAGCCGACGTTCGAAGAAGAAGCGGGACCCCGGGTCAAGCCCGGGGTGACGTAAGGATGGGGGTTATTTCGCGAAGCGCTTGAAGTAGCTGTCGGCGTTCCAGCTGGGCTTGGCCGGATCGTCGGCGACGTTGCGGGCGAGGGCGATGACGTAATCGGTGAACTTGACGCCTTCGGCCTTCATCGCCGGCTGATCCAGGTCATCCTGCGGCGAATGGTAGATGTTAGCGCGCCAGTCGGCCTCGATCTTCTCCTCGGGCGTGCCCAGCTTGAAGCCATATTTCAGGAACAGCGAGGGCACGCCCTTGCGGATGAAGCTGTACTGATCCGATCGGATGAAGACGTTGCGGTCGGGCTTGGGATCGGGGAGGACGGGCAGGCCGAGCGAGGCGGCGACGGCCTTCGCATTTTCGCCCAGCGAGCTTTCCTCATAGCCGATCGGCGTCACGCTGCTGAACGCGAAGATCGGCAGCGGCATATCGAGGTTGATGTCGGCGACCAGCGATGCGGCGGGCACGGTGGGCCGCGCGGCGAAGTGCCGCGATCCGAGCAGGCCTTTTTCTTCGCCCGTGACGATCACGAACAGGATCGAGCGGCGCGGGCGCTTCTTGAAGGCGGTCAGTGCCTTGGCGGTTTCGATCAGGGTGGAAACGCCCACCGCATTGTCGAACGCGCCATTATAGATGGTGTCGCCCTTGATCGGTGCGCCGACGCCGAGGCCATCGAGATGCGCGGAGAGCACCACATTCTGCGCCGACAGGACCGGATCCGATCCGGGCAGGCGCGCGACGATGTTCTTGGCGTGGACGGGGCGTGACGTGCTGACGATCGTGGCCGCGAGCCGCTGGGGCAGAGCGAAGGTCGGCAGCGGCTTCGACGCATCGGCGAGCGCGGAGAGCGCGGCGAAGTCCTGCGACGCACCGACGAACAATTTTGGCGCGGCATCGGGGCCGACGAAGGCGTTGAGGAAGGGCGCGGGAATCTCGCGCAGATCCGTGTCGGACGGATACATGAAGGGCTGGCCGGAGAGCGCGACCTGCCGATCCCACTTGATCTCGGTCTGTTTCGGCGTGGTGAGCGCGATCAGGCCGATCGCGCCGCGTTCGGCGAGGATCGCAGCGCGGCGCGAGCGCGCATCGGATTTCAGCGCGCCCGAAATCTCCGCCGGGCCGCCCGACAGGACGACGACGATCTTGCCCTTAAGGTCGAGGCCCGCAAAATCGTCATGCCCCGCCTCGGGGATCGACAGGCCATAGCCCGCGAAGACGAGCGGCGCGTCGACCTTCGGCGGCATCGGCGCGCTGCCGCGGAAATAGAGGTCGGTCGGGGTGGCGAGCGGGGTCGGGCCGGCGGGGCCGATCAACACCGCCTTGCTCGCCGCCTGATCGAAACGCTGCTCGGTCAGCTCGACCGGCTGGAACCAGCCGTCGCTACCCGCCGGGATCAGGCGTAGCCGGGTGAACTGGCTCACGACATAATCGGCGGCGCGATCATAGCCCGCGGAGCCGGTGAGCCGCCCTTCATTCTTGTCCGACGCGATCGTCGCGATGTGGCCCCACCACGCATCGATCCGCTGGGCGGTCGGTTCGGGGATGGCGGCGGTGGAGGCGGTTCCCAGCATCAGCAGCGAAAGGATGGTCGGGCGAAGGCTGGGCATCGATGCTCCGGGAAGGTGAGGTGAGGAAGGAGGATGCTGCACTGCTATGCAGCTTGGCGTCAACGCCGGGCGCAGCCGATCGCGGCGGCGTCGATCGCGCTGGCGACTCCTTTCAGGAGATAGCCGTCGGAGCGATCCTTGCCCTTCTTCGATACCCAGGCGACGCGCATCGACGTGCCGCTGCGCATCGCGGCGACGATCGCGGCGTCGGCGCGCGCGTCGGGCGCCCAGGCGTCGACGCGGCCGGCGACCAAGGGAAAGCGCGTCTCACCGACGAAGAGGGCGATCGGGCTGCGCGGCGCGCGCTCCTCGCGCAGGCGGAAGTGGACCTGGTTGCGAATGTTGCGTTCGGGCCAGTGCGCGACGCTGGCAAAGGGGCGCCATTCGCCCGACCGGCGCGTCTCCGGGATGGCGATCGCATAGCAATGGCGGGGCTTGGGATCGCGAAATGCGCCCCAATCGCCAAAAATTCCTATCGGCTGGCGCCCCGGCGGTGCGGCCGCCAACAGTAACAAAAGTGCAATAGTCCCCAGAAAACGGGGGCCAAAACTGTCAAGTCGCGATTTTGTCATCGTGGTAAAAATGCAACGATTCCATCTGTTTATCTGGCGTTCATGCAACACGGCGCGATCGGGTCCATTTGAGCGCCGTTCCCCAGTTTGAAGTTCGGGGACGGAATGAACGGAGTTTATACAAATGCGTAGCATCATTGTCGCCGCCCTGCTCGCCGGCACCATCGCAGCCCCCGCCTTCGCGCAGGACAGCGCCCCCTTCACCGGCGCGCGCGTCGAAGGCCTCGTGGGTTGGGACCGCGTCCAGAACAACGGGCATGACGATGGCGTCAACTATGGCGTCGCCGCCGGCTACGACTTCCAGACGGGCATGGGTGTCGTCGGCATCGAAGGCGAAGTCGGCGATTCGAGCGTGAAGCAGTGCGTCGGCGCGACCACGGTCGCCGATCCGCGCCTGTGCGCCAAGGCCGGCCGTGATCTGTACATCGGCGGCCGCGTCGGCACCGTCGTTGGCGGCAAGGCGCTGCTCTATGCGAAGGCCGGCTATGCCAACAGCCGCGCGAAGCTGACCGGCGACGACGGCACCGGCCAGATCACGCTGGACAAGACCAACCTCGACGGCGTGCGCGTCGGCGCGGGCGTGGAATATGCGCTCAGCCAGAACGCCTATGTGAAGTCGGAATATCGCTACACCAACTATCAGGACGGCTTCAGCCGCCACCAGGTTGTGGGCGGTTTCGGCTTCCGCTTCTGATGAGAGAGGGCCGGGGAGCAACCTCCCCGGCCCTTATCCCCATATTTGCGATGCGTGGGGGCTGGAAGGGGACGAAAGCCGCGCTATAACGTCGGTCCATTCAGCATATTCGGGGCGGCAATGAAGGCAACGATCGAGCGGGCGACTCTTCTGAAGAGCCTGGGCCACGTCCAATCGGTGGTCGAGCGCCGCAACACCATTCCGATCCTCTCCAACGTCCTGCTCGAAGCGTCGGCCGATGGCACGCTCAAGCTGATGGCGACCGATCTCGACCTGCAGGTCGTTGAGTCGGTGCCGGTGACGGTGGATCAGCCGGGCGCGATCACCGTGTCGGCACACACATTGTTCGACATCGTCCGCAAGCTGCCCGAAGGCAGCCAGGTCAGCCTGTCGGCCGCCGACGGCAAGATGCTGATCGTCGCGGGCCGTGCGCGCTTCAACCTGCAGACGCTGCCGCGCGACGATTTCCCGATGATCGCGGAAGGCGACCTGCCGACCAGCTTCGAACTGCCGGCCGAAACGCTCAAGCAGATCATCGATAAGACCCGCTTCGCGATCTCGACCGAAGAGACGCGTTATTATCTGAACGGCATCTTCTTCCACGTCGCCGACGACGTGCTGAAGGCCGCCGCGACCGACGGCCACCGCCTCGCGCGCGTCACCGTCGCCAAGCCCGAGGGCGCGGAGGGCATGCCCGACGTGATCGTCCCGCGTAAGTGCGTGGGCGAACTGCGCAAGCTGCTCGACGAGGTCGATGGTTCGGTTCAGGTTTCGCTGTCGTCGACCAAGATCCGCTTCGGTCTGGGCACTGCGGTGCTGACGTCGAAGCTGATCGACGGCACCTTCCCCGATTATAACCGCGTCATCCCGACCGCGAACGACAAGCTGCTCAAGATCGACCCGACCAGCTTCATGCAGGGCGTAGATCGCGTCGCCACGATCGCGTCGGAAAAGACCCGCGCGGTGAAGATGGCGCTCGATCGCGACAAGATCACCCTGTCGGTGACGAGCCCGGAGAACGGCACGGCGGCCGAAGAAGTGCCGGGCGAATATACGTCGCCGGGCTTCGAAATCGGCTTCAACGCACGCTACCTGATGGACATTCTGGGTCAGATCGACGGCGATCTGGTCGAGGTCCACCTGGCCGATGCGGCGGCGCCGACGTTGATCCGCGAGAATGACAAGGCGCCGGCGCTATATGTGCTGATGCCGATGCGGGTCTGACGCAACACCGTCTCACCTGAGTCGTCATTGCGACCCCGGACCTGATCCGGGGGAAGCAATCCATTCCGAACTGCGGAGTGGATTGCCGCGTCGCCTGCGGCTCCTCGCAATGACGAGGTAGAAGCGTGCACCACCGCCTTCACATCCTGCACATCCTGCTCGCCATCGCGGTGGTCGCGGTGTGGGGGACCAATTTCGTCGTCATCCGCTGGGCGCTGGACGATCTGCCGCCATTGCTGTTCGCGACGTTGCGCTTCACCTTCGCCTTGTTCCCGGCGTGCTTGTTCCTGAAACGGCCGGCGGTCGGATGGCGCTATCTGGCGGCCTACGGCGTGCTGATCGGCTTCGGCCAGTTCGGCATGCTCTATATCGCGATGGACGGGCATATCTCGCCGGGCCTCGCGAGCCTCGTCGTCCAGACGCAGGTGTTCTTCACGATCGGGCTGGCGATGCGGATGAGCGGGGAGCGGATCCGCTTCTTCCAGTTCGTCGCTCTGCTGCTGGGCAGCGCGGGGATCGCGACGATCATGTTCCACGGCGGGGGCAGCGCGACGCCGCTGGGCCTCGGCCTCGTGCTGGTCGCGGCGCTCAGCTGGGCGGGCGGCAATCAGGTCGCGAAGCTCAGCGGGGCGACCGACATGCTCGCTTTCGTCGTGTGGGCCAGCCTGTTCTCGGTCCCGCCCTTGCTGATCGCGTCGCTGGTGCTGGAGGGGTGGCATCGCGACGTCGCCGCGATCGCCTCGGCCGGTCCGGGCGCGTGGGGCGCGGTCATCTGGCAGTCGGTGGGCAATACGATGTTCGGCTATGCCGCCTGGGGCTGGCTGCTCGCACGGCATCCGGCGGCGACGATCACGCCGATGGCGATGCTGGTGCCCCTGTTCGGCATGGGCGCGTCGGCGCTGCTGCTGAGCGAGCCCTTGCCCGCATGGAAGCTGATCGCCGCCGCGCTCGTGATGGCGGGGCTGGCGATCAACATCCTGTGGCCGATGGCCTCGCGCCTCCCCGGCCTGCCGTGGCGACGGGGGGCGGGGGTCTAGGTTTTACCAGACGCCCGTATTCGGCATCGAGGCCCAGGGCTCGGCGGGTTCGAGATGCCCGTCCTGCAACAGCTCGATCGAGATATTGTCGGGGGTGCGCACGAACGCCATGTGGCCGTCGCGCGGGGGGCGGTTGATCGTGTAGCCCGCGTCCATGATCCGCTGGCACGTCTCGTAGATATTCTCGACCCGATAGGCGAGGTGGCCGAAATTGCGGCCGCCGTCATAGCCCGCCTCGTCCCAATTATGGGTGAGTTCGACTTGCGCATCCTCGTCGCCCGGCGCGGACAGGAAGATCAGGGTGAAGCGCCCCGCCTCATTGTCCCAACGCTTGGTTTCGCGCAGGCCGACCAGCTCCAGAAAGCGGATCGTCTCGGCCGGGTCCGACACCCGGATCATCGTGTGGAGATATTTCATGGGCGGCAATTTAGGGCCGGCACGATGCCGGAACAAGCCGGGGCGGGCGGTGTTGATGCGGCGAACCTTCAAAGGGAGATTGGGACATGATCGGTAAGGTCATCGGTGCGCTGGTCGGGCGCGAAATCGATCGTCGCGATGGCGAGGGCGGCCTGAAGGGCGCGGTGATCGGCGCGGCATCGGTGGGCCTGCTCCGCCGTCTGGGGCCGATCGGCCTGCTCGCGGGCGGCGCCTTCGTCGCCAAGCGCGCTTATGATCGCCGCAAGGCGAACAAGGCGGGTATCGCGCCGGCCGAATAAGCCTATCCGGCCAGCATTTCCGCAATCTTGAGGACGGTGCGCCAGTTGCGCATCGTCACGGTCGATCCCGCCGCCTTGTCGACGGCGGCGGGGGTGATCTTGGTGTCTCGGACGCCCTCGGCGAAGTCGATCCAGATCGCGTCGCCGCGCACGACCACCTTCTCGCCATGCTTGCCGCGCGCTTCGAGCGTGTCGGCGATGCCGTCGGCGGGCGGACGCTTGCTCAGCCCCAGATGGATGATGTTGCCGCGATCGTCAGGGTCGGCGAAGGGCGGGGCCTTGGCATAGGCCGCCCATTGCTTTGCGGAGCGGGCGATCGCCTCCACCTTGAAACCGCACAGCCGCTCGATGATCGATTCGATCGCGGCCTCGGCATCGGCCGCATTCCCGGCCGTGAAGACGATATTGCCGCTCTGGATATAGGTTTCGACATCGTCGAACCCGGCGGTGCGGCAGGCATCGCGCAGATCGGCCATCGGCACCTTGCGGTTGCCGCCGACATTGATGCCGCGAAGCAGGACGACATGTTTCTCCATCGCTTCCGACATTGACGCCGGCCACCCTCCTGACGCAAGAGCCGGCATGGCCCACAAGACCCTGAAGCGCCGCGGCGTGTTGTTCGTCCTCTCCTCGCCCTCGGGCGCCGGCAAGTCGACGATCGCGCGGCGGCTGCTCGCATCGGACAATCAGCTGCAGATGTCGGTCTCCGCGACCACCCGGCCGATGCGTCCCGGCGAAGTCGACGGCGTCGACTATCATTTCGTCGATCTCGAACAGTTCCGCGCCAGCGTGTCCGATGGCGAGTTCCTCGAATGGGCGCACGTCTTCAACCACCGCTACGGCAGCCCGAAGAAGCCGATCTACGACATTCTCGATGCGGGCAGCGACGTGCTGTTCGACATCGACTGGCAGGGCGCGCAGCAGCTGCACCAGACGTGCGGCGGCGACGTGGTGCGCGTGTTCATCCTGCCGCCGTCAATGCCCGAGCTGGAGGAACGGCTGCGCAAGCGCGCGACCGACAGTGAGGAAGTGATCGTCGGCCGCATGCAGCGCGCCAGCGCCGAGATCAGCCATTGGGACGGCTATGATTACGTCCTGATCAACGACGATATCGATCGCTGCTTCGCCGAGGTGCAGCATATCCTCGAGGCCGAGCGACTTAAGCGCAGCCGCCAGACCGGGCTGATCGGCTTCATCCGCAAGCTGAACAACCCGCCGGCCTGATCACGATGGCCGAGCCGAAACTTCTGTCCGGCGGCAATCCGCAAATCCCGAAGGGTGAAGGCGACGCGCCCGTCCAGGCCTATATCGCCGCCATGCCCGGCTGGAAGCAGCGGATCGGGCGCACCGTTGACGCGATCGTGGCGCAGGTCGTTCCCGACGTGCGCAAGGCCGTCAAATGGAACACGCCTTTCTATGGGCTGGACGGGGCGACCTGGTTCCTGTCGTTTCACTGCTTCGAACGCTACGTGAAGCTCACTTTCTTTCGCGGAACCTCGCTCGATCCGGTGCCACCCGGCAAGTCGAAACAGGCCGAGGTCCGCTACCTCGATATCCGCGAGGATGATGCGATCGACGAGGCGCAACTGGCCGACTGGATCCGGCAGGCGAGCGCCCTGCCGGGCGAGAAGCTCTAGACCACCGAGATCATCGCCCGTTCCGCCGCACAAGGTTTGCGTGGAACGATCGCATTTCTAGTCTGTTGCGCCACGATAACGACAAGGATCGCAACATGGCCAAAACGCTGTTCGGGGGGCTGGTGGGGGGCTTCGCGCTCTACATGATCGGCTTCCTGTTCTGGGGGACGCCGCTCAGCCTGCTGGCGTTCAACCGGATCGAGGAGCCGCAGGCCGCCGCCCTTCAACTCGCGCTCGCGCAGACGCTGACGCCCGGCGGGACGGGCACCTACACGATCCCGTCACCTGGCAGCGCGAACGGATCGGTGCTGTACGGCAAGGGGCCGATCGCAACGATCCACTATAATATGTCGGGCTTCCCGGTGGTCGATACCGGCGCGCTGCTGCAGGGATTGATCCTCGCTTTGATTACCGGCGTGTTGATCGCGCTGGCGATGGGGGCGGTGGGCAATCGCGTGATCGATTTCGCCAGCCGTGCGCGGATCGCCATCCTGTTTGCGCTGGGGACGACGCTCTACACCGTCCTCGGCCAGCCGATCTTCAACCATTTCGGCTGGGGCTATTGGGTCTATCTGTTCGTCGGCCAGTTTCTGGGGCTGGCGGTGTGTGGCCTGATCATCGCGCGCTGGTTTTTGCCGCGCACGGCACTTGGCTAACCCTCATCTGTCATCCCGGTCTTGTGCCGGGATCCACCAAGCCGCGAGCGCAGCATATATTGTCGGACGGCGAGGCCAGCCTCCCGGTGGACCCCGGAACAAGTCCGGGGTGACGATAATGGTGGTTAAAGCAAAGTCAGAAAGCGCGCCGCTGCCTCGAAATCGCGGCGGCGGGCGTCGCGGGCTTGGGTCGCGAGCGCGTCCTCGCCCCATTTCTCGACCTGCCACAGTTCGTCAAGATGGGCTGCGTCGAAGGCTTCGACCGGGTCGATCCGGCCTTCGAGCAGCGCCAGCGACAGGACCAGTGAACCACCGATCGTCACGATCGGCTGGAGTGCTGCGAGCCGGAAGGGGTCGAGCGCCGCGACCACCTGCGCGAGCCGGGCGACCGTTTCGGCCGGCTGGGGCTGGTGCATGATCCCGGTGACGAGGGTGAAGCCGACATCGTAACGCTCGCGCGCCCAGCCGAGCAGCGGATCCCACGCCGCGGCCTGATGCGCGACCAGCGTATCGGGGCTGTCGGCGCGGTAGCAGAGCAGCTCGCTCTCGCCATAGACGGCGACCATGTTGGCGAAGGTTTGCGGATCGGCGCTGATCTGGTCGATCGCGGCGTTAGACAGGCCGGTGATCGGCATGGCGCGGGGATCGATCGTCTCGACCTGCGCCTCCCATTCCGCCGCGACCGCCTCGGCAAGCGGCAGGGTGGGGAGTGCCAGCGTCGCCCGCTGGGGCGTCTTCACGCCGCGCCCGTCGAGCAGGATGGCGTGGCCTTCGTCGGTGGGCTCGATGGTGACGGTCTTGTAGAAACGCTTCACAATGGCTCGCTGATCGCGGTTTCGAGAATGGCGGGAAGCTGGCCCGGCTGATCGGCGACGAAGTGCGCGCCCTCATCGAACAGTTCCTGCGCCTCATGATAGCCCCAGGCGACGCCGACGGTGGTGCAGCCGGCGGCGATGCCCATGCCGATGTCGAAGCTGGTATCGCCGATCATCGCGGTCGTTTCCGGCCCAGCGCCGGTTTCGGCCATCGCCAGCATCGCCATCGACGGATGCGGTTTGGACGGGTGGCGATCGGCGGTCTGGAGCGTCGAGAAGAGGTGGGTCAGCTTGTGCGCGGCGAGGATGTGCGCGAGGCCGCGATCCGACTTGCCGGTCGCGACGCCCAGCATCCAGCCCGCGTCGAACAGTTCGTGCAGCGTCTCGGCAATGCCGGGAAATAGCGGCTCATCGACCTGCCCCATCGCGCGCAGCCGCTGGAACGCCTGCTTATAGCGTTCGGCGAGATGGTGGTGGAGCGCGTCGTCGGCTTCGGGGATCAGCCGCCCGATCGCCTGCGGCAGGCTGAGCCCCACGATGCGGCGCGTGGCGCTGTCGGCGGGCGGCTCCAATCCCTCGGCGGCGAAGGCGTCGGCCATTGCGCGGCAGATGATCGCCTGGCTGTCGGCCAGCGTGCCGTCGCAATCGAACAGAGCGAGCCGGTTCATGCGCGCGCCTCCGCGACCAAAGCCGCATGATCGGGGTGGGTGGTTTCGAGCGCGGCGATCACGCCCGCGCGATCGGCGGCATTCTTGTTCTGGCTGAGCTTGCGGATGCCGCGCCATTCGGGGGCATCGACCGCAAAACCGAAGATCGCCTTGGTCATCGCGTCGAAACGGCCTTCGGGCATCTTGTCCTTCGTCCACGGCGCCTTGGGGACGAGCCGCGCTTCATGTTCTGCGCTCAGCCCGTCGAGCTGGGCGACGAGTTCGGCGTCGGTGAGGCGGCGGGCAATCCCCTCGATCTCGACCGCGACATAGTTCCACGTCGGAACGCTGTCCTTCGCCGCATACCAATCGGGGCTGACGTAGAAATCGGCGCCGCCGACGATCGCGAGCAGCCGCCCGCCGTCGAGATGTTTCGCGATCGGGTTGGTGCGGGCGAGGTGAAAGCGGATCGCGCCGTCATCGGCCACCGACAGGGGAGCGTGCGCTGCGATCGGGCCGTCCGGACCCGCGACGATCAGGTGCGCGAAGCTGCGATCGCGGGCGAATGCCTGCATCGCGGCCACATCGCTCCAGATGGCGGTGGGGTGCATCAGGCGCGCCCGCGGCCCCGGCGTTCGCCCTTGCGCGCGCGGCGGGCATCCTTCGCCTTGGCGGTGGCGGCGCGGCGCTTGCCCTCGGCGGTTTCGGAGAATTTGACGTCGTCGATCGGCAGGTCGCCCTGCGATTCCTCGAAGCCCAGCAAGGCGAAGCTTTCGGTGAAATGCTGGGGCAGGCTCGCCACGACGTCGATCTGGCCGCCATCGGGATGATCGACCTTCAGCCGGCGGGCGTGGAGGTGCATCTTGCGGCTGACACCGCCCGACAGGAAGGCTTCGGCCCCGCCATATTTGCCGTCGCCGACGATCGGATGGCCGATCGCCGCCATGTGGACGCGCAGCTGGTGGGTGCGGCCGGTATAGGGCTGCAGCTCGACCCAGCAGGCGCGGTTGCCGATGCGATCAATCACGCGATAGCGGGTGCGCGCAGGCGAACCCTCCTTCTCGTCGACATGCATCTTCTCGCCGCCGGTGCCCGGTTGCTTGGCGATCGGCAGTTCGATCATGCCGTCGTCGATCGAAGGCACGCCGGCGATCAGCGCCCAATAGACCTTGCGCGCGGTGCGGCTGCTGAACGCCTTGGCGAAATGGCCCGCGGCATTGGCCGATCGCGCGATCAGGAGGACGCCCGACGTATCCTTGTCGAGCCGATGGACGAGCTTGGGCCGTCCCTCCGCCTCAAACTGGAGCGCGTCGAGCAGGCCGTCGACATGGCGCTCGGTCTTGGTGCCGCCCTGCGTCGCGAGGCCGGGGGGCTTGTTGATCACGATCGCCTGCCGATCGCGATGGATGACCAGGCTCTGCGCGAGTTCGGTATCCTCCGCGCTCAGCGGCGCGCGGACGCGCTTGGGCTTGGCGGCGGCCGTCGGGACCAGGGTGGCTTCGGGCGGCGGCACGCGCAGCACCTGGCCCGCCTCGATCCGGTCGCCCGGCGCGACGCGTTTGCCGTCGATGCGCAGCTGCCCGGTGCGCGCCCAGCGCGAGACGATGTTGAAGCTGGTGTCGGGCATGTGCCGCTTGAACCAGCGATCGAGGCGGATGCCGTCGTCATCCTGCGCGATCGTGAACTGGCGGGCTTCCTCGGCGGTGGGTTTCTGTTCGGCCATCAGGCGATCCTAACAAATGCAAGTCCGGCCATCAGCGCGAGCAGCGAGCCCGCGACCGACGAACCGATATAGGCGGCGCCCAGCGCATAATCCCCACGCCCGAACATGTTGATCGTTTCGAGTGTGAAGGACGAAAAAGTGGTGAAGCCGCCGAGGACGCCGACCCCGAAGAACAGGCGAACATTTTCGGCGCCATCGCCTGTCTTCACAAGGATGCCGACCAGCATTCCCATCAGGAAGCCGCCGATGATGTTCGCGCACCACGTGCCCCACGGAAAACCGGGGCCGAACAGGCGCGTCGCGATATAGCTCAGATGATAGCGGAAGCCCGCGCCGATCGCGCCGCCGATCATAACAAGTAACAGGGGTGGCATGGCCCGCGCTTTAGCGGTTGGCGCGATTATGCGCCAGCCTGCGCCACAACTCGGTTCCGACTCAGTCTTTCTGCTCGACGATCAGGATCTGGCCCTTGGTGTTGGCGCCATCGGCGGCGGCCGTGATCGTCACCTTGTCGCCATCGTCCTTGATCGCGTTGACGGTGGTGCCGTCCAGCGTGACGCCGGTGAAGCCGGCTTCCTTCGCGGCATTCTGATAATATGTGGCGACGGCGGCGGGGGCGCCGGGGGCGGTATAGCCCATCGTCACCGTATCGCCGGGGCCGGATTTGCCGACGACATTGACGTTGGCGACCTTGCTGCCCGGAAACAGCTTCATCCCGTCGATATCCATATCGGCGCTGCTGATGTCGATGCCGGGAATGTCGACCTTCGCCTTGAAGCCGGGCGCGTCGATCGAAACGCCGCTTTCGGTCGAGACGACGACATTGCCGCTTTCGTCCTTCGCCTTGTCGCCGACCTTCACCTCGCAACCGGCAAGCGCCAGAGCGGGCAGGGCGATCAGGATCAGTTTGGCGCGCATCGTCATCCTCCGAAGTTTGAAACTGTATTATATAAATAATACACATCGAGCAAGAGAAAGGCCCCGCTCCCGCCAGGGGGAACAGGGCCTCTCATTTACGCCACGCAACAGTGATGGAATCAACTGGCGTCGCGGCCGCGAGTTGCATGAACAGAAAACAACGTCATGTTCATCCGAATGCAGGAAAACCAAGCCGCCGCGCTGATCCGCGCGCTCGATCTCGCGCCGCATCCCGAAGGCGGCTGGTATCGCCAGACGTGGAGAGAGGGATCGGGCGGGCGCGGCCATGCGACCGCGATCTATTTCCTGCTGGAGGCGGGGCAAAGGTCGCACTGGCACCGGGTCGATGGGACCGAATTGTGGCTGTTCCACGCCGGCACGCCGCCGCGCCTTTTGATTGCCGAGGCCGAAGGCGCGCCGGTGGAGACGATCCGGATCGGCCCCGACCCGCTGGCCGGGCACAGCCCGCAGGCGATCGTGCCGACCGGCTGGTGGCAGGCGACCGAGACCGACGGCGGTTGGGCCTTGGTCAGTTGCGTGGTTGCGCCTGGGTTCGAATTCGGCGGTTTCGAGCTTGCGCCGCCGGGCTGGGCGCCCTGAAAGCTTGCCAAGGCGCGGCCGTCCATGCGACTTTAACCATTATCGCGCCGCCGGGAATCGGCGCCAGTTTGCGTATTCGTCGGGAGTTTCTTGGGGGATCTGGAATGTCGCCGGAACAGCTTGCCGCATTGCTGCCGGCCAACAGCGTCTTCGCCGACGGTTCGAGCGAACAGCTCGCCGATCTGTTGCGCGCGGGCAAGCTGCAGACGCTCACCCCCAATGAAGTGATCCTGCGCCAGGGCGACGACGGCGATTCGCTGGTCATCCTTCTCGAAGGCGTGGTGCGCGTCAGCATGGTGACCCCGAACGGGCGCGAAATCATCCTCGACTATGCCGAGCCGGGCGCCGTGGTGGGCGAGATCGCCGTTCTCGACGGCGAACCGCGCACCGCATCCGCCATTTCGATGTGGCAGGGCCGCCTGCTGCGTCTGAGCCGCCGCGCGTTCGAGGAATATATGGAGCGGCATCCGAAGATCGCGATCCGCCTGCTGCGCGAACTGGCACATCGCCTGCGCCAGACCAACGCGACGATCGAAAGCGACCGCGCCTTCACCACTGGCCCGCGCCTTGCCCGCTATCTCAAGCGGCTCAACGATTCGAAGGTCAACGGCGCGAAGCTGACCAGCGATCTCAGCCAGAGCGAACTCGGCATGTTCGTCGGCATCAGCCGTGAGAATATCAATCGCCAGCTGTCGGCCTGGGCGAACGATGGCGTGATCGAACTGAGCCAGGGCAAGATCCGCGTGATCGACGCCGACTATCTCAGCCAGATCGCCGAGGCGGTGTATTGAGGCGTCGGCCTCGTCTCCTTCCTTCGTCATTGCGAGCATAGCGAAGCAATCCAGGCCTGGATCAGGCGAGGTTCGCGACCCTCTCCAGTGCGGGCCTGGATTGCCGCGTCGCCTTCGGCTCCTCGCAATGACGAGCTGGGGAGTTGACGTAATCGCCCGCCCAGCCGACATGCCGCGTCCATGCAGCGCGTAACAGCCAAGATTTGCGGGCTTTCGACGCCGGAGACGGTGGGCGCGGCCGTGCGCCACGGGGCGAGCCATGTCGGCTTCATGTTCTTCCCGAAAAGCCCGCGCAATGTGGAGCCCGAACAGGCGGCGCAGCTGGCCGCGATCGTGCCCGCGCATGTCGTGAAGGTCGGCGTCCTCGTCGATCCCGATGACGAGATGGTCGCGCGCGCCGTCGCTTCGGGGCTGGACGCGATCCAGCTGCACGGCGGCGAGGCGCCCGATCGGGTCGCGGCGCTCAAGGCGCGGCATGGTATCGAGGCGTGGAAGGTGCTGTCGGTCCGCACCCGCGCCGATCTGGACAAGGCGCGCGCCTATAAGGGCGCGGCCGATCGCATCCTCTATGACGCCAAGACGCCCGAGGGCGCGCTGCCCGGCGGGATGGGGCTGCGCTTCGACTGGACCCTGCTTGACGGCTTCGCGCATCCTTTGCCCTGGGCGCTGGCCGGCGGCATCGATGTCGCCAATGTCGGGGATGCGGCGGGGCGGACGGGCGCGCGGTTGATCGATGTTTCGTCGGGCGTCGAAAGTGCGCCGGGCGTAAAGGACGTGGACAAGATCGCCGCCTTCCTTCAACGGGTCGCGCAGCTATGACCGATGCTATTCCCAATTCGTTGCGCTCCTATCCCGATGCGCAGGGCCAGTTCGGCGAGTTCGGCGGACGTTATGTCTCCGAAACGCTGATGCCGCTGATCCTCGATCTCGAGGCCGAATATCGCGCGGCGAAGGCCGATCCGGCGTTTCAGGCCGAGTTTGACGATCTGCTCGCCAATTATGTCGGGCGGCCCAGCCCGCTTTATTATGCCGAGCGGCTGACCGAGCATCTGGGCGGCGCCAAGATCTATCTGAAGCGCGAGGAGCTGAATCACACCGGCGCGCACAAGATCAACAATTGCATCGGCCAGATCCTGCTCGCCAAGCGGATGGGCAAGACGCGGATCATCGCGGAGACGGGCGCGGGCCAGCATGGCGTGGCGACCGCCACCGTCGCGGCGCGCTTCGGTCTGCCGTGCACCATCTTCATGGGCGCGGTCGATGTCGCGCGGCAGCAGCCGAACGTGTTCCGCATGAAGTTGCTCGGCGCCGAAGTCCGCCCGGTGATCAGCGGCGCGCAGACGCTGAAGGACGCGATGAACGAGGCGTTGCGCGACTGGGTCGCGAACGTCCACGACACCTTCTACATCATCGGCACCGCCGCCGGCCCGCATCCCTATCCGGAGCTGGTGCGCGATTTCCAGTCGGTGATCGGCAATGAAACGCGCCAGCAGATCCTGGCCGCCGAAGGGCGCCTGCCCGACATGCTGATCGCGCCGGTGGGCGGTGGATCGAACGCAATCGGGCTGTTCCACCCGTTCCTTGACGACGCCGATGTCGCGATGGTCGGCACCGAGGCGGCGGGCGACGGAGTCGATACCGGCCGCCATGCCGCGAGCCTGACCGGCGGGACGCCCGGCGTCCTCCACGGCAACCGCACCTATTTGCTGCAGGACGAGGACGGCCAGATCACCGAGCCGCACTCGATCTCGGCGGGGCTCGATTATCCGGGGATCGGCCCCGAACATAGCTGGCTGCACGAAATCGGCCGGGTGAAATATGTGCCCGTTACCGACAATGAGGCGGTCGACAGCTTCCAGCGTCTGACGAAGCTGGAGGGGATCATCCCCGCGCTCGAATCCGCGCATGCGGTTGCGGCGTGCGAGAAGATCGCGCCCACGATGGGCAAAGACAAGATCATCGTCGTCAATCTGTCGGGCCGCGGCGACAAGGATATCCCGACGATCGCCGATCGGCTGGGGGTGGCGCTGTGAGCCGTCTTGCGACCACCTTCGCGCGCCTGAAGGGCGAAGGGCGCGCCGCGCTCGTCACCTATGTGATGGGCGGCGATCCGACGCCGGGCGACACCGCCGCGATCCTCGACTCGCTTGTCGCGGGCGGGGCCGACGTGATCGAACTGGGCATGCCCTTCACCGATCCGATGGCCGATGGCCCCGCGATCCAGAAGGCGGGGCTGCGCGCGCTGGGCGCCAAGACGACGACGGCGGACGTGTTCACGATCGCCGCCGCCTTCCGCGCGCGCCATCCTGAAACCCCGCTGGTGTTGATGGGCTATGCCAATCCGATGGTGCGGCGGGGCGCGGACTGGTTCGCGGCCGAATGTGCCAAGGCGGGCGTCGACGGGGTGATCTGCGTCGACATCCCGCCTGAGCAGGATGGCGACCTTGGCCCCGCTCTGCGCAAGGCCGGGGTCGATCCGATCCGGCTCGCAACGCCGACGACCGATGCGAAGCGGCTGCCCGCCGTCCTCGATGGCGCGTCGGGCTTCCTCTATTATGTCTCGGTCGCCGGGATCACCGGGCTGCAGCAGGCGGCGCAGGCGAGCATCGAGGATGCGGTCGCGCGGCTGAAGGCGGGCACGGACCTGCCCGTCGCGGTCGGCTTCGGCGTGCGTACCCCCGAACAGGCGGCCGCGATTGCGGGTGTCGCCGATGGGGTGGTGGTCGGCTCCGCGATCGTCGATATAGTGGGGCAAGAGGGTGCGGCCGCCGCACCTGCCGTTCGTTTATTCATCGAGGCCTTGAGCGGTGCGATCCGCTCGGCCGACCGGGAGAAAGCCGCATGAGCTGGCTCGATAATGTCCGCAAGAAGATCCCCTTCATCGCGAAGCGGGATGCGCCCGAGAACCTCTGGCACAAATGCCCTGGCTGCGCGCAGATGATCTTCGTGAAGGAATATGAGGAAAATCTGTCGGTCTGCCCGCGCTGCAACCATCATGGTCGCATCGGGCCGGACGAACGCTTCGACCAGCTGTTCGACAATGGCGTCTATACGCCGCTGCCGACCCCGGAGGTGCGCGAGGATCCGCTGAAGTTCCGCGACACCAAGAAATATGTCGACCGGATCAAGACCGCGCGCACCGCGACCGGCGAACAGGACGCGCTGATCAACGCGCGCGGGCTGATCGAGGGTTTCCGCGCCGTCGTCGGCGTGCAGGATTTCGCCTTCATGGGCGGATCGATGGGGCTGGCGGTCGGCGCGGCCTTCGTCGCCGGGGTCGAGGCGGCGATTGCGGACAAGTGCCCGTATATCATCTTCACCGCGGCGGGCGGCGCGCGGATGCAGGAGGGTATCCTCTCGCTGATGCAGATGCCCAAGACGACGGTGGCGATCCAGAAGCTGCACGATGCGGGCCTGCCCTATATCGTGGTGATGACCGATCCGACGACGGGCGGCGTCACCGCATCCTATGCGATGCTGGGCGACGTCCAGCTGGCCGAGCCGGGTGCGCTGATCGGCTTTGCGGGCCAGCGCGTGATCGAACAGACGATCCGCGAAAAGCTGCCCGAAGGATTCCAGCGCGCCGAATATCTGCTCGATCACGGCATGCTCGACATGGTCGTCGTCCGCGCCGATCTGCGCCGCGAACTCGCGCGGCTGATCGACTATCTGGCGCCGCAGAAGAAGGCGGCGTGAGTCTCCCCCTCCCTGCCAAGGGAGGGGGCCGGGGGGTGGGTGACGCCGGTTGTGGCATACACCGGCTTGCCGCTCGGTTCGGCCTGACCCACCCCAACCCCTCCCTTGGCAGGGAGGGGCTTTAACGTGGTCGACTTCGCCGTCTCTTCGGACCCCGCGGTGCAGGCGCAGCTCGATCGGCTGACCCTGTTGTCGCCGGGGGCGGACATCCTCGGGCTCGATCGGATCACGCAGCTGCTCGATCGGCTCGGGCGGCCGCAGGACCGGCTGCCGCCGGTCTTCCATGTCGCGGGCACCAACGGCAAGGGATCGACCTGCGCCTATCTGCGCGCCGCGATCGAGGCGGCGGGGCTGAGCGCGCATGTCTATACCAGCCCGCATCTCGTGCGTTTCAACGAACGGATCCGGATCGCGGGCGAGCTGATCGAGGACAATGAGCTCGCGCCACTGCTGGCCGAGGTTCTCGAAGTCGCGGGCGATCTGGGGGCGAGCTTCTTCGAGGTGACGACCGCTGCGGCCTTCCTCGCCTTCAGCCGCGCGCCGGCCGATGCATGCATCATCGAGGTCGGGCTGGGCGGTCGGCTCGACGCGACCAATGTGATCGAGGCGCCGGCGATCTGCGGCATCGCTCAGCTTGGCCTCGATCATCAGGCGTTTCTGGGCGACACGATCGAGGATATCGCCGCCGAAAAGGCCGGAATCGCGAAGCCCGACATTCCGATCGTCAGCCTCCATTATCCTGCCAGCGTCGCCAACCGGATCGGACAGGCGACGCGCGCCGTGAAGGCACCGTGGCTGGCGAAGGGCGGGGTTTGGGATGCGGCCGCCTATCGCGGGCGACTCCATTATCGCGATGCGCAGGGGAAGCTCGAACTGCCGCTGCCCAGCCTGCCGGGCGGGCATCAGGCGATGAATGCGGGCCTTGCGGTCGCGATGCTGCGGCATCAGCAGGCGCTGACGATCCCGCCGTCGGCGCTGCGCGCGGCGATGGGCTGGGCGCACTGGCCCGCGCGGCTCCAGCATCTGCACGACGGCCCGTTGCTGGCGACGCTGCCGCCGGGGTCCGAACTGTGGCTCGACGGCGGGCACAATCCGGCGGCCGCACGCGCGATCGGCGATTATCTGCGCAGCCGCTTTGCGGGCGATCGGCCGCTCCACCTGATCCTCGGTCTGCTCGCCAACAAGGATGCGAACGGCTTTCTGGGCAACCTCAAGCTGATCGGCGCGACCGTCCATGCGGTGCCGATCGCGGGCCACGCGCATCACGAACCCGAAGCACTGGCGACTATGGCGCGCGATGCGGGGTTTAAGGCGTGGAGCAGCGCCGGCGTCGAATCGGCGCTGGCCGCGATCGCCGCCGAACCGGCCGATTTGCCGCCCGTGGTGCTGATCGGCGGCTCGCTTTATCTCGCGGGAACGGTGCTCGCCGCAAATGGGATGATGCCCGACTGATCCTTTCTGCAATTGCGATTGACTTGCAATAACAAATGGGCTCCTGTGTCCTCACACAAGGAGGAAGCCCCATGAGCAGCCAGGCAAAGCCCATCGCCGATATTCTGCCGATCGCAGCACCCGACGATGATGGCGTGCGCCTGTTCCTGCATGCGGTGCGCCGGATGGGGGCAGGGGGGCTGAACGATGCGCAGGCCGCCAACGCGCTGATCGGCGCGTTCGGCCTGTCCTTTCGCCGCCCGCTGGTGCTGATGCGCGCGCTCATGTCCGAACTGGCGCGCGTTTCCGAACGATCGATCATGATCGCGCCCGCCTGCTGCTGCCGGATGACCGCGGCCGAATCGATGCTGGTGGAGGCGGTCGCCGGATCGTGCGAAAGCCCGCGCGCCGCGCATGCCATGTTCCGCGCGCTTACCTGCGCCGACAATTGCCTTGGGCTGCTGTCGAGCGCGCAGGCGGTGGCGCAGGCCTTTTCCGATCTCGCCCGCCCGCTGGAGCCTGCCGGGCACTGATCCGACGCGGATAGCGCGTCCCACTCATTTCGCCGCCGTGTCGCTTTAAGGCGACGCGAATGCTGCGCTGCACCTTTTTCCGGGCGATATCCGTCCCTATATAAGCGGCCTGATCTTCACTGAAACGAAGGGGGCTGCGCATGACCGCGGTTGGCCAGGATACGCTCAAAACTCGCGCGACGCTCAACGTCGATGGCAAGCATTATGCTTATTATTCGCTCGCCAAGGCGGCCGAACAGCTGGGTGACGTATCCCGCCTGCCTTTCTCGATGAAGGTGCTCCTCGAAAATCTGCTCCGCTTCGAAGACGGCACCACCGTCACGGTGGAGGACGTCCAGGCGATCATCGACTGGCAGAAGGATCGCAAGTCCGAACGCGAGATCCAGTATCGCCCCGCGCGCGTGCTGATGCAGGATTTCACCGGCGTCCCTTGCGTGGTCGATCTGGCCGCGATGCGCGATGCGATGAACAAGCTGGGCGGCGACGCGCAGAAGATCAATCCGCTGGTCCCCGTCCACCTCGTCATCGATCACTCGGTGATGGTCGACAGCTTCGGCACGCCCAAGGCGTTCGATGAGAATGTCGAGCTGGAATATGCCCGCAATGGCGAGCGTTACGAATTTCTGCGCTGGGGATCGAAGGCGCTCAACAATTTCAAGGTCGTGCCGCCGGGCACCGGCATCTGCCACCAGGTGAATCTGGAAAATATCGCGCAGGCGGTGTGGAGCTCGGCCGACGGATCGGGCACGCCGGTAGCCTATCCCGACACCTGCGTCGGCACCGACAGCCACACCACGATGGTCAACGGCCTGGGCGTGCTCGGCTGGGGCGTCGGCGGGATCGAGGCGGAGGCCGCGATGCTGGGGCAGCCCGTGTCGATGCTGATCCCCGAAGTCGTCGGTTTCAAGCTGACGGGCACGCTGACCGAAGGCATCACCGCGACCGATCTGGTGCTGACCGTGACGCAGATGCTGCGCGCCAAGGGCGTGGTTGGCCGCTTCGTCGAGTTTTACGGCCCCGGTCTCGACGCGCTCAGCCTCGCCGATCGCGCGACCATCGCCAATATGGCGCCCGAATATGGCGCGACCTGCGGCTTCTTCCCGATCGACGACGCGACCCTCGTCTATATGCGCCTCACCGGCCGGACCGAGGGCAGCATCGCGCTGACCGAAGCCTATGCCAAGGCGCAGGGCTTCTGGCGCGACGCGACGTCGGAAGATCCGGTCTTTACCGATACGCTGCAGCTCGACATGTCGACGGTGCAGCCCTCGCTCGCCGGGCCGAAGCGTCCGCAGGATCGCGTGCTGCTCAACGCCGTCGACGAAGGTTTCAATTCGGAACTCGCCAGCGGCTACAAGAAGGGTGACGAAGGCGCCAAGCGCGTCGCCGTCGAAGGCACCGACTTCGATCTGGGCCACGGCGACGTCGTGATCGCCGCGATCACCAGCTGCACCAACACGTCGAACCCGTCGGTGATGGTCGCCGCCGGCCTTGTCGCCCGCAAGGCGAATGCGCTGGGCCTCAAGGCGAAGCCGTGGGTGAAGACCTCGCTGGCGCCGGGTTCGCAGGTCGTGACCGATTATCTCGCCCGCGCCGGCCTGACCAAGGATCTCGACGCGATCGGCTTCAACCTGGTCGGCTATGGCTGCACGACGTGTATCGGCAATTCCGGGCCGCTGCCCGATCCGATCAGCAAGGCGATCAACGGCAATGATCTGGTCGCCTCGGCCGTGCTGTCGGGCAACCGCAACTTCGAAGGCCGCGTCAGCCCCGATGTGCGCGCCAACTATCTGGCCTCGCCGCCGCTGGTGGTCGCTTATGCGCTGTTCGGCACCACGGCGAAGGACATCACCGAAGGGCCGATCGGCACCTCGAACGAGGGCAAGCCGGTCTATCTGAAGGATATCTGGCCGACGACGGCGGAGGTTGCGAACACCGTCGCCGCCGCGATCGATTCCGAAATGTACAAGTCGCGCTACGCCAACGTCTATCAGGGCGACAAGCATTGGCAGGCGATCGATGTCGAAGGGTCCGACACCTATACGTGGCGCGCGGGATCGACCTACGTCGCCAACCCGCCTTATTTCGACGGCATGTCGATGACGCCGGCGCCCGTGACCGACATCATCGATGCGCGCCCGCTCGCGATCTTCGCGGATTCGATCACGACCGACCACATCTCACCGGCCGGCTCGATCAAGGTCGACAGCCCCGCGGGCCGCTATCTGATGGAGCATCAGGTCACCAAGGCCGACTTCAACAGCTACGGCGCGCGGCGCGGCAATCACGACGTGATGATGCGCGGCACCTTCGCCAACATCCGCATCAAGAACCAGATGATCCCCGGCATCGAAGGCGGCATGACCAAGCACATCCCGACGGGTGAGGTGATGGCGATCTACGATGCGGCGATGAAGTATAAGGATGAGGGCACGCCCCTCGTTGTCGTCGCGGGCAAGGAATATGGCACCGGATCGTCGCGCGACTGGGCGGCGAAGGGCACCAACCTGCTCGGCGTCCGCGCGGTCATCACCGAAAGCTTCGAGCGGATCCACCGGTCGAATCTGGTCGGGATGGGCGTGCTGCCGCTCCAGTTCGCCGACGGGATCGACCGTAACACATTGAAGCTCGACGGGACCGAGACCTTCACGATCACCGACGTCGCGAGCCTGCGCCCGCGTCAGGACGTGACGGTGACGATGACGCGCGCCGACGGCACGGTCGAAACCTTCCTGACGAAGTGCCGGATCGATACGGTCAACGAACTCGAATATTTCCTCAACGGCGGCATCCTGCAGTACGTCCTGCGCAAGCTGGCGGCCTGAACCCAAAATCCTCCCCGATATGGGGAGGTGGCGCCGCATGGCGACGGAGGGGGAGCGAGGCTAGGCGGATCGCTTGTGGCCTGCCCCCTCCACCATGCTGCGCATGGTCCCCCTCCCCGTACCGGGGAGGATCTTATTCCGCGTCGTAGAGCCCGATCGCCTCGTACATGGCGGTCAGTGCGGCGCGTTCTTCGGTCGAGAGTTCGGGGCGCCAGATTTCGAACAGCAGGATGATGCGGATCTCGTTCGATCGATTCCACGCCTCATGCTCGATCGAATCGTCGAAGATCGTCAGCTTGCCCGGTTCCCACGCGCGGGTCTGATTGCCGACGCGGATCGCGCAGTCGCCGGGGACGATCAAGGGCAGATGGCAGATCAGCCGCGTGTTGATCATGCCGTTGTGCGGCAGGATGTGTGCGCCCGGCCGCAGCATCGAGAACAGCGCGCTGGGCGATCGGCCTTTGATCACCGGCATCGGCGCGGCCTCCAGCGCCTTCATCGCGGCAGGGAAGCGCGCGGCATGGTCGGTCGGGCCGCCTTCGCGCCAGAGATAGAGCGCGCTCCAGCGCGGATCGTCGAGCAGGCTGTGCGCCTTGTTCGGGCGTCCCTCGACGCGCTCGACATAGGGGCGGAAGGCGCTCTCGCTGTCGGCGACAAAGCTTTCGAGTTCGGCGCGGATCGCGTCGGTCGCCGCCTCGACCTCCTCGACCCAGTCGAACTGGTCGCGCTCGTAAAACTGGGTGTGCGGCAGGCCGGGGAAGAAGAAGGATGTCGGCTGCTGCAGGAAGACTTCGGCCTCCCCGGTCAGGATCGCGATCGCTTCGGCCAGGCGCGGCGGGGGCGTGCCGAAGCCCGCATTGCGCAGCGTCTGCGACAGATGCACGCTATAATCGCGCGATGCGCTGTCGAGCCACGCCTGCACGCGCGGCAGCTCGGCACGGATCGAATCGGGGATCGGCAGGCCGGCGGCGGCGATGTAGAGCGCTTGCGAATAATAGGATGTGGCGGCGCGATTATCCTTGGTGCGCGCGGCCAGATCGCCACGCAGCACCAGCGCCCCGGCATGGCGCGGATCGACTTCGAGCATCTTGTCGAGAGCCTGCCGTTCGCGCTCGTCATCGCCCATCATCCGGCTTGCCTGCGCCAGCAGGAACCAGGGTTCGGGCTTCATGCCCAACGTGATCGCCTGTTCCAGCCCGGCGCGCGCACCGCGCGCATCGCCCCGGCGCAGCGCTTCGATACCAGCGCGGGCGGCAGCTTCGGCCAGTGCACTCATGCCTGTTCGGCCACCATCCATTGCGGGATCAGCGCGTCGCCCGGATTGTCGACCGATCGCCGCTCGACTCGCCCGTCGGGCAGGACGAACAGCCGCCGGTTGACCTTGTTGCGCCAGTTCATCCGGGCGGTGTTTTCCTGGCCCACATAGCAGCCCTTGGTGAAGCTGACCCCGCCCAGCAGATCGGCATTGGCCTCGAGCCAGAGCGTCTTGTCCGATCCGAGTTCGTCGACGCCTTCGGCCACGCCCAGCGACAGACGATGCTCGCGCCATCCCTCGGCCGGCTCATCCGCGGGACCGATCCAGCGGTGGCCGAGCGCGGGCAGGCGCGGATCGGGGACGCCTTCGCCACCATCCTTCGACCAATGCACCGCGAGCGCGGGATCGATCGCGATCTTGATCGGACGGCGCAGGCGATAAAGCGACAGGCGGCGCACAAGCGCCTCGGCCTGCGTCGCCTCGCAGTCGATCAGCAGGTCATCGCCATCGGCCCAGACGAGAAAATCGAACAACGCCTTGCCCTGCGGCGTGAGCAATCCGGCCCAGACGGGCAGGGCGCCGCCGACATCGTTGGTGACGAGGCCCTGCACGAATCCGCGCACATCCTCCCCGGACAGGCGGATGACGGAGCGATCTTGGAGGGTAGTCGTTGGCATGCGGCGAAGGTAGGAAGCGGCGAGCCGAAAGGAAAGCATCATGACCAGCCCCACCTACGACCTCATCCTCAAGAACGGCACCGTGTGGACGGTCGGTGGCCCGATCGAGACGAGCGTAGGAGTTCGCGGGGGCAAGATCGTCGCGATCGGCGAAGATGGCGATGCGGGCGAGGTAATCGACTGCGCGGGCCTCACCGTCCTGCCCGGCGTGATCGACAGCCAGGTTCATTTCCGCGAGCCGGGGCTGGAGGCGAAGGAGGATCTGGAGAGCGGCAGCCGATCGGCGGTGCTGGGCGGCGTCACCGCCGTCTTCGAAATGCCCAACACCAAGCCGAACACCGATTCGGCCGAGGCGATCAATGACAAGCTCGCCCGCGCGAAGGATCGGATGTGGTGCGATCACGCTTTCTATGTCGGCGCGACCACCGAGAACGCCGAAAAACTCGCCGAACTCGAAATGCTGCCCGGCACGGCGGGTGTGAAGATCTTCATGGGATCGTCGACCGGCAATCTGCTGGTCGCGGAGGACGATCACCTCGCCCGTGTGCTGCGATCGGGCAAGCGCCGCGTCGCGATCCATGCCGAGGACGAACAGCGGATGATCGCGCGGATGAGCGAGCGGGTCGAAGGCGATCCGGCGAGCCATCCGGTGTGGCGCGACGATGAAAGCGCGCTGCTCGCCACCCGCCGCATCCTGAAGATCGCGCGCGAGACGGGGCGCAAGATCCACATCCTCCACATCACGACGCCTGCCGAACTCGCGCTGATCGCGCAGAACAAGGATATCGCGACCTGCGAAGTGACGCCCCAGCATCTGACGCTGGCGGGGGAGGAGGCCTATCCGCGTCTCGGCACCTATGCGCAGATGAACCCGCCGATCCGTTCGGGCGCGCATCGCGACGGGTTGTGGCACTATCTGCGGCAGGGCGTGCCCGACGTGCTCGGTTCGGATCATGCGCCGCACACGATCGAGGAAAAGGCCAAGACCTATCCGGCGTCGCCCAGCGGCATGCCCGGCGTGCAGACTTTGTTGCCGCTGATGCTCAACCATGTCGCCGAAGGGCGGCTGACGCTCCAGCACCTGATCGAACTCACCTCGGCGGGGCCGCAGCGCGTATTCGGGCTGCGCAGCAAGGGGCGGATCGCGCTCGGTTATGATGCCGACTTCACGATCGTCGATCTGAAAAAGCGCTGGAAGGTCGAGGAAAGCTGGCTCGCGTCGCGCTGCGGCTGGTCGCCGTTCACCGACATGGAACTCACCGGCAAACCGATCGGTACGGTGATTCGTGGCAACCGCGTGATGTGGGACGGCGGGCTCGCCAATCAGGCGATCGGTGCGCCGATCCGCTTCGACAGCGTCGCGCTCGTTTAAGTTCGGCTCACGCCGAATCGGCACCGGCCCGCTCCCCCACCCGGCCTCCCATTCAGGGTACTCTCGTGGGAGGCCGGGTGGGGGCGCGGGCCGGTGCCGCACACCAAAGTCGAACTCATCCTGTGGATAAAAAGGATTCCATCGTGCGGTGAAAACAACTCACCGCAGCGCAGCATCCTGTTAACCATTTGCTCTTTCCTCGCCCCGAAAAGGTCCCCATGAACTTGCTCAAGGGACGGGGTGGGGAAAACCACATGACCAAAACGTTGCGCGCCATTGTTGGTTCCATGCTGCTTGCCGGCATGGCTTTGGCGCCCGCCCAGGCCAATGCCGCTGGTCTCCAGTGTGCTCCCTTCGCCCGCATGTTCTCCGGCATCCAGCTTTTCGGCGCCGCCGCTTCGTGGTGGAACCAGGCCGTCGGCAAATATGTCCGCGGCAACTCGCCCGAAGTCGGCGCGGTGATGGTGTTCAAGGCGATCGGTTCGATGCGTTCGGGCCATGTCGCCACCGTCACGCAGGTCGTCAGCGACCGCGTTCTCAAGATCACCCACGCTAACTGGTCGATCATCAACGGCCATCGCGGTCAGGTCGAACGCGACGTCACCGTCGTCGATGCCTCGCCGAACAACGACTGGAGCCAGGTGAAGGTCTGGTTCGCGCCGATCGGCAAGGTCGGCAACAAGGCTTATCCGGTCAACGGCTTCATCTACGCCAAGGCCGACGGCGGCCAGCAGGGCTGAGCCGGTAAAGTTGATCAGGGCGCTACGGCGCTCTCCCCCACATCGTCGTCCCCGCGAAGGCGGGGATCCATCCAGACTTTCCGCATGTGACGACCCAGGATAGGCCTCGCCTTCGCGGGGGTGACGGATCGGGATTACAGACCCCAATCCACGATCGTCCAACCCTTCGTCTCCGCGATACGGCGCAGCTTCGCATGCGCGTTGACCGCGAAGGGCGCGTCCGACCAGGCGAGCACCGGCGCATCCGATGCGTGATCCGAATAGAAGCGGATGTGGCAATCGGCGCGCGATAGCCCTTGCTTGTCCATCCACGCCTCGATCATCCGCAGCTTGGCGGGGCCGTAGCAATTTTCGCCGTCGATCTTCGCGGTGACGATATCGTCGATTCCGTAGATGCTGTTGGTCGCGATCAGATCGTCGAAGCCCAGCCGGTCGGCGATCGCGGTGACGTAGAGCCGCGCCGATGCCGTCGCCATCACCAGCCGGCGCCCGGCCGCGCGATCCTCGGCGATCTGATCGAGCGCGCCCTGATGGACATTGGCCTTCATCACGAAATCGGCATAGCTTTCGGTGATCGGCCGGATGCGCCCGATCGGCAGTTTTCCGCCGATCAGCAGCGTCTGGTTGATCTCCTTCAGCGTCTTTCGCTCGATCATCTTCGCCACATAAGCGAGCATCACCAGGATCACGAGCGGCGCGAAGATCAGCCGCCACGGCGCCAGCCGCATCGCCGCGTGAATCAGGAAGGGCGTGAAGGTTCCGGCCCGCGTGATCGTGCGGTCCATGTCGTAGATGGCGAGTTCGGTCATGTTTTTGTCCTTAGGGACTCGGAACATCCACGCTCAAGCAACATTTCATTACGGATGCTTGCCGATCCCGCGCCTTTCGGTCACTTCTCGACGCGATGAACGCGCCGGCCGACTTCACTCTCGATCAGGGGACGCTCCGATTCACCGGGGCGATGACGCTGTCGTGTATCCATGATCTGCCCGCGCGGCTCGACGCGATCGAGGAGCAGCCGGCGAAAGTCGATCTGAGCGGGGTCGAACGGATCGACACGGTCGGCGCCTGGCTGATCCACCGCATCGTGCGCGAAGGCGATGTGCCGGTCGAAGGTGCGGACGAGGATGCGGCCGAATTGCTCGCCAAGGTCGCCGCCGCCGATCAGCCGCTCAAGATCCGTCCCGATCCGCAGCCGGGCTTCGTCCGCGTGCTGCAGGAAGTGGGCGACGCCACCTTTGCCGCAGCGCGGTCGCTGAAAGGTCTGCTCGGATTTTTCGGCGCGACCGTGATCGGTTTCTGGGATGTCGCGCGCCATCCGCGCCGCTTCCGCGGCAATGCTGTCGCGCGCCAGTTCGAGGTGGTGGGCGTGAAGGCGCTCGCGATCATCGGGTTGATGAGCTTCCTGATCGGGATCGTCATCGCGCAGCAGGGCGCGGTGCAGCTGCGCCAGTTCGGCGCGGAAGTGTTCGCGATCAACCTGATCGGCCGGATTACGCTGCGCGAACTGGGCGTGTTGATGACCGCGATCATGGTCGCCGGCCGATCGGGCAGCGCCTTCGCCGCGCAGCTCGGATCGATGAAGCTGGCCGAGGAGGTCGATGCGATGCGCACGATCGGCGTTTCGCCGATGGAGGCGCTGGTCGTCCCCCGCGTGCTGGCCAGCGTGCTGATGATGCCGCTGCTCGGCTTCTATGCCGCGATCATCGCGATGATCGGTGGCGGCATCTTCTGCTGGATCGACCTCGACATTCCGCCGATCACCTTCGTTCAGCGCGTGCGCGAAGTCGTGCCGATCACCGATCTTTGGGTGGGCCTGATCAAGGCGCCGGTCTTCGGCCTGCTGATCGGCATTTCGGGCTGTTTCCAGGGCATGCAGGTGGAAGGCAATGCCGAGGAGGTGGGCCTGCGCACCACGGCATCAGTGGTGCAGGCAATCTTCCTCGTCATCGTGCTCGACGCGGTGTTTGCGGTCTTCTTCTCGTCGATCGGGTGGATTTGATGGGCGACGATGCGATCATCCGCGTGCGCGGCCTGCGCAACTGCTTCGGTGAGCAGGTGGTGCACGAGAATCTCGATCTCGACGTGCGGCGGGGCGAAATCCTGGGCGTGGTCGGCGGATCGGGCACCGGCAAATCGGTGCTGATGCGGTCGATCATCGGGCTGCAGACCCCGGCCGAAGGATCGGTCGAGGTGTTCGGCGAGAATATGATCGGCCGCGACGAGCATGAGGCGAAGCGCGTGCGCCAGCGCTGGGGCGTGCTGTTCCAGAATGGCGCGCTGTTTTCGACGCTGACGGTCGCCGAAAATGTCGAAGTGCCGATCCGCGAATATTATCCGAACATCGATCAGGTGCTGCTGGACGAAATCGCTGCCTACAAGGTCGCGATGTCGGGTCTGTCCGCCGAAGCCGGGCCGAAATATCCGTCCGAACTGTCGGGCGGCATGAAGAAGCGCGCAGGCCTTGCTCGCGCGCTCGCACTCGATCCGCAATTGCTGTTCCTCGATGAGCCGACCGCCGGCCTCGATCCGATCGGCGCGGCCGCGTTCGACGATCTGATCCACGCGTTGAAGGGCACGATGCGCCTGACCGTGTTCCTGATCACCCACGATCTCGATACGCTGCACGCCATATGCGATCGTGTCGCGGTGCTGGCGGATCGTCAGGTGATCGCGGTTGGAACGATCCCGGAATTATTGGCGTTGGATCATCCCTGGATACAGGAATATTTCAACGGGCCGCGCGGACGCGCCGCGGCCGACACCGTCGCACGGGCGGAAGCGCAGATGAGCAAGGGGAAATCGGGGATGACGCACTGATGGAAACCCGGTCGAACCATGTGCTGGTCGGCGGCGTCGTGCTTGCGATGCTGGTCGCCCTTCTCGCCTTCACCGTCTGGCTCGCCAACTTCACGGCCGTCAGCGAGCAGAAGTTCGATATCTTCTTCAAAAGCTCGATCGACGGGCTGGCGAAGGGATCGGCGGTCAACTTTTCGGGCGTGCCCGTCGGCAAGGTCGAAAAGATCCAGCTGATGCCCGAAAGCCCCGAATTCGTGCGCGTGCGGATCAGTGTTCAGAACGAGGCGCCGATCCTGCAGGGCACGACCGCGACGATTGCGGGTGTCGGCTTCACCGGCGTCAGCCAGATCAACCTGGACGGCGCGATCAAGGGCGCGCCGCCGATCACGCAGGCCGGGCCTTATGGTGTGCCGGTGATCCCGACCAAGCCGGGCGCGCTGGGCGAATTGCTGTCGTCGGCACCCGAACTGCTCCAGCGTCTGTCGGCGCTGACCGAGCGGCTGACCCTGCTGCTCAACGACAAGAATCAGAAGTCGATCACCGGCATCCTGGGCAACGTCGATCGCCTTTCGAACGATCTGGCCAATCGCGGGCCGGAAATCGCCGCCGCGCTCGCCGAAACCAAGACGGCGGTGCAGCAGGTGGGCGTGGCCGCCGGGCAGATCGCGACGCTGGCGGAAAGCACCAACAATGTGATGAACCGCGATGTCGGCCCGGCGATGCAGAACCTGAACAAGGCGACGCAATCGGCGCAGCACACGATCGAGACGCTCGATATGGCGATCACCGATGCGCGGCCGGGCCTGAAATCCTTCTCGACCCAGACGGTGCCGAACATCAACCAGCTCGTCCGCAATCTGGCCGAAATGTCCGAATCGCTCGGCGCGATTTCGGGCAAGCTCGAAAAGGGCGGTGCCGGCGCGCTGATCGGCGGCAACAGCAAACTCCCCGACTATAAGCCGGGTAAGTGAGGTGATGATGCGCAAGTTCCTTCCCCTCGCGCTGGCTTTGGCGCTGCCGCTCTCCGGCTGCATCAGCTTCGGCGAAGATCCGCCCGCAAAGCTGATGAGCCTGTCGTCGGACGCGCGGGTGCCGGCGAACACCGCCAAGACCGTGACCGACAAGGAGACGATCAGCGTCGGGCTGATCACCGCGCCGACGCCGCTGCGCAATCAGCGGGTGGCGGTGCGATCCAACGACGCCTTCGCCTATCTGCCCAAGACAGCCTGGGCCGACGAACCCGCGCGCCTGTTCCGCAATGTGCTGGCCGAAACGATCGAGGCGAAGACGGGGCGGTTCGTTCCCGACAGTCGCAACATCTCGATCACGCCGGCGACCCGGCTCGGCGGCTCGCTCGTCGCGTTCCAGCTGCTGGGCGGGCAGGGCAAGGTGCTGGCGATCTACGACGCCACCGTTGCGCGTGAAGGATCGGATCAGATCCGCACCCGCCGGTTTGAGGCGACCGCGCCGGTTGCGTCGGAGGATGCGGCCGATGTCGTCGCCGCGCTCAACCGCGCGAGCAATGCGATCGCGTCCGACGTGGCGGACTGGGTCGCACAATAAGCGGCGAGTAAACGATCGCGGCGATCAGTCTGATCATCACGATCGGTTTGCACGATCATCCGGCGGTCGCCATATCGCCTCCGATACTGATTTCTGAGAGGCGCCCCGATGGCCGATTTTGACTTTGACCTGTTCGTGATCGGCGCGGGATCGGGCGGCGTGCGCGCATCGCGCGTTGCGGCGGCACATGGCGCGAAGGTCGCGGTGGCCGAGGAGCATCGCGTCGGTGGCACCTGCGTCATCCGCGGCTGCGTGCCCAAGAAGATGCTCGTTTACGGTTCGCACTTCGCCGAGGATCTGCACGATGCCGCGCGCTACGGCTGGACGCTGGGCGAGACGAGCTTCGACTGGAAGGTGTTGCGCGACAACGTCAACGCCGATGTCGATCGGCTCGAGGGGCTTTACCAGAACACCCTCAACAACAATGGCGTCGAAACCTTCCACGAACGCGCGACGATCAGCGGCCCGAACGAGGTGACGCTGGCGAGCGGCAAGAAGGTGACCGCCGGCAAGATCCTGATCGCGACCGGCGCATGGCCGGTGGTGCCGAGCTGTCCGGGCGCCGAACATGGCATCACCTCGAACGAGGTCTTCCACCTCGAAACCTTCCCCAAGCGGGTCGTGATCGCGGGCGCGGGCTATATCGCCAACGAATTTGCCGGCATCTTTCACGCGCTGGGCGCCAAGGTGACGGTGGTCAATCGCTCCGACCAGATCCTGCGCGGCTATGACGAGCAGATCCGCGACCGTCTGTTCCAGATTTCCACCCAGAAGGGGATCGAGTTCATCTTCAACGCCGAGTTCAAGGAGGTCGTGAAGAAGGATGACGGCTCGCTGTGCGTCCACTTCAAGGATCATGAACAGTGCGACACCGATCTGCTGCTCTATGCGATCGGCCGCACCCCCAAGATCAAGGGGCTGGGCCTCGAAGATGTCGGCGTGGAGATCGACGACAAGGGCGCGATCGTCGTCGACGAGGATAATCGGTCGAGCGTGCCGAGCATCTATGCGGTGGGCGACGTCACCAACCGCGTCCAGCTGACCCCGGTGGCGATCCGCGAGGGGCAGGCCTTTGCCGACACCGTGTTCGGCAACAATCCGCACCGCGTCGATTATGACATGATCCCCAGCGCGGTCTTCTCCAATCCGCCGATGGCGGGCGTGGGCCTGACCGAACATAAGGCGCGCGAGCAATATGGCACGGTGAAGGTCTTCACCTCCGATTTCCGCCCGATGCGCAACGTGCTGGCGGGGAAGAACGAACGATCGCTCTACAAACTGGTCGTCCATTCGGAGACCGACGTGGTGCTGGGCATCCACATGATCAGCCCCGATGCGCCCGAAATCCTGCAGGCGGCGGCGATCGCGGTGAAGGCGGGGCTGACCAAGGCGCAGTTCGATCAAACGATCGCGCTCCACCCGTCGATGGCCGAAGAACTGGTGCTGATGAAATAAGGCGCAACCGATCCGGCGCAAACGCCCGGATCGGCGCCAATTTTCCTTGACGAAGCACCGTCCTTCCCTGTCCCTGCTGTCGCGGGGCATGGGGATGGACGACATGGATGAGGATCAGGGCGCTTCGGGCGCCTTCGTGTTCAATGGCAATTGGCGTGAGTTCGCGCCGATCGCGCTGACCAATTTGCTGCTGATGATCGTGACGCTGGGCATCTATCGTTTCTGGGCGAAGGCGCGCGAGCGGCGCTATCTGTGGAGCCGCACCGATTTCATCGGCGATCCGCTCGAATGGACCGGCACCGGCAAGGAATTGTTCGTCGGCTTCCTGTTCGCGATCCTGCTGATCGGCCCGCCCGTGCTGGTCCTCCAGTTCGGCCTGCAGGCGCTGATTGTCCGTGGCCATCCGGGCGCGGCCTTCCTGATCGGCATGGGTGCCTATGTCGTGCTCCTCTACCTGATCGGCGTCGCGCGTTTTCGCGGGCTGCGCTACCGGCTGAGCCGCACCTACTGGCACGGTATTCGCGGCGGCAGCGACGTGCAGGGCTGGCGCTATGGCATCTCCTATTTCTGGAAGACGGTGGTCGGCAGCCTTGCGGCCGGCCTGCTCATCCCCTGGTCGATGATCAGCCTGTGGAACGAACGCTGGGGATCGATGAGCTTCGGCCCGCATCGTTTCGAAAGCTATGCGAGCCAGGGGCCGATCTTCGGCCGCTTCATGCTCTTCTATCTGCTGCCGGTTGTCGGCTGCGTTGGCGTGGTCGGCACCGCGGCGATGAGCATGGGCGGAGCCGCGCCTGCCGATCCGGCGAAGGTCGGCATCATGCTCGTCGCGGGGGTGGTCGCCGCCTATCTCGCGATCGGGGTGATCGCGCTGGCCTTTTACGCGGCCTTCTTCCGCGAAGGTGTCGGCCATCTGTTGCTGGGCAAGCTGCGCTTCCATTTCGATGCGCGCACCATCGACTGGTTCAAGCTGATCCTCGGCCATGCCGGGCTGGTGATCGTGACGCTGGGGATCGGCCTGGTCTTCATCTCCTATCGCAACTGGGCCTTCTTCATCCGTCACATGGCGGCGAGCGGGGAAGTGACGCTGGCGGAAATGACCCAGTCGCCCACGGCGGCGCCGCGGCAGGGCGAAGGGCTGCTCGACGCGTTCGATGTCGGCGCCTTCTGACGCGCGATCGCGCGGCTGGCTCTACGATGGCCAGTCGGCGATCCGGCATGAGGTGAACGTCCTCCTCCTCGACGGCCGGTTGGTGATCGAGGGGCACGTTACGGTCGCGCTCGCCGATCTGGAGCGGATCGACGCGTCGGGGCTGCTGCTCGGGCGACGGGACGTGCCGGGCTGGCGGCTGGGGATCGAGGATGCGCCGCCCGCGCTGATCGCGGCATTGCCGCAGCCGCCGCGCCTCGGCGGCTGGCTCGATCGGATCGGCCTGTGGCGCGCGGCGATCGTGCTGGCGGTGCTGAGCGCACTGACGGTGGTCGCGACGATCTGGGGCGCTGAACTTGCCGCGCGATCGGTCCCGCGATCGTGGGAGCGCAAGCTGGGCGATGCGATGACCGGCGATTTCGCCGACGACGCCTGCGTCACGCCGGCGGGCCAGGCCGCGCTCGACGATCTGGCGCGCCGCCTGTCGCCACCGGGCGATCCGATGCGGGTCAAGGTGGTCGACGTGCCGATCGTCAACGCGGTCGCCCTGCCGGGCGGGCAGATCCTGATCTTCCGCAAGCTGATCGACGAGGCGAAGTCGCCCGACGAACTGGCCGGCGTGCTGGGGCACGAAATCGGCCATGTCGAAAAACGTCATGTGATGGTCGCGCTCGTGCGCCGGTTCGGGCTGGGGCTGCTGATCGGGACGACGGGTGGATCGTCCGACTATGCGCAGGCGCTGCTCGAGGCGCGCTACAGCCGATCTGCCGAGGCGGAGGCGGACGATTATGCGCGATGGGCGATGCGGGCGGCGCATATCAGCCCGCTCGCCACCGCCGGATTCTTCGCCCGCGCGGCGAAGGAGCGGCGGAGCGAGCCCGGCGTCTTCGCCTATTTCGCGAGCCACCCGGCCCCCGACGATCGCCAGCGCGCCTTTGCGGAAGCGGCGGCGCGGAAGGCAAAAGTGCGCCCGGCGCTGAATCCCGCCGCCTGGGCCGCCGTCCGTTCGATCTGCGCGGGGCACAAGAGGCCGACGATCACGCAACGGCTGCGATTCTGACCGGCGCGATGCGAACCGCGCCTTAACCCCCGGCGGTTAAGGATGATCGGATGAGCATCCATGCCCATCCGATCGTGGCGGCCGACATCGCCCCTGCGCGCGTCATGCCGCGCGGGATGTCGGTGGCGTGGTTGCTGGCGGCCTTGCTCGGCTGGCTGGCGCTCGATCTGGTCCTTTTGCTGCGCTTTCTGGGCTTTGCGCAGCCCGCTTTGTACCTCGCCGCAGCCGTGGCCGTCGCCCTGCTGGTTCGGGCGATTGCGCGCGAAGACCTTGGGCGTATTGCATGGCGCCGCGTCGGTCTGTGCATCGCGATTGCGCTGCTGCTTTGCGCGCTGGGGGGCGAGGGGCGCTTCTTCTACGCCAATGTCGACTGGCAGGTCCGTGATGCGGTGCTGCGCGATATGGCGATCCATCCGTGGCCGTTCGTCTATGCGGGCGGCGATCTGCTGCGCGCGCCGCTCGGCATGTATTTCGTGCCCGGGCTCGCGGCGAAGGCGGGCGGGCAGGGGGCGGGCGATGTCGCCTTGCTCGCGCAGAACGGGCTGTTGATCGGGCTGCTCCTCGCGATCGGGTCGACCCTGTTCGAAAGCGGCCGGGCCCGGATGATCGCACTGGCGGTCTTTCTGGGTTTCAGCGGGCTGGACATCGTCGGACAGCTTCTGCGCGGCCATATCGGCGGCTTCGCGCCGACCGCGCATCTCGAAGGGTGGGGTTTCAGCCAGTTCTCGTCGACGATCACCCTGATCTTCTGGGTGCCGCAACATGCGCTGGCGGGCTGGGTGCCCGCGCTTGCTTATTTGCTGTGGCGGAGCGGCAGGCTGCGCAGCGGCGTGCTGTTCGCGACCTTGCCGCTGGTCGCGCTGTGGTCGCCCTTCGGGACGATCGGGGCGCTGCCTTTTGCGTTCCATGCGCTGCTCGCGCGGCGGATCGGATGGCGCGATCTGGGCGCGGTCATCCCGGCGACGTTGCTGGCCTTGCCGGCCCTGCTCTATCTCGCCGCCGCGCCTGACGCCGTGGGCGTGCGTTTCTATCCGATCCCGCTGGGCAATTACGTCCTGTTCGAACTGGTCGAGGCGGTGCCTTTCCTGATCGCCGGCTGGGCATGGCGCGCGCGTTTCGGCGGGGTGACGCTGCTGATCGTCGGCCTGTGCCTTGCGGTGGCGCCATTGGTGCAGATCGGCTGGTCGATCGACTTTGCGATGCGCGCATCGATCCCGGCGCTCGCGATCCTCGCCGTGCATCTCGGTGATCGGCTGGCGGGCATGGATATGCCGAAGGAGCGGCGCGCTATGCTGCTGCGCCTGCTCGCGATCGGCAGCATCACCGGCCTGTGCGAGATCGCCCGCGCGGTCACTTTCCCGACGTCGCCGGTTCCGCATTGCGGCTTTTCGCGCGCATGGGATGAAACCTTCGGCGCTTATCCCAAGGGCTCCTATCTCGCCCCGATCGATCGCGTGCCTGCGGCGATCCGGCCCGTCGACCCGGCCGTGGCGGCCGATCGCGATCCGCTCGCCTGCTATGATCGCGCATGGCGGCTCCCGCCCATGTTCCTGTGAAGCAAAGCGAGTCGCGCCGCTGACTTGCGCGCGGGGGTGGAGTAAGCCCCTCGCGATGACCGCTTATCTTACCCGTCCGGACAAGCCCGCGCTCGCCTATCGCTATCGACCGGGGCGCGGGCCGACGATCGTGTTCCTGCCCGGCTATCGTTCGGACATGGAAGGCGGCAAGGCGACCGCGCTCGATGCCTGGGCGGGGCGGACGGGCCGCGCGATGCTGCGGCTCGATTATGTCGGCTGCGGCGCGAGCGAGGGCGATTTCGAAGATGGCACGCTCGATCTGTGGCTGGGCGATGTGCTCGACGCGGTCGATGCCTTCGCACCGACAGGGCCGCTGGTGATCGTCGGATCGTCGATGGGCGGATGGCTGGCCTTGCTGGCGGCGCTTCGGCTGGGGCGCGTGCAGGCGTTGGTCGGGATCGCCGCCGCGCCCGACTTCACCGATTGGGATTTCGACGATGACAAGCGCGCTTTGCTTGCCGCCGACGGGCGGATCGAGGAGCCGGGCGATTATGGCGAGCCGCACGTCACCACCCACGGCTTCTGGCAATCGGGGCAGGCGAACCTGCTGCTGAACGACGAGATCAACTTTTCCGGGCCGGTGCGGCTGCTGCATGGGCAGATGGACGATGTGGTGCCGGTGTCGATCGCGCTGCGCCTGTCGCGGGCGCTGCGTTCAGCCGACGTGCAGACGATCCTGATCAAGGATGGCGATCACCGCCTGTCGCGCGATGCCGATATCGCATTGCTGATCGCGACGGTCGGGGCGCTTCTGGAGTGACGATGCTTCCCCTTTTGTTGCTGGCCGCTGCGACGGTCGAAGCCCCCAAGCCCGCGCCCAAAGCCATGACAGGCCCCGAATGCGCGGCGCTGGCCAAGGCCGATCCTGCCAAGGCGGTCGATACGGCGAAGGCGTGGATCGCCGACAAGGGCGATCTGCCCGCGCGTCAATGCCTCGGCCTTGCGCAGGCCGGGCTGGAACAATGGGCGCCGGCAGCCTCCACTTTCGAAGATGCCGGCAAGGATGCCGAACTGCGCCATGATCGGATGGCGGCGATCCTGTGGATGCAGGCGGGCAATGCGGCGCTGGCCGCCGATGAACCGGTGCGCGCGCGCAACTCGCTCGATCGCGCGCTCCGCCTCAAATCGATGAGCGCGGAGATGGAGGGCGAAGTCCACCTCGATCGCGCGCGCGCCGGTGTCGCCGCGAACGATATGGCGGGCGCCAAGGTCGATCTGGTGGAGGCGACCCGGCTGGTGCCGCGCGATCCGCTGGGCTGGCTGCTGCTGGCCACGCTCAACCGGCGCCAGAAGGATCTGCCCGGCGCGGTCGAGGCGATCCGCAAGGCCGCCGAACTCGCGCCGCAGGACGCGCCGGTCGCCTATGAAGCGGGCAATATCGCAGCACTTGGTGGCAATCTGGACGACGCCAAGGCCGCCTGGACCCGCGCCGCCCAACTCGCCCCGCAGAGCGATGCCGGGCAGGCGGCAGCGATGGCGCTGAAGGACGCGGCCACCCAATAATCCTCCCCTTCCGGGGGAGGATCTGACGTTACCCGAACGCCCGCTGGATCAGCGCGCGGGTGGAGGCGTCGAAGCGGTCGGTGCCTTCGCTCTCGATCGACTTGGCAATCTCCTTGCCCAGTTCGACCCCGAACTGGTCGAACGGGTTGATGCCCAGCAGCACGGCGTTCACGAAGGTGCGATGCTCGTAGAAAGCGAGCAGGGCGCCGAGGCGCGCGGGGGTCAACTGGTCGATCAGGACCGTGGTCGACGGCCGATCGCCCGAATAGGCGCGTGCCGGATCGTCATTCGCCTTGCCCGCCATCAGCGCCGCACCCTGCGCGAAGCAGTTGATCAGCAAAGCGCGATGATGCCCGTCGTCGAGCGCATGGCCCGGCTCCGACACCGCGATGAACTCGACGGGGACGAGGCGGGTGCCCTGGTGGAGCAGCTGAAACACGGCATGTTGCGCATCGGTGCCAACCCCGCCCCAGGTGATCGCCGCGGTCGGGCCGTCGACGGGCGAACCGTCGGCCTTCACGCTCTTGCCGTTCGATTCCATCTCCAGCTGCTGGAGATAGGAGGGGAGGAGGCGCAGCCGCTCGTCATAGGCGAAGACGGCGCGGGTCTCGGCGCCGCGCACCGCCGAATAATATTGATCGACGAAGGCGGCCAGAACGGGCGCGTTCTTTTCCAGCGGGGCGAGGCGGAAATGGCGGTCCATCGCCGCCGCGCCCTCCAGCAGATCCTCGAACGCATCCCAGCCCAGACCAAGTGCGGCGGGAAAGCCGATCGACGACCAGAGCGAGTAACGGCCGCCGACGCTTTCGGAGAAAGGCAGGATGCGCGTCTCGTCGACACCCCATTCGAGCGCCTTGTCCGGGCTGGCGGTGAGGGCCACGACCTGCGCGTAGGGATCCTCGACCCCGCCTTCCTCCATCCACGACAGCACCGAACGCGCGTTCATCATCGTCTCGGTGGTGGTGAAGGTCTTGGACGCGACCACGAGCAGGGTCGCGGTCGGATCGAAGCTTTCGAACACTTCCTCCAGCGCCGCGCCGTCGACGTTCGAGACGACGGCGACGTCGTACCGATCGGTGTCGCGGCCCAGCGCGTCGATCAGCAGGTCCGGCCCCAGCGCCGATCCGCCGATGCCGACGTGGAGGACGTGGCGGATTGGCCCGAGCGCCTCGGCCTCGATCGCGTCGATCAGGGCGCGCATCCGCGCCTGCAGTCCGCGGGCGCGCGCGACGCTTTCGGGCGATCCCTGTCCGCGCTCAGCGCTATGTTCGGCGGCGCGGCCTTCGGTGACGTTGATCGTCGCGCCGGAGAACAAGGCATCGCGCTTCGCAGCCAGTCCGCGCGCGATGGCGAGATCGGTGAAGGCCTTCACCAGACCGGCATCGAGATGGGTTTTCGCGAAATCGAACAGGATGCCCGATTCTTCGAAGGCGAGTCGCGAGAGGCGGTCGGGTTCGGCCTTGAACAGGTCCGTGAGCGTCGTTCGAGGGGCTTCGACGATGGTCGAAGGCAGGCCATTGGGCTCGGTCATCGATGCGCTCCGTGGATTCGGTCTCAAAAAGCCGGTTTTCTGCTGATTTCGACCATCATGGTTACCCTTGGTTTACCATTGTGACGGACATGTTGAACCCCAGAGCAGTCAATGCCGCAATTTTCTTGGACGAGGACGCCGCAGGGGGCCGTTGGGGAGAACGTCGCTGTGCAGGACGAGATATTACGGCTGGCCTATGAGGTTTCGCGCGTCACCGAGGAAAAGGTCGATCGTATCGATCGGGTGATGAAGCAGACCGGCATGCTGGCGATCAATGCGCGCCTGGAAGCGGCGCGCGCGGGGGAGGCGGGGCGCGCCTTTTCGGTCGTCGCGCAGGAACTGGGCGTGCTGGCCACCTCGATCAGCCATATCGGCGGCGAACTGCGCCAGGCGATCACCGCGAACATCGCCTCGCTCAGCAATGCGGGCACGCAGATGCTCGTCGACTTCAAGGGCACCCGCCACACCGATCTTGCGCGATCGGCGGTCGAGATCATCGATCGCAACCTTTACGAACGCTCGTGCGACGTGCGTTGGTGGGCGACCGACAGCGCGATCGTCGATGTGCTTCAGGCGCCGACTCGCGACAGCGTTCAGCATGCGCGCGAACGGCTGGCGACGATCCTGCGCTCCTACACCGTCTATCTCGACCTGTGGGTCGCAGACCGCGACGGTCGCGTGATCGCGACCGGCCGGCCCGATCGCTATCCGCTCGCCCACAATCTCGATGTCTCGCAGGAGGCGTGGTTCCGCCACGCGCTGACCACCGCAAGTGGCGACGAATTCCGCGTGTGCGACATCACCACCAATCCGACCCTGGGCAATGCGCAGGTCGCGACCTACTCCACCGCCGTGCGCGCCGAAGGGCGGACGCGCGGCAACACGATCGGCGCGCTGGGCATCTTCTTCGATTGGGAACCGCAGGCGTCGGCGGTGCTAGATGGCATCGGGCTGACCCCGGCTGAGCGGCGCGCGTCGAAGCTGATGCTGCTCGATGCCAATCACCGTGTGATTGCGGGCGGCGATCATGGCGCGTTCGGCAGCCATTATCCGCTGCGCCTCGATGGTCGCAGCAGCGGCTATTATCAACAGGACGGCGCGCTGATCGCCTTTGCCGAGACGCCGGGCTACGAAACCTATCGCGGCCTCGGCTGGCTCGGCTGCATCGAGACGCGGAACGACGAAAGTCTCTAATCTGGCGCATAGGGCACAGAGCGGCTAAAGGGCCGCCATGCCCCCCAGACCGCCAGCCAAGCCGCCGAGTTCGTCGACCCGTTCCGCCCCCCGTCCGAAGCTGGGCCGTCGGCAGGCGCGGGGCGTGCAGGCCGCATCGGCCAATCCGCATCCCGCGCGCGCCGCAGCCGCCGCGAAGGGATCGAAGGAACCGCAGCGTATCGCGAAGCTGCTCGCGCGTTCGGGCGTCGCGTCGCGCCGTGAGATCGAACGGATGATCGCTGAGGGTCGCGTCGCGATCAACGGCGAGGTGATCGATACGCCCGCGACCCTGCTGACCTCGCTCAACGGTGTGACGGTGGACGGCAAGCAGGTCGAGGCGCCGCGTCCGACCCGGTTGTTCCTCTATCACAAGCCCGCCGGGCTGCTGACCGCAGAGCGCGATCCCAAGGGGCGACCGACCATCTATGACAAGCTGCCCGCCGGCCTGCCGCGGGTGATGCCGGTCGGGCGGCTCGATCTCAACACCGAGGGGCTGTTGCTGCTAACGACCGATGGCGAGTTCAAGCGCCAGCTCGAACTGCCCTCCACCGGGGTTCAGCGCAGCTATCGCGCGCGCGCCTTCGGCAACGTCACCCAGGAACAGCTCGAGGATCTGATCGAGGGGATCGAGATCGACGGCGTCCGCTATGGCGCGATCGACGCCAATCTGGAACGGCGGACGGGTGCCAACACCTGGATCGAAATGAAGTTGAAGGAAGGCAAGAATCGCGAAGTGCGCCGGGTGCTGGAGCATCTGGGCCTGCGCGTCTCGCGGTTGATCCGCACCGCCTACGGCCCGTTCCCGCTTGCCGATCTGCCGGTGGGCGAGGTGGTCGAAATCCGCCAGCACGATCTGGTCGCTTTCAGGAAAACGCTGGATAAATGAGAATCATCGCAGGGGAATGGCGCGGCCGATCGCTGATCGCGCCCGAAGGAAAAGCGACCCGCCCGACCGCCGACCGAACACGCGAGGCCCTGTTTTCGATGCTCGCGAGCCGGGTCGGCAGTTTCGAAGGGCTGCGCGTCGCCGATGTCTGTGCGGGAACCGGCGCGTTGGGCCTTGAGGCATTGTCGCGCGGTGCCGCGCACTGCACCTTCGTCGAGCGCGATCGCGCTGCGGTGGATGCTCTGAAAGCCAATATCGCCAAGATCGGCGCCGATGCCGAGGCGAAGGCCGAAGTGCGCGCGATCGCGGCGGAAAGCTTTACCGGTGGTTCCTACGATCTCGTCCTGATCGATCCGCCTTATGGCACCGGGCTGGCGCAGAAGATCCTGCCGAAGATCGGCGTCGCGCCGGGCGGCTGGGTGAGCATCGAAACCGCCAAGGGTGAGGCCGTCACGGTTCCCGGCTTCGAATCGGTGGTCGAACGGGTTCACGGCAAGGCGATGCTGACATTGTTGAGGGCTGAGGCATGAGTGCCACGTTGGCGGCGCTGCTGGCCGCGCAGGAGATCGTCGTCACCGGCCAAGGGCTCGGCGCGACCAAGGGCGATGCGGCGTTCGATGTCGTCTCGATCGATCGCAACCGGATCGAGACGAGCGCGAGCGGACGGATGGAAGACATTCTGCGCGACGCCGCGGGCTTCCAGCAGTTTCGCCGGTCGGATTCGCGCTCGGCGCACCCGACCAGCCAGGGCGCGACTTTGCGCGGGCTTGGCGGCAACGCCTCGACGCGCGCGCTCGTGCTGCTGGATGGCGTGCCGATGGTCGATCCCTTCGGCGGGTGGATCGGCTGGGCGGCACTCGATCCCGCGCGGATCGGCCATATCCGCGTTACGCGCGGCGGCGGCACCGGCGCATCCGGGCCGGGCGCACTGGCGGGCACGATCGAGCTGACGAGTGCGAGGCCCGATCAGATCGGGCCGGTCAGCGCCTCGATCGCTTATGGCAGTCGCGATTCGATCGATGCCGATGCCACGGTCGGCCTGAAGCTGGCGGGCGGCTATGCGATATTGTCGGCGGGCCATGCGCAGGGCGACGGCTTCATTCCGATCATCGAGCAGCAGCGCGGGATCGTCGATCGGGCCGCGCGCTATCGCCAGAGCCGGGCGTCGGCGCGCGCGGTGATGTCGCTGGGCGAGACGACCGAGCTGCAGGCCAATGGCAGCGTACTGGTTGATCGGCGCGATCGCGGTCTGCCGGGCACCGGCAACGGTAATCTTGCGGTGGACAGCAGCCTGCGCCTCGTCGGGCGCGGCGATTGGGCGTGGGAGGCGGCGAGCTGGCTGCAACTGCGCGAATTCTCCAGCGGTTTCGCCGCCGCCAATGCGGTGCGCACCACGGTCAACCGCTCGCTCGATCAATATCGCGTGCCGGCGACCGGCTATGGCGGGCGCTTCGAAATCCGTCCGCCGCTGGGTGACCAGCTGACGTTGCGCCTCGGTGGCGATGCGCGGCGCGTGACGGGGCGCACGCAGGAGACGGTGCTGGCCACCGGCGTCGATCGGCGCGCCGGCGGGCGGCAGGATGTGCTGGGCGCCTTCGCCGATGCGAGTTTCGAGGCCGATCCCAAGCTGGTGCTGACCGCCAGCGGACGGTTCGATCACTGGTCGATCGATCATGGCTATATCAGCGAGTTTTCCCCGGTCACCGGCCTGCCCACCGCCAATGGCCGCCCCTTCGCCGATCGATCGGGCGACGAGACGACCGCGCGCGGGGGCATCGCCTGGTCGCCGCTGGGCGCGCTGACGGTGCGGGGCGCGGCCTATACCGGCTGGCGCCTGCCGACCCTCAACGAACTGTACCGTCCGTTCCGCGCGGGAAATGACAGCACGCAGGCCAATGCCGCGCTTCAGCCCGAACGGGTGAAGGGCATCGACGGCGGTTTCGATTTCCATCCGCTGCCCGGCTGGCGGATGGGCGTGACCGTGTTCGAAAACCGGCTTGAGGATGCGATCGCCAACGTCACGGTCGCGGCGAACACGCGCCAGCGCCAGAATCTCGACGCGATCCGATCGCGCGGGATCGAGCTGGATGCCGAGGCGAGCTGGCGCGAATGGCATGGCATGATCAGCTGGTCGCACACATCGGCGAAGGTGCGCGGCAAGGGCGCGGCGCTCGCGCTCGATGGCATGCGCCCGGCGCAGACCCCGCGCGATCAGGGGAGTGCGACGCTCGAATGGCGGCGCGCCGGTTTCCGCGCGGCGACGACGGTGCGCTATGTCGGCAAGCAGTTTGAGGATGATCTCAACCGCCTGACTCTCGACGATGCGGTGACGGTCGACGCCGTGATCGGCGTGCCGATCGGACGCGGCTTCACGGCAGAGCTGCGTGCCGAGAATCTCGGCAATGCGCGGATCGAAGCGACACGATCGACCGATGGCCTCATCGAACGCGCGACCCCGCGCACGCTCTGGTTCGCTCTGCGCTACGCGGCGCGTTGAGCCGAAAGTTTCCTATAGGAAACTTTTTGCAGGTCGGGTTCGCTGGGTTCGTTGCGGCCTTCTGCAACGACGAAGGATGGTGACAGCGGTAGATCGCCGCGTCATCAAGCAGCAATGAAGATCGACACCGACGCTCCGCCACCCGTGCGGCCGCCTTTCTATCGCTCGCTTTATGCGCAGGTGCTGGTGGCGATCGCTCTGGGCATCGCGCTCGGCCATTTCGCGCCCGATGTCGGCGCCAGCCTGAAGCCGCTGGGCGACGCCTTCATCAAGCTGGTGAAGATGATCATCGCGCCGGTCATCTTCCTGACCGTCGTGACCGGCATTGCGGGGCTCGGCCATCTGGGCGATCTCGGCCGCGTCGCGGGCAAGACCTTCGGCTATTTCCTGGTGATGTCGACGCTGGCGCTGATCGTCGGCCTCGTCGTTGCCAATCTCGTCCAGCCGGGCGCGGGCCTCCACATCGCGCCCGCCAGCCTCGATGCCAGCCATGTCGCCGATTATGCGGCCAAGGCGCATGATCAGACGATGGTCGGCTTCCTGACGGGGATCATTCCGACCACGCTGGTCTCCGCGATTGCCGACGGCGACATATTGCAGGTGCTGTTCGTCGCGATCCTGTTCGGGATCGCGCTGTCGCTGTCGGGGGAGGTTGGGGCGCCGATCCTCGATCTGTTCGAACGGCTTGCGCAGGTGGTGTTCCGCCTTGTCGCGATCCTGATGAAGGCGGCGCCGATCGGCGCGTTCGGCGCGATGGCGTTCACGATCGGCAAGTTCGGGCTGGGCACACTCGTCAATCTGGGCGGGCTGGTCGCCTGCTTCTACCTGACGTCCTTGTTCTTCGTGATCGTGATCCTGGGCGCGGTCGCCGCCGCTTCGGGCTTCTCGATCCTGAAGCTGATCGCCTATCTGAAGGACGAACTGCTGCTGGTGCTGGGCACCTCCTCATCCGAAAGCGCGCTGCCGCTGCTGCTGGAGAAGATGGAGCGCGCGGGCGCATCGAAGCCCGTCGTCGGGCTGGTCGTGCCGACCGGCTATTCGTTCAACCTCGACGGCACCAACATCTACATGACGCTCGCGGCGCTCTTCATCGCGCAGGCGTGCGACGTCGATTTGACGCTGGGGCAGCAGATCAGCCTGCTGCTCGTCGCGATGATTTCGTCGAAGGGCGCGGCGGGGGTGACGGGCGCGGGGTTCATTACTTTGGCCGCCACCTTGTCGATCGTGCCGTCGGTGCCGGTGGCGGGCATGGCGCTCATTCTGGGCGTTGATCGCTTCATGTCCGAATGCCGCAGCCTCACCAATTTCGTCGGCAATGCCGTTGCCACGATCGTGGTCGCCCGGTGGGAAGGCGCGTTGGATCGCGACAAACTCAAGGCCGCGCTTGGCTGACAGGAGCGGTAGCATCGGTTAAGAAACGACCCGATGTCGCTCCTTACCCCCAGCAAGCAGCCCTTCTTCGCCGACAAGAACAAGGCGTTCTGGACGCTCCAGTCGGCTGGCTGGACCGGTTATTTCGTGCTCCGCACCCTGGGCGGCATCGCGAACAATATGGGCCTGTTGTTCATCGTGCCGACCGCGCTGACCACGGCGACCGGCTATTCGCTGACCCTGCTGATGGCGTCCGCCTATCGACGGTTGATCCGGCAGAAGCCGATCATCACCTGGGGCGTATCGATCGTCCTGCTGGTGTTCGCCTCCGCGATGTTCTCGTCGATCGAGACCTGGGCGCATGCGACCTTCTATCGCCCGCGCGAGATGCCGGAGGGGGTCCAGTTCTTCGGCGCGATCCTGCTCGATTTCGCGCTGCTCGCGGCCTGGTCGTCGCTCTATTACGGCATCAATTTCTACCTGCTGCTCGAAGAACAATCGGATCGTGTCGAGCGGCTGGAAAATCAGGCGTCGTCGGCGCAGCTGGCGATGCTGCGCTATCAGCTCAACCCGCATTTCCTGTTCAACACGCTCAATTCGATCTCGACCTTGGTGCTGCTGAAGGAGACGCAGCGCGCGAACACGATGCTGTCGCGCCTCAGCTCCTTTTTGCGCTATACGCTGGCCAACGAACCTTCGGGGACGGTGAGCCTCGCGCAGGAGGTCGAGACGCTGAAACTCTACCTCGATATCGAAAAGATGCGGTTCGAGGATCGGCTGCGCGCCCATTTCGAGGTCGATCCTGCGGCGGCCGAGGCGCGGCTGCCCTCGCTGCTGCTCCAGCCGCTCGTCGAGAATGCGATCAAATATGCCGTGACGCCGATGGAAGACGGCGCGGACATCAATGTCGAGGCGCGTGTCGCAGGAATTGAACCCGATCGCAGGCTGATCGTTACGGTCAGTGATACTGGGCCGGGCTTGAACGATCTGACGGCCAGACCCAGCTATTCAACCGGCGTCGGACTGGCGAACATTCGCGACAGACTGGCGCAGGCTTATGGTGCGGACCATCGTTTTGAGGTCCAAACGGATCGGGAGGAAGGGTTCGGTGTCCTCATCGACATCCCCCTCCAGACGCGTGAACAGCTTAGGGACGTTGCATGACGATCAGAACCATTCTCGTCGATGACGAGCCGCTGGCCATCCAGGGCCTGCAACTGAGGCTTCAACCGCACGAGGATGTCGAAATCATCGAGACCTGCCTGAATGGCCGTGAAGCCATCAGAGCGATCAAAACGCACAAGCCCGATCTCGTCTTCCTCGACATCCAGATGCCGGGCTTTGACGGTTTTTCGGTGATCCAGGGCCTCATGGAGGTCGAACCCCCGCTCTTCGTCTTCGTGACCGCCTATCAGGATCATGCGATCCGCGCGTTCGAAGCGCAGGCGGTCGATTATCTGCTCAAGCCCGTCGACGAACAGCGGCTCGCCGCGACGCTCGATCGCGTGCGCCAGCGCCTCGCCGAGAAGAAGGGGCATGAGGAGGCCGGTCGCCTCAAGGAAGTGCTGGCCGAGGTCGCGCCCGACGCGGTCGAGACTCTGGCCGACAGCGCGGACGATGCGCCCGCCGCCAACCGCTTCGAAAAGCTGATCAACATCAAGGATCGCGGCAAGATCTTCCGCGTCGATGTCGACACGATCGAACGGATCGATGCCGCCGGCGATTATATGTGCATCTACACGGGCGATAACACGCTGATCCTGCGCGAAACGATGAAGGATCTGGAAAAGCGGCTCGATCCGCGCCGTTTTCAGCGCGTCCACCGCTCGACCATCGTCAATCTCGATCTGGTCAAGCAGGTGAAACCGCACACCAACGGCGAATGTTTCCTGGTGCTCGATTCGGGGGCACAGGTGAAGGTCAGCCGGTCCTATCGCGAAGTCGTGGCGCGCTTCGTCCATTGACCTTGGCATTGATCCCGGCATTGACCCGGCAAGGCTAACATCTCATTCGGGCGGCGACCTTTAAGGGAGCCGCCCGATGACCATCCGCCCGCGCCGCAGCGCGCTCTACATGCCCGCATCGAACCTGCGCGCGATCGAGAAAGCCAAAAGCCTCGATTGCGACGTCGTGATCCTCGATCTCGAGGATGCGGTGGCGCCCGACATGAAGGCCGAAGCGCGCGCCAATGCGGTCGCGGCGGTGAAGGCGGGCGGCTTCGGGACGCGCGAACTGGTGATCCGCGTCAACGCGCTCGATACCGAATGGGGCGCGGCCGATTTGGCCGCCGCCGCAGGTTCGGGCGCAGACGCGGTGCTCGCGCCCAAGGTGTCGAGCGCCGAGGAAGTCGGCCGCTATCATGCGGCTTTGTCCTCCGCGCCGGCGATGGGCTTCTGGTCGATGATCGAAACGACCCGCGCGATCTTCCGGCTCGATGCGATTGCCGAAGCTTCGGCGGCGCGTCCCGCCTGCTGGGTGCTGGGCACGAACGATCTCGCCAAGGAAATGGGCGCCAAGCTGACGGTCGATCGCGCGCCCTTCCTGGGCATGATGGGCCTCGCCGTCGCGGCGGCGAAGGGGCATGGCGTCGGCGTGATCGACGGCGTCTATAATGTCCTCGACGATCAGGAGGGGCTGGAGGCGCAGTGCCGCCAGGCGAAGATCTTCGGCTTCGATGGCAAGAGCCTGATCCACCCCAAGCAGGTCGAGCCCGCCAATCGCCTGTTCGGCCCCTCGGAGGAGGAGATTGCCTGGGCCGAGGCTGCGATTGCGGGCTTCGCTGCGCCCGAAAATGCCGGCAAGGGCGCAATCAGGGTCGGCGGCGAAATGGTCGAACGGCTGCACCTTGCTGAAGCCGAACGCATCGTCGCAATGGCGAAAAGTAGCTAGGCGAGCAGAAAATCCGGAGCATTTTCATAAGATTATCCGGCTTCCCCCACTTATGTGCTCCGTGATACACTTGCGCTAACGACAATGGCCTGTTGGAGGGGGAGACGGGCAGCGGGTCTCAGAATCCGGGTCGCAGCCTTATGGCCGCGCGGTTGGCCGCCGCGGCGAGCGGCGTTTGCCTGCTGCTCGGCGCGACTGTCCTCATCGGCTGGATGGCGGGTGAGCCTCGCCTTACGACGCTTGGAGTAAGCCGGCTTGCGATGCCGCCGATCGTCGCGGCATCGGCCGTGGCGCTGTCGGCGGGCCTGATCGCTCGATTGATGGGCGCGCCGCTGGCCGCGCGGCTTCTGACCATCCTCGGCGCGCTGTTCGCCTGCCTGCCCGCGATCGCACCGATCGTTCAGATTGCGTCGCCGGTCGATCATTTCCTCAACACGCTGTTTCCCTCGCCCGATCCGCCCCGGCTGGCGACGACGCGGATCGCGGTGACGCTGATCCTGCTGATGCTGGCGGCGGCTTCGTGGCCCGACAGCGGCCGGGGGGGCTGGCCCGCCAAGGTCGCGGTGGTGCTGGCGACGATCGCGCTGCTGTTCTCGGCGACGATCGCGATCGGGCACCTCATCGGTATCGAGGCGGCCGAACTCGGCCCACGCACTCTGCTCCTGTCGGTGCCGGGGGCGCTGATCGCGTCGACGCTGGCGGGCGCCATCCTGATCTGGCGGCATGGCGACGGCTGGCCCGGCTATTTCGCGATCGATGCCGAAACCGCCGCGATCGAGGGGTGGCATCTGCCCGGCATCATCCTGATGGTCGCGTTCGCGCAGATATTGCTCCACGCGGCGGCGCGGATGGCGAAGCTGCACCCCGCGATGATCGATGCCGCCGTCGTGGTGCTCAATGTTGCGATCGCCACCGCGATCGTCGGCCGCGCGGCCGAACGATCCGCGCGTAACCGGGCGGAGCGCGATGCGCTGGTCGATACGATCGATCTGGCGCCGGTGCTGGTCGTCGATCAGGGCGGGGTGATCCGTTACTGGTCGCATGGCTGCACCGAAATCTACGGCTGGAGCGCGGAAGACGCCGTCGGCCAGCGGCGCGACGAATTGCTCGCCTGCGTTTCGGTGCCCAATGGGGATGGAATCGAGGAGGAACGGATCGAGCTGCACCGCGACGGGCATGAGCTGGTCATTCTGAGCCGTGGCAGGCCGGTGGCCGTGTCCGATCAGGGGCCGGCAACTGTGATCGCGCTGACCGACATCACCGCCCGTCGCGCGGCCGAATCCGCGGTGCAACTGCGCGATCAGGCGATTGCGATCACCGAGGCGCGGCTGGCCACCGCCGTCGCGGTGCAGGGCATCTTCATCTACGAATATGATCTGGTCGCCGGGCATCTGCGCTGGTCAACCGGGGATCAGACACTGTTTCGCGGCAGCCTTGGTCGTGATGGCAATCCCCGCCGCCTCAGCCACCAGGTCGCCGACATTCTGGGCCGCGCGATCGAACAGCGGCAGGTGCGCGTCCATTTCAACATGCCATTCGAGGATGAGGAGGGCGTCGCCCGCCACGCCGAAAGCTGGGCGCGGATCATCTACGATGACGATGGCAATGCGCTGCGGGTGATCGGAACCTATCTCGACGTCACCGATCGCGTCGTCGGCGAACATGCCCTGCGAGCGGCCGAGGCGGAAATGCGCGCCATTCTGGCCACCATGCCCGACGCGCTGGTGGTGTGCGACGAGGAGGGCGTGATCCGATCAGCCAGCGCCGCCGCCGACGTGCTCTATGGTTGCGAACCGGGCGCGCTGATCGGGATGCACATCTTCGATATAGACGCGCGCCCCGCCGATGGGCGCGAAAAGGCGCAGAGCATGGCCGAACTGGTGGGTGACGAACGGCGCTGGCCGGGTCGCATCACCGTCTGCCGGTTGGATGGCGAGGATGTGCCCGTTCTCGCCACGGTCAGCGAAACGACGGTCGACGATCGGCAGATGTTCGTGATCTCTGCGCGCGACATGCGCCCCGCGATCGACGCCGAAGCCCGCCTCGTCCGTCTGCGCTCGCAACTCGATCAGGTTTCGCGCGCCGGGATGATGGGCGAACTCGCCGCCGCGCTGGCGCATGAGATCAACCAGCCGCTCGCCGCGATCGTCAATTTCCTGGGCGCTGCCGACATCATGCTAGCCGAAGACGAACGCCATCGCCCCGCGATCGAGGCGATACGCCATGCGAGCGAGCAGGCGAGCCGCGCGGGCGAGATCATCCGCCGCCTGCGCGCCTTCATCACCCGCGGCGAAATCGACATGCGGCCGGAGCGGATCGCCCCGCTGGCGGAGGAGGCGACCGCACTCGCCATGATCAACCGTGGATCGCGCGACATCCGCATCCGTTATGCGTTCGAGGCGAGTAACCGCGAGGTGATGTGTGATCGGCTGCAGATACAGCAGGTTTTGGTGAACCTGATCCGCAACGGCGCGGACGCGATGGCCGCGGATGGCGGTGCGGGCCGCGACCTGATAGTTTCTTCAGCCATGCGTGACGATGCTATGCTCGTCCTGTCCGTGCGGGATCATGGTCCGGGTATCGATCCGACCATGTACGAACAGCTGTTTCGCCCCTTCGCCACCACGAAGCGGGAGGGGATGGGTTTCGGCCTGTCGATTTCGCGCCGCATCGTCGAGGCGCATGGCGGCACCTTATCGGTGCTGCCGGCCGATGGGGGGGGCAGCGTCTTTCAGTTCACATTGCCGGTCGCTGGGTCCGTTGGGGGGACTGCCTGATGACACGCTGCATCTATCTGGTCGATGACGATGAGGGCTTCAGCGCCTCGGTGGCGCTGGTGGTCAAGACGCGGCTCGATGTCGAAGTGGTCAGCTTCGCGTCGGGCGAAGCCTTTATCGCCAAATTGCCGACATTGCCTTCGGGATGCCTGCTGCTCGATCTCGCCTTGCCGGGCATGAACGGGCTCGACGTGCTGCATCAGGTGCGGGCGCTCGACGGGCGGTTCGAAACGATCGTGCTCACCGGCTTCGGGGACATCTCGCGCGCGGTCGAGGCGATGAAGGCAGGGGCGAGCGACTTCCTCGAAAAGCCGTCGAGCGCGGACACGCTGACCACCGCGATCGAAACCGCCTTCGGCCGGATCGAGGATCGCGAGCGGACCGAACGGGTCGCGCGGGCGGCGCGCGAGCAGATCGAAAAACTCACGCCGCGCGAACGCGACGTGCTGATGGGGCTGGTCGAAGGACGGGCGAACAAGGTGATCGCCTATCAGCTCGATATCAGCCCGCGCACCGTGGAAATCTATCGCGCGCACCTGATGGAGAAACTGGGCGTGCGCAGCGTGGCGGAGGCGGTGCGGATGGCCTTCGCATCGGGCCTCGTCCCGCTGATGCCGGATGAGAAGGCTTAAACCCTAGAACTCGGCGTCGAGTTCTTCCATTTCCTCGGGCTCGGCAAGCGCGGCGGCGGTCCATTCCTGGACGAAGTCCCAGCCGAGCACGGTCGCGCTATAGGCGCGGCTCGGCGCGTCCAGCGGGATCGCATAGGTCTGGAAGCGCGTCGCCACCGGCGCGAACATCGCGTCGGCGACGGTCGGCTTGTCGCCGAACAGCCAGGGGCCGCCATAAGCTGACAGGCATTCGCGCCAGATCGCCTGGACGCGATCGATGTCGGGCTTTGCGCCCGCGAACAGGCGGAAGCTGTCGTGGCGCGCCTTCAGGTTCATCGGCAGCGCCGATCGCAGATTGTGGAAGCCCGAATGAATCTCGCCCGAAACGCTGCGGCAATGCGCGCGTGTCTTGGGATCGGCCGGATAGAGGCCGGCTTCGGGGAAGCATTCGTTGAGATATTCGGCGATCGCCAGCGTATCCCACACGCTCACATCGTCGCGCGTCAGCCGCGGCACCAGCACCGACGGCGACAGCAGCAGCAGTTCGGCGCGCTGTCCGGGGGCGTCGATCGGCACGCGTTCCTCGGTGATGTCGAGCCCGCCGAGCTTGCACAGCAGCCAGCCGCGCAGCGACCAGGACGAGTAATTCTTGCTCGATATGGTCAGGACTGCCTTCGCCATCGCCCCATTCCCCTCCGTGCCTTATTGTGTCCTACCGCTTCGTCGCCTCGAAGCAAACATTTATGGCGCACTGCAGCATATAATGGATTATGCAGGTGGTGATCCCGTCGCGAGTCTCTCGATGCGGCCGGGCCGGACCGATGGCGGGGGCGCATTCGTTCGATGCTGTATCAGTTTTATCAGGGTCTCAGCGACATCATGGAGCCGATGCGCATGGTCGCGTCGGCGGGGCTCGCCACGCGGCCGGCGCTGGGCAACTGGGCCGAAGCGCCGCTGGCGCGCAGTTGGTTCGCGGCGCTCGACATGGCGGCGAACACGCGGCTGACCCACAATCGCCCGTCGTACAAGATTGATTCGGTCCTGTCGGGCAACCGCGAAGTGCCGGTGCGGGAGGAGGTCGTCCACTCGACCCCCTTCGGCAATCTCGTCCGCTTCGTGAAGGGCGGGGATGTGATGACCGAACAGCCCAAGGTGCTGATCATCGCCGCACTGTCGGGCCACTTCGCAACGCTCCTGCGCAACACCGTCTCGACGATGCTGCGCGACCATGACGTCTATATTACCGACTGGAAGAACGCCCGCGACATCCCCCTGTCCGCCGGCCAGTTCGGCTTCGACGAATATCTCGACCATGTGATCATGTTCATGGAGGAACTGGGGCCGGGGGCGCATATGCTCGCCGTGTGCCAGCCCTGCGTCCAGGCGCTGGCGGCGACTGCGCTGATGGCCGAGGACAAGCATCCCTGCACCCCGCGGAGCCTGACCCTGATGGGCGGCCCGGTCGACGTGCGGGTCAATCCCACCACGGTCAACGATCTGGCGACCAGCAAGCCGCTCGACTGGTTCGCCGACAACCTGATCACGCATGTTCCCTGGCGCTATGCGGGGGCGGGGCGGCGCGTCTATCCGGGCTTCCTGCAGCTGACTGCCTTCATGTCGATGAATCTTGGCCGGCATGGCGACAAGCTGCGCGCACTCTACCAGCATCTCGCCGATGGCGAGGAGGAGCAGGCGGAGGTGATCCGCGACTTTTACGACGAATATTTCGCAGTGCTCGACATGGCGGCGGAATATTATCTCGAAACGGTCGATCGCGTGTTCCAGCGCGTTTTGCTGGCCAAGGGCGAACTCGAATATCGCGGCCGCCGGGTCGATTGCTCGAAGATCCGCCGCACCGCCTTGCTCACGGTCGAGGGCGAGCGCGACGATATCTGTTCGGTCGGCCAGACCGCGGCGGCGCATGATCTCTGCTCCTCGCTGCGCCCGCACATGAAGCGGCACTATCTGCAGCCCGGCGTCGGCCATTATGGCGTCTTTTCGGGCAAGAAGTGGGATAACCAGATCTACCCGCAGGTCCGCGCCTTCATTCTAGGCGCTGCCTAGTTTGTTTTAGCCCTCAGGCGCCGGGCGGGCGGCATCCGCCGCCCTTGGCTTTCCTCGCAATAAGCTTCGGCGCAGCCAGCGCGGGGCGCTGGCGAGCACGGAGCTCGGGCGCGCGTTTGCGCTTGCGGAGCCTGCGGCTCCGACGATGAGCTCGACCTCGGAATGCGCAGCGTTTCGCAAGGCCGAACGGCCGCCGCGCCTTATTGGCGCGAAGTCAAGCCGAGCGGATGCTCGGCGCCCGGCGTCTGAGGGCTAATCAAAAAACCCCAAACAAAAAAAGGGCCGATCCCGAAGGACCGGCCTGGAAAGTTTTAGGAGAGGATGCCTGAAAGGCAGTTTCTTTGTGCACCTGCGAACGGATTGGATCAAGCATTTTTTTGCTATGCAGCAAAAATATGGTGCGAAGCCGTTGATATCGAGCAACATTTTTCCTGACATTGGCTTCAATAACGTCAGAAACTCGTTTCACCTTCGCAATTGCGGCGGGGCGACTTTGGCGGAATTCCGGGCTTCTCCGCCATTTTGGTGGATTGGCTCTTTTCGGGCCTGTTAGGACGATGACAGCTTTCCTGGCCTAGGCCATGATCGGCGTGATGATGGTGCTGGATATGCTGGGGATCGGGCCGGACGGGGCCGAGGCGATTTGGCTGACCGTTCAGGTCGCGGTCGTCGGCGTCATCGCGAGTCTGCCGATCGGCATCGCGCTGGCGCTGCTGCTCGCGCGGGTCGAATTTCCGGGCAAGATGCTGGTCGACGGGCTGGTCCATCTACCGTTGGTGCTGCCCCCCGTCGTGACCGGCTATCTGCTGCTCGAAGCCTTCCTGCCGCACGGGCCGATCGGGGCGCCGCTGCGCGAATGGTTCGGCCTGTCGGTGCTGTTCCACTGGACGGGGGCGGCGATCGCGGCGGCGGTGATGGGCTTGCCGCTGATGGTGCGCACAATCCGCCTGTCGATCGAGGCGCTCGATCCGCGCATCGAACATGCGGCGCGCAGCCTGGGCGGCGGGCGCTGGCATGTGTTCCGCACGATAACGCTGCCGATGGTGACGCCCGGCATCGCGGCAGGCACCGCTTTGGCCTTCGCACGCAGCCTTGGTGAGTTCGGCGCGACGATCACCTTCGTATCGAACATTCCCGGCGAAACCCGCACCCTGCCGATCGCGATCTACAGCCTGCTGCAGATGCCGGGGACGGAGGCGGAGGTGATGCGCCTGTCGATCGTGTCGATCATCCTGTCGCTGGGTGCACTCGTCCTCGCCGAATGGCTCGTGAAGAGGCGTGCGGCATGAGCTTTGACGTCGCGATCGGCCGGATGCTGGGCGGCAAGCGTTTCGCGTTCGATTTCCGCGCGGGCGCGGGGCTGACGGCGGTGCTGGGGCCGTCGGGCGCGGGCAAGACGACGTTGATGGACATGATCGCCGGAATCGCCCTGCCCGACAGCGGGCGGATCGCGGTGGGCGGACGCACGCTCTACGATCGCGCGGGCGGGATCGCGATCCCGATCGAGGAACGGCGCTGCGGCTACATCTTTCAGGACGGGCGGCTGTTCCCGCATCTCAGCGTCGGTCGCAATCTCGAATATGGCGCGCGGCTGGCGGGGGATCGCGTGCCCCCGATCGGCTTCGACGCGCTGGTCGATCTGCTGGGTCTGCGCCCGCTGCTCGATCGCAAGCCGCGCACCTTGTCGGGTGGAGAGGCACGGCGTGTCGCGATCGGGCGCGCTTTGCTGGGCTGCCCGGCGTTCCTGCTGATGGATGAGCCGCTGACCGGGCTGGACGGCGAGATGAAGCTTGATGTGATCGCGATGATCGCCGAGCTGCGAGATCGGCTGACCCTGCCGATCCTGCTGGTCAGCCACGACCGCGACGAGGTCGAGCGGCTTGCCGACAATATCGTGCTGATCGATGAAGGCGCGGTGATCGCGGCGGGGGAGGCGAATGCGATCCTGTCCGATCTGTCGCTGCCGCTCGCCCGCGCCGGCGATGCTCTGGTGATCCTGAAGGCCGAACCGGTCGGGCACGATGCCGATTATGACATCACCACCTGCCGGATCGGCGAAACCCTGCTGCAGGTGCCGGGCCGCTGGGATGGCGCGCCGACGGTGCGGCTGCGCATCCGCGCGACCGACGTCACTTTGTCGAAGGACAAAGCGATCGACAGCGCGCTCAACCGCCTGACCGCCCGGATCGTCGGCGCCGAACGCACCCGCACCGCGCAGATGCGTGTGGTGCTGAGCTTGGGGGAAAGCGAGGACGGGCCCCGCCTGCTCGCCAGCATCACGCGCAAATCCTGGGATATGCTGGGGCTGGCGATCGGCGACAGGGTGGAGGCGGCGATCAAGGCCGCCGCCCTGGCCGAGAGACGGCGTGGTTAGCCCAACTTGCCGTATTTGGCTTCGAAGCCGATCGTGTCGTCCTGTTCCAGGAAGCGTGCCTGATCGACCCACTGGTCGCGATGGATGCGGCCTTTGAAATTGCCCATGCGCGCGTCGACTTCGCCGGCCTGCGCGGGATCGAGCGCGGCGAGCTGCGAATAACGGTGGATGCCGATGCTGTTCAGCATCGCCTGCGCCTTGGGGCCGAGGCCCTTGATGCGGGTCAGGTCGTCGGGATTGCCATCGGGATTCAGATCGACGCCGACGACGGGGCCGGCGACGTCGAGCACCGCGGCGGCGGCGCTGTCGGCGATGCCGCTATGCGCGGGTTCGGCGGGCTTGGCGACCGGCGTGACCGGCTTGGTGGCCGCAGCCGGCGGCACCTGCGCGGTGGGCTTGCGGGTCAGCAGGAAGATGACGGCGATCACCAGCACGATCGCGATCGCGATGATGATGAGGGTGGTGTTCGACATATTATGCCCTTCTTGGTCTCGGCCGGAGTGCCGACAATCGTGCTGACACCCCGTCTCCTCTCAAATGATCCGGCGGCTCAACCGTTCCGCTGCCGTGCCATTTCGCGCCAGCCGATATCGCGCCGGCAGAATCCGCTGGGGAAATCGAGTGCATCGACCGCGGCATAAGCGGCATCGCGCGCGCGGCCGATATCGCCCTCGATCGCGGTGACGTTCAGCACGCGTCCGCCGTTCGCCACCAGCCCGCCCGCGCCCTTATAGGTGCCGGCGTGGAATATCTTGGCGCCCTTCTCCTCGGCCTCGACGATATTGCGGATATGCCCGCCCTTCGCCGGGGTGCCGGGATAGCCGTTCGCCGCCATCACCACGGTCAGCGCGGTATTGGGCGACAGGCTGGGCCGCGCGATCTCCGCCAATTTGCCCTCGGCGACCGCGAGCAGGATCGGCAGGATGTCATCCTCTAGCCGCATCATCAGCACCTGGCATTCGGGATCGCCGAAGCGGGCATTATATTCGATCAGCTTGGGGCCATCGGCTGTCAGCATCAGCCCGGCATAGAGGACGCCGGCATAAGGCATGCCCGCCGCCGCCATCGCGCGGACGGTCGGCTCGACGATCTCGGCCATCGCGCGGGCTTCGAGTTCGGGGGTCAGGACGGGCGCGGGGCTGTAGGCGCCCATGCCGCCGGTGTTCGGGCCGACATCGCCGTCGCCGACGCGCTTGTGATCCTGCGCCGATCCGAAGGGGACTACCGTCTTGCCGTCGGTCAGCGCGAAGAAGCTCGCCTCCTCGCCGGTCAGGAATTCCTCGATCACCACTTCGGCGCCCGCTGCGCCGAAGCCGCCGTCGAACATATCTTCCAATGCCGCCTCGGCATCTGCCGATGTTTCGGCGATCACGACGCCCTTGCCCGCCGCCAGGCCATCCGCCTTGATGACAACGGGCAAACCGAAGTCGGGCAACGCAGCCTTTGCAGAATCCACATTGGCGAAACGCTTATAGGCGGCGGTCGGGATATTTTCGCGAGCGCACAGATCCTTGGTAAACCCCTTGGACCCTTCGAGCTGCGCGGCCGCCTTGGTCGGCCCGAAGCACAGGATGCCGTTCGCGTGCAGCAGATCGGCGAGGCCGACGACCAAAGGCGCTTCGGGGCCGATCACGACCAACCCGACATTCTCGTCGCGCGCGAAGGCGAGGACCGATTCGATATGTGTCGGGTCCAGGTCGACACATTCGGCGACCTCTTCTATCCCCGGATTGCCGGGCGCCGCGTAGAGCTTGGTCAGCCGTTCGGATTGCGCCAGCTTCCAGGCGAGCGCATGTTCGCGGCCCCCCGATCCGAGCAGCAGGACGATCATGAACGACATTCCCCTCGACAGGCCCGGTTCGGGCGAAGGCCGCCTGTTAGCCGAGGAGTTGCCGGGCGACAACGCGCCTGCGCAAAGCGTGTCCGAACTGTCGGGCGCGTTGAAGCGATCGGTGGAAAGCCAGTTCGGCCATGTCCGCGTGCGCGGCGAGATCTCGGGGTTCAAGCGGGTCGCGTCGGGCCATTGCTATCTGGCGCTGAAGGATGACGGCGCCGTCATCGACGGAGTGATCTGGAAGGGGCAGGCGAACCTGCTGCGTTTCCGCCCCGAAGACGGGATCGAGGTGATCGCGACGGGGCGGCTCACCACCTATCCGGGCCGGTCCAAATATCAGATCGTGATCGATCGGATGGAGATTGCCGGTGCGGGCGCGCTGATGGCGTTGCTCGATCAGCGCCGCCGTGCACTGGCGGCCGAAGGGTTGTTCGATCAGGAGCGCAAGCGTCCGCTCCCCTTCCTGCCGCGCGTGATCGGGGTGGTGACGTCGCCGACGGGCGCGGTGATCCGCGACATCCTCCACCGACTCGAGGATCGCTGCCCAACGCGTGTGATATTGTGGCCGGTGCTGGTGCAGGGCGAGGGGGCTGCGACGCAGGTGGCCAATGCGGTGCGCGGTTTCGGCGCGCTAGCACCCGACGGGCCGATCCCGCGCCCCGACCTGCTGATCGTCGCGCGTGGCGGCGGATCGATCGAGGATTTGTGGACCTTCAATGAGGAGGCAGTGGTTCGCGCCGTCGCCGAATCCCCGATCCCGATCATCTCGGCCGTGGGGCATGAGACCGATACGACGTTGTGCGATTTCGCGGCCGATCTGCGCGCGCCGACGCCGACCGCGGCGGCCGAGATCGCGGTGCCAGTGCGCGCCGATCTGGCCCATCACATCCGCGAACTGGGTGCGCGCGCCGGACGGCTGCTCGCCCGTTATCAAGAGCGGGCGGGCGAACGGTTCGAAGCGATCGCGCGATTGCTGCCCGGCCCGGCGCAATTGCTCGACGCGCGGCGCCAGCAGGTCGACGATCTGGGCGAAAGGGTGGGGCGCGGCCTCGAACGGCGGATCGCGATCGCGCGCGGCGATCTGGCGCATGCAGCAGGCGCGCTTCGGCCGGCCTTGCTCGCGCAAAGGCTGGCCCGAGCCACCGATCGCTTCGAAGCAATCCGCCTCGACCCGCAACTGGTTAAGCGCCGGATCGACGAGCGGCAGGATCGGCTCGACCGGATCTGGCGCCTCGCCGAAAGCCTCCATCCCGATCGCCCGCTGCGGCTCGGCTATGTCCGCGTCGAAAAGCGCGGCGGCGGCGTGGTGGCCAATGCGGATGCGGCGCGGGCGGCGGGGGCGCTGACGCTCCACTTCGCCGACGGTGCGGTCGATGTGCGCACCGATCGCGGCGGGAAAGCCCCGTCCGCGCCCGCCCCGGCGCAGCCCGACCTGTTCTAATCATGTCGCCGTCGCTATATCGGCGGCCGAGGAGTTTTCGATGCTGATGTCCCACAGCCGCCAGGCCAAGCTGCACTATCTCGCCAACGGCTTTCGCGTGCTGGTGCCCGGCGATCATGTCGTTTGCGCGATCAGCGGCGCGCCGGTCGCGCTCGACAATCTGAAATATTGGAGCGTGGCGCGGCAGGAAGCCTATGCCTCGGCCGAGGAAGCGACCGCTGCGGAACGCCGCGCTTGATCCGCCTTCGGGCGGGCGCGCTTACCGGCCTGATGCTGCTTGGCGGATGCGTCGCGCCCAGCGTGCCGCCGCCTCCGCCGCCCTCTGCAGCGCTGGCGCCCCCGCGTGCTCCGTCGATCATCGCCGCGACCAACGCCGATTTCGCGCTGAGCGGCCGGATCGAGCAGGGCGGGCTCGCCTTCGGAACGGTGCCGGCGGGCACGGTGGCGCTCAGCCTCGATGGCAAGTCGGTGCCCTTCGCATCGGATCGCCGCTTCCTGATCGGCTTCGATCGCGATGCGCCGATGGCGGCATCGCTGGTCGCGACGATGGCGGACGGGAGCCGGCGCCAACTCGCTCTGTCGGTCGCGCCGCATGCGTGGAAGATCGAGTCGCTGCCCACCTTGCCGCGCGGGACGACACCGACCCCCGAATTTCTCGCCCGCCGCAAGATCGAGCTCGATCGGATCATTGCCGCCCGCGCCACCGATACGGGCGCGCAGGGCTGGCGTCAGGCGCTCGCCTGGCCTGCCACCGGGCGGATCAGCGGCGTTTTCGGATCGCAGCGCATCTATGCGGGGGAGCCGGGGGCGTTCCACGGCGGGGTCGATGTCGCGCGGCCCACAGGCACGCCGGTCGCGGCGCCCGCCGATGGCGTGGTGGTTCTCGCCGCAGACGCGCCCTTCTCGCTGGAGGGCAATCTGCTGATGATCGATCACGGCATGGGGCTGAATAGCGCGTTCCTGCACCTGTCGCGGATCGGCGTTCGGCCGGGCGATGTCGTGCGGCGCGGACAGATTGTCGGCGCGATCGGGATGACGGGCCGCGCCACCGGCCCGCACCTTCACTGGGCGATGAAATGGCGCGATGCCCGCATCGACCCGGCGCCGCTCGCCGGGCCGATGCGGTGAGGATTGCTGCCTGAGGCCTACTGAACGCGGCGGAAGCGGACGCCGCGGTTGAAGCCGACTGAACCCAGATAGCTGCCCATCATCGCCTTCTTGATTCGGATCTTGTCGCCCACCTTGGGAGCCGTCCCGAGGCCGTCCGGTGTTTCCCAGGTGCCAGCATCGTTGGCGAGGGTGAAGGACCAGCCGTTGCCGGCGCGCCGCACCGACTGAACGGTCGATTCGATTTCGGTCGTGTCGTCCTTCTCGTCGAGTTTCTTGCCGCCCAGCGAGAATTTGGGGAGTGTGAAACCGAACAGCGAGCGCCGCGTTTCCTGAACCTGCTTGCGGTCCATGATCACCAGATCATCGTTCTTTTCCGCGGTATCGAGGGCGACGACCTGCGCATCATAGCAGGCGAGGCGCTGGGTAGGGTCGGTGATCGTGCGACAGGCGACCAGCTTGTCGAACATCTCGGGCCGGCGAGGTTCGGGCGCTGCGACGACGGCGGGCGTGAGCAGCGCGGCAACGCAGGCCGAAAGCACGAATTTGGCGCGGTTCTGCAAAGCAATCTCCCTCGATTTGAAATATTATGACCCATTCGGGCGCAAGTGTAGCAATGAGATTTCGTGACTGTTGCAAAAAGGCGACAACTACGGTCCAACACGCTCCCCACATGAACGCCCGCTTTACAGCCCGATCCCATTTCTTGCACATCTGTTGCCATGCCTGAAAGGGGTGGGCGAGGTGTGCCAGCGCCAAACCCGATCCCGGAAAGGTTGAGCAGGGGGGCGTTTCAGCTCCGCTCACTCCAGAAAAGGGACTGGAAAGTGACGAATAACTTCAAGAAGACCGCCCGGTTCGGGCTCGGCGTTAGCGCCGCGTCGATCGCGCTGTCGATGGTCGCTACGCCTGCGTTCGCGCAGACCACGCCGGCCGAAGATACGACCGCAGCTGAAAGCGACGTCATCGTCGTCACCGGCTCGCTCATTCGCAACCCGAACCTGACGGCCTCGACCCCGGTCGCGAGCGTCGGCGAGAACGAAATCTCGCTGCGCCAGACCACGAACGCCGAACAGCTCATCCGTGACATTCCGGGTGTGGTTCCGAGCATCGGTTCGAACGTCAACAACGGCAACAACGGTACGTCGCTGGTCAACCTGCGCGGCCTGGGCTTCCAGCGTAACATCGTCCTTCTGGACGGTCAGCGCGTCATCCCCGCCGACTTCAACGGCGCGGTCGACCTTAACAACATCCCGGTTGCCCTGGTTCAGCGCGTCGACGTGCTGACCGGCGGTGCGTCGACCACCTATGGTGCGGACGCGATCTCGGGCGTCGTCAACTTCGTCACCCGCCCCGACTTCTCGGGCATGGACCTGCAGGTTCAGAGCGGCATCACCGAAAAGGGTGACGGCAACCAGGTCCGCGTCGACGTCACGCTGGGCGCCAACTTCGACGACGGCAAGGGCAACGCGATCCTGAGCCTGGGCTATCAGCAGGCCGACCCGATCTATCAGGGCGACCGTGATGCCGGCATCTTCGGCATCGGCACCACCAACGGTGTCGCCGCCGGTTCGTCGTTCACCTCGACCCCGACCGGCATCTCGACCGACACGGCCGATTTCCAGATCAGCCCGGACGGCACGTCGCTGGTGCCCTTCTATCAGGGCTTCAACTTCAACCCGTACAACATCTTCCGCACCCCGTTCGAACGCTTCAACATGTTCGGCAAGGCGCGCTACGAGATTTCGGACTCGGTTGAAGTCTATTCGCGCGGCATGTTCTCGAAGAACAAGGTTTCGACGATCATCGCGCCGTCGGGCATCTTCGGCGTTCCGCTGACCATTCCGGGCAACAACCCGTATCTGCCGGTCGGCATCCGCAACCAGCTCTGCGGCTTCGCCGGCATTTCGGCCGCGGCCTGCCCGACCGCGACGATCCCGCTTCCGGCGGTTTATCGCCGCACGGTCGAAGTCGGTCCGCGCATCAGCGAATACATCACGCAGCAGTTCGACATCAACGTCGGTGCGAAGGTCAACATCACCGACAGCCTGACGTTCGACATCTACGGCTCGCATGGTGAATCGGAGAACACCCAGACTCAGTCGGGCTACGTTCTCAACTCGCGCGTCCAGCAGGCGCTGAACGCGACCAACACCACGACCTGCCTGAACACGGCCAACAACTGCGTTCCGCTGAACCTGTTCGGCACGATCACGCCGGCGCAGGCCGCGTTCCTGAACGGCCAGAGCACGATCACCAACAAGACCGAGCTTTCGCAGGTCCACGGTGTGCTCAGCGGTGACTTCGGCTTCACCTCGCCGGCGGCTTCGGAGCCTGTCGCGTTCGCGGTGGGTGGCGAATATCGCAACTACACGGCGCAGCGTATCCCCGACATCCTGGCGCTCGTCCCGGGTGAACTCGGTGGCGCCGGCGGCGCGATCCTCCCGCTGAACGGCGGCTACGACGTCCGCGAAGCGTTCGGCGAATTGATCGCCCCGCTCGTTGCCGACAAGCCCTTCTTCCATGAGCTGACCGTCGAAGCCGGCGTTCGCTATTCGAAGTACAAGGTCGACACCGCAGGCAGCCCGAAGTTCAGCGCCACGACCTACAAGTTCGCTGGCACCTGGGCTCCGGTCGAAGCGCTCAAGATCCGCGGTAACTATCAGCGCGCGGTTCGCGCCCCGAACATCGGCGAACTGTTCGCGCCGGTCGTCACGGGCCTGACCAACCTGCTGGTCGATCCGTGCGCCGGTGCGGCGCCGACCACCAACGCCAATCTGCGTGCGATCTGTCTCGCGCAGGGTGCGCCGGTCGGCTCGATCGGTGCGATCCAGAACCCGAGCGCTGGCCAGGCCAACGTCACGGGCGGCGGCAACCCGAACCTGCAGCCGGAAAAGGCGAACAGCTACACCATCGGTGTCGTGCTGCAGCCGCGTGAGTTCCTCCCGAACTTCACGCTGACGGTCGACTACTACAACATCGACGTGAAGAACGCGATCACGGCGGCCACCCCGGCCGACATCATCAATGCGTGCTTCGGCAACATCACGGCTTCGTCGGCCACCTCGGCTGCCTGCACCGGCATCCGTCGTAACGCCGCCAACGGCCGTCTGAGCGGCACGTCGACCGCGACCAACCCGATCCTCGGTCTCCCCGGCCCGCTGACCAACAACGGCCGCCTGAAGACCGACGGTATCGATCTCGCGCTGAACTACTCGTACGACTTCGATGTCGTGAAGCTCGGCCTGAACTTCCAGGGTAACTGGACGCACAAGCAGACCTTCCAGGCGTCGTCGACCGCCTATGCGCGTGATTGCGTTGGCTACTACAGCGCCAACTGCGCCTCGATCCAGCCGGAATATTCGTTCACGCAGCGCACGACCCTGTCGTTCGACAGCGTGGACCTGTCGCTCCTGTGGCGCTGGATCGACAAGGTCGAGTATGAAGGAGCGGCCTCTGACTTCCTGGCTCGTGGCTTCACCGCTGCGAACCGCCGGATCTTCAGCGGCACCGTCACGGGCCCGAGCCCGCTGGCCGGCAACACCTACGACTTCAACCGCATCAAGGCGTACAGCATCTTCGATCTGACCACGCGCGTCAGCGTGACGGACAACCTCGAAGTGACGCTGTCGGCGATCAACCTGTTCGACAAGAAGCCGCCGATCGTCGGTGGCACGACGGGTTCGACCTCGTACAACAGCGGTAACACCTATCCGTCGACCTACGACGCGATCGGCCGCCGTTACTCGGCGACCGCCCGCCTGAAGTTCTAATCCGAACTTCGACGGTCAAAAAATGGGGAGGCTCTCGAAAGAGAGCCTCCCTTTTTTATGCCTGATTGTCGGAAGCGGCCGGGTGATGCCCGCGACCGGAAATTCTCAGCGCAGCAGAGCGCCGTCGAGATCCATCGGAACGCCGGCAGATTTGGCGATGGCGAGCGCCCATTCGGTCACCTTGCCGATTTCGTCGCCATGTAGCGCCTGCGCCTCGACCCGATCAGCCTCGCGCTGACCGGTGGCAAAGGCGCTGCCGTCCTTAGAATTGCGACCGAACACATCCCCGACCACCGCCGGATAGTCGACCACACCACCGAGGCCGAGGAACTGTTTGCACGCTTCGAGCGCCTCGACCGGCCGCGCGGTCAGCAAATCGCTGTTGAGCGTCCGCACCCGATCGGGCCAGCGGCGCACCATCTCCGCGAACAAAGCCTGCTGCGCGAGCCAGCCGACCGCGGCCGCCTGCAGATCGGTGTGGAGCAGATAATCGCGCTGTTCGAAGCCCAGCCGCACCATCCCCTCGACCAGCTGGCGCGACAGCAGTTCGCGAACCCAGAGCCGCCCCCACATTCCTTTGCGCGCGATCGATCCGATGAACGCGCCGAGCGGGGCATGAAGCAGGATCGCCTTGGCATCGGGCCGCATCGACATCATCGCACTGGCCAGGCCGTTCACGATGTTGGACGGCTTGACGATCATTGCCTCGCCTTCCTCGAACGGGCGCGCCAGCAGGGTCAGCGATCGATCGAGGATTTCGCCGATCCGTTCGGGCTGCGCGCCACGATGCCGCCAGCCGACGATGTCGTTCAGGATCACCGGCTCCTTAAGTCCGGACGCCGATCCGCGCTGGTCCAGCGCATTGACCAGCAGGGTCGAGCAACAGTAAGCCGAATGGAATATGAAATGCAGCGGCGCCGCCGGCGCGGACACGGCAATGTCGGCTTTCGACGCAACCAGAGGCTCGCCGGCCTGCGGCATATTCTCGTCGGTCAGGAAGGGGACGGATTGTCTCTGCGCGCGATCGGTGACGACGAACTGGAAGGCGTCATGATCGGGATCATAACGATGGGCGAGCCATTCCGGGGTAAGCGGAAAGCCAAGGCTGGAAATGCTGATCATGGCCTAGCTGTGCAACCTTGGGCATCGCGAGGCAAGCCGCCGTTCGCCGCCGCCGCCACGACCGTCCTCCCGCATGAAGCCTGATTCCATGACCGTCGACGACCTTCTTACTTCGGCCGCGCGTGCGCGCGATGCGGGCGACGCAGTGGCCGAACGGCGCCTGCTCGATCAGGCGCTGGCGCTGGCACCCGACAATCCGATGATCCTCAACGCCTGCGGCATGGCGGCGTTGCGCGGGGGCGATCCGGCTGGCGCCCGGCGGCTGTTTCAGGCGGCGGCCACGCGCGATCGCGATCAGCCTGCTTTGTGGATCAACGTGGCGACGGCGTGCCGCGCGCTGAATGACGATGCGGGCGAACAAGGCGCACTTGAGCAGGCGCTGACGATTGATCGTCGCAATTTCATGGCGCAGCTACGCCTCGCCGAACTGCACGAACGGCAGGGCGATGCCGTTGCGGCGGCGATCGGGTGGAGCGCGGTGGTGCAGCTTGCCCACGCGGTCGAACAAAAGCCGCCGATCGTGATCGATGCACAGCGCCGGGGTGAGGCTTTCCTCTCCGCCCATAATCGCCGGATCGATGCGCGCCTCGATGCACTGGTGGGCGACAAGGTCGAGACGATGGGCGACGCCGCGCGCCGCTTCCGCGCCTGCGTCGATCACAGCCTGGGCCGTCGCCGCATCTACACGAACCAGTGTGCTGGGCTGCATTATCCCTTCCTGCCCGCCGACGAATTCTTTGATCGCAGCCACTTTCCCTGGCTGGCCGATTTCGAGGCGCGGACCGACGCGATCGCGGCGGAGGCGATCGCGATGTTGCGCGGCGCGGGGCCGATGATCCGGCCTTATGTTCAGATGGATGCCGGTTCGCCCGAAACCAAATGGTCGGGCCTCGATGGCTCGCTCGACTGGAGCGCATGCTTCCTGTGGGAATATGGCGTGCGCAACGATCCGGTGTGCGCGGCATGCCCCGAAACGGCGGCGGCGTTGGCGGCGATCCCGCAGACCAACATTCCCGGCAAGGCGCCTTCCGCCTTCTTCTCGATCCTGCGCCCCGGCGCGCATATCCCGCCGCATACCGGCGTCACCAACACCCGCGCGATCATCCATCTACCGCTCGTCGTGCCGGGTGGCTGCCGCTTCCGCGTCGGCGGGGAGACGCGCGAATGGCGGGTTGGCGAAGCCTTCGCCTTCGACGATACGATCGAACATGAGGCGTGGAACGACAGCGACGAGATACGGATCGTCCTGATCCTCGACGTCTGGAATCCCTATCTCACTACCGACGAACAGCAACTTCTGGCCGCCTTCTTCGAAGCCGCCGACACGCCGGTCGTCTAGTCCAGCGCCGCCTTAACTTCGGCGAGGAAGGGCGCATAATTGCGCCACCGGCCCGACGATCGGTTGTGGAGCGGCTGACGAACCTGCCAGCTGCTCGCCGTCCGAACCGATGCTTCGCTGGGCTTCTGCGACAGACAGGCTTCGTCCCAGTCGAGGTCGCAAAATGCCAGAAGTCCTTCGACCACCGGCTGCGGATCGGCAACCAGCCGATCATAATCGAGATCGAAAATATCGTCGGGATAGAGCGTCGCCCAATGCGCCATCAGCCGGCGATAGGCGCGGATATAATGGACGATGTCGCCCAGATCGTTGCCATAGGCGACCCCGTCGGCGAAGTTCAGCGCGTAGATCGACACCAACGTGTCGATCGGATCGCGCCGCGTGTGGATGATCTTTGCAGTGGGGAACAGCGTCTTGATCAGCCCGATATGTAGGAAATTGTCGGGCCGCTTGTCGGTGACGATGCCTGCGCCCGCGCGCAACGGTGCAACCTCGCGCAGATATTGGTCGCGCAGTTCGGCGAGCAGATCCGGCGTCGCGGTGGTAAGCGTGTCGGGATAGGGCGACAGGCGCTGCGCGACGATCGCGGGCAGCGCCTCCAGTTCGCCGCCGGCCGCGACATCGCGATGGCGCGCGAGCACCTGTTCGGCCAGCGTCGATCCCGATCGGAACATGCCGCAGATGAACAAGGGCGGCGCATCCTCTCCCGCCGACAGCGCGGGGGGCAGCTTCGTCGCGATCAACGCATCGATCAGGCGGTCGTGCGCCGCCTTCGAATAGGCTTCAGCAGGCGGACGCAGCCGGCGCGCGCCATCATTGGCCGATCGCAGCGCCGCCCATGCCTCTTCATACTGGCCGGCGGCATCGAGCGCATTGCCCAGCGCGAAGCCGATCTCGGCCGCATCCTCGGGGTGCAGCCGGTGCTGCAGCGCCTTGCGCAGCGATGCCACCGCGCGTTCGGGCGCCTGCTCGAACTGGTCGATCGCCGCGGTCCGCGCGAGCGCGCGGCCGTTGAGCGGATCGAGCGCGAGGACACGGGCATAGGCAGCGCGCGCCTCCGCCCGGCGTCCATGATCCTCATGGATATGGCCGAGATTGAGCAAGGCGATCACGTAGCGGGGGTTGGCGCGCAATGCGGCTTCGAGTTCGACGACCGCCTCGGCATCGCGCTGCAGATGATCGGACAGGATCGCTGCGCGGTTGACATGCACCTCCTCGGGCTGCTGGACGCGGAGCGTCAGCGCGCGCGCATAGGCATCCAGCGCCGGCTCGAATCGCCGCAGGCAACGCAGCACATAGCCATAGTTGAACCAGTCGTTCGCACTGTCGGGGCGGGCCGCCAGCAGCGCGACATAGGCGTCCGCCGCGGGTTCGTAGCGCCGCTGCGACAGCAAGATGGCAGCCTGTCGGCCCAGGGTGGCGATATCAACCGTTTGCGAAGTCATCTCGTCCCCAATGTCACCCGTTAAACCCAAGCAATCCGGCGGCGATCCGTTGATGGGCGTTTGGCGATGTCATATAGTAAGCCATCCGAAACGGGGTAAGTCAGATGAAAGTTTTCGTTGGTATCGCGTTGCTCGTCGCCACCGCTTCCTCGGCGGCTTTCGCGGAAGACGCGCCGAAGGTGAAGGATCGTAAGTCGCCCGATTATGTGCGCTGCGTCAGCCAGGCCGAAACCGGCTCGCTGGTGAAGAAGCGCAAGACCTGCCGCACCAATGCGGAATGGGACAAGATCGAAGCCGCACAGCAGAATGATGCGAGCGATCTGGTCGAGCGGTCGCGCACCTTCATCGTTCCGGGCAGTTGATCGCCGCTTCCTGAAAAAAAGTGAGGCCGGGGTTTGATCCCCGGCCTCATTTTTATGCCGTCTTCAGTTCCAGTTTCCCATCGCCCTCATCGATCGTCAGGGACGATCCGTCGGGCACCTCGCCGCGCAGGATCGCGTCGGCCAGCGGATCCTGCAGATATTTCTGCACCGCACGCTTCAACGGCCGCGCGCCATAGACCGGATCGTAACCGACCCGCCCCAACCACGCCCGCGCGCCGTCGGTCAGCTCCAGCCGGATCTTGCGATCCTTCAGCAGCTTGGCGACGCGGCCCACCTGGATGTCGACGATCGGCCCCATATGGCCGGCCGCCAGACGGTGGAACAGGATGATCTCGTCCAGGCGATTGAGGAATTCGGGGCGGAAATGCGCCCGCACCACCTCCATCACCTGATCCTCGACGCTCTCGACCGCCTGATCGTCGGAAAGGTTCGCCAGATACTGGCTGCCCAGATTCGACGTCAGGATGATCAGGGTGTTCGAGAAATCGACCGTGCGACCCTGCCCGTCGGTCAGCCGCCCGTCGTCCAGCACCTGCAGCAGGATGTTGAACACGTCACCATGCGCCTTTTCGACCTCGTCGAACAGGACGACCTGATAGGGACGCCGGCGGACAGCCTCGGTCAGCACGCCGCCTTCCTCATAGCCAACATAGCCGGGAGGGGCGCCGATCAGGCGGGCGACGCTGTGCTTCTCCATGAACTCGCTCATGTCGATGCGCACCATCGCGCTGTCGTCGTCGAACAGGAAACCGGCCAACGCCTTGGTCAGCTCGGTCTTGCCGACGCCCGTCGGCCCCAGGAACAGGAAGCTGCCCAGCGGCCGGTTCGGATCCTGCAGGCCCGCGCGTGAACGGCGGACGGCGCGGGCGACGGCCTCGACCGCGTCCTTCTGCCCGATCACGCGCTTGCCGAGTTCGGCCTCCATGTTGAGCAGCTTTTCGCGCTCACCCTCCAGCATCTTGTCGACGGGAATGCCGGTCCAGCGGCTGACGACCGAGGCGATATCCTCCGCCGTCACCTCCTCGCGTAGCATCGCGCCCTCGGACGCGGCCTGCGCTTCGGCAAGCTGCTTTTCGAGGCCGGGGATCGTGCCGTAGCTCAGCTCACCGGCGCGGGCGAGATCGCCCTGGCGCTGCGCCTGATCGAGCGCGTTGCGCGCGGCGTCGAGCTGTTCCTTGATCTTCGCCTCGGCGTTGATCTTGTCCTTCTCGGCGGTCCAGCGCGTCGTCAGCGCCGCCGACTGCTCCTCCAGATCGGCCAGGTCGGTTTCGAGCGTCTGCAGCCGGTCGGCCGACGCCATGTCGGTCTCCTTCTTCAGCGCCTCACGCTCGATCTTCATGCGGATGATCCGCCGATCGAGCGCCTCGATCTCCTCGGGCTTGGATTCGACCTCCATGCGCAGCCGCGACGCGGCCTCGTCCATCAGGTCGATCGCCTTGTCGGGCAGGAAACGGTCGGTGATGTAGCGGTTGCTGAGCGTCGCGGCGGACACCAGCGCGCCATCGGTGATCCGCACGCCGTGGTGCAGTTCGTACTTGTCCTTGAGGCCGCGCAGGATCGAAACGGTGTCCTCGACCGTCGGCTCGCCCACGAAGACGGGCTGGAACCGCCGCTGGAGCGCCGGATCCTTCTCGACATATTTGCGATATTCGTCGAGCGTGGTCGCGCCGATGCAGTGCAGTTCGCCACGTGCCAGCGCAGGCTTCAGCAGGTTGCCCGCATCCATCGCGCCTTCGGATTTGCCCGCGCCGACCAGCGTGTGCATCTCGTCGATGAACAGGATGATGTCGCCCTCGGCGCCCTTCACCTCGTCGAGCACTCCCTTCAGCCGTTCCTCGAACTCGCCGCGATATTTCGCGCCCGCGATCAGGCTGCCCATGTCGAGCGCCATCAGCTTGCGGTCCTTCAGGCCATCGGGCACGTCGCCATTGGCGATGCGCAGCGCAAGGCCTTCCGCGATCGCGGTCTTGCCGGTGCCGGGCTCGCCGATCAGGACGGGGTTGTTCTTGGTGCGGCGGGCGAGGATCTGGATCGTGCGGCGGATTTCCTCGTCGCGGCCGATCACGGGGTCGAGCTTGCCGTCGCGCGCCGCCTGCGTCAGATCGCGCGCGAACTTCTTCAGCGCGTCATAGCGGTCTTCCGCGCCCGCGGTGTCGGCGGTGCGGCCGCCGCGCAGATCGTTGATCGCGGCATTGATCGCCTCGGGCTTCGCGTTCGCAGCCTGCAGCGCCTTGCCGGCGGCGGTGTTGAGGCTGAGCGCGAGTGCGACGAGCAGCCGTTCGACCGTGACGAAGCTGTCGCCGGCCTTCTGCGCGATCTGTTCGGCCTGATCGAGCACGCGGACCAGATCATTGTCGATGCCTGGGGTCTGCTGCGCGCCCGAACCGCTGACGGCCGGGATCTTCGCGAGCGCGGCATCGGTCTCGCTCAGCGCGCGCTTGGCGTCGCCACCGGCCTTGTCGATCAGGCCCGATGCCATGCCCTGTTCGTCTTCGAGCAAGGCTTTCAGCAGATGTTCAGGCGAAATCCGCTGATGGCTCATCCGGATCGCGACGGTCTGCGCCGACTGGAGGAAGCCCCTGGCGCGGTCGGTGAATTTCTCGAGGTTCATTCGTGACACCCTGTTGCTTATAGGCCCGATATGGTGTGACTTTTCGGCAACACAAGCCCGATCGGCGCAAAGATTGCCGTCGCGGCGAACAACGCTATTCTCGACACTTAGTCCATTTGCGGAGAGCCCGCTTGTTCCTTTCGAAATCGCGCACCCTCACGCTAATCGCCTTGCTGGCCTCGACGCCTGCTCTGGCGTTGACCCAGGCGCAGATCGCGCCTACCGCCAAGCTTCCCGATCTCGTCGCGCGTGTCGACATCCCTTATGACAGCTTCACGCTGGCGAACGGGTTGCGCGTGATCGTCCACACCGATCGCAAGGCGCCGATCGTCGCCGTCTCGGTCTGGTATCATGTCGGGTCGAAGGATGAGCCGGCGGGCAAGACGGGCTTCGCGCACCTCTTCGAACATCTGATGTTCAACGGATCGGAAAATTCGCCGGGCGACTTCTTCGAACCGCTTCAGGTGATCGGCGCGACCGACATGAACGGCACGACCAGTTTCGAACGCACCAACTATTTCGAAACGGTTCCGACCGCGGGGCTGGAACGCACCCTGTGGCTCGAAAGCGATCGCATGGGCCATCTGCTCGGCGCGATCGATCAGAAGATACTCGATAACCAGCGCGGCGTCGTCCAGAACGAGAAGCGCGAGGGCGACAACCAGCCTTATGGCATGTCGCGCTATGCGATGATGGAGGGGCTGTTCCCGGAGGGGCATCCCTATCATCACTCGACGATCGGCTCGATGGCCGATCTGGACGCCGCCAGCCTCGACGATGTGAAGGCGTGGTTCCGCGCCAAATATGGGCCGAACAATGCGGTGGTGGTGCTGGCGGGCGATATCGACGCGGCAACCGCAAAGCCGCTGATGGAGAAATATTTCGGCGATATCGCGCGGGGGCCGGATGTGACGCATCCCACGGTCAGTGTGCCGACGCTCAGCGCGCCCAAGACGATCGAGATGACCGATCAGGTCGCGACCACACGGATCATGCGGCTGTGGGCGGTGCCCGGCATCACCGACAAGGATATCGTCCCGCTCGATGTCGCGGCGACCGTGCTGGGCGGGCTCAACGCCTCGCGCCTCGATAATGCGCTGGTGCGGCGGGAGAAGCTGGCGGTCAGCGTCTCGGCGGGCATTCAGGCGATGGAGGATGTCGGCATGCTGATCGTCAGCGCCGATGTCCGCCCCGGCGTCGATCCCGCGACGGTGTCGAAGCGGCTCGACGAACTGATCGCCGATCTGCTCGCCAAGGGGCCGAATGCAGATGAAGTCAGCCGTGTCGCGACGCAGGAAGTGACCGACAAGATCGGCGGGCTCGAGGTTGTCGGGGGTCTGGGTGGCAAGGCGTCGCGCCTGGCCGAGGGCGCGGTCTATGCGAACGATCCGGCGCACTACAAGGCGGAGCTTGCCGCTTATGCCGCCGCCACGCCCGAACAGGTGACGGCCGTCGCGCGCAAGTGGATGCAGCGCCCGCCTCTCACGATCGTGATCAAGCCCGGCCAGCGCGCCGGCTATGAGGAGGCGAAGCCCGCCCCTGCCAAGGCGCCCCCGGTCGCCGCCGCGAAGCCCGCGCAGATGGCCGAGAACAAGAAGCGCATTCCCATGCCGCCGATCGGCAAGGATGCCGACCTGCACTTCCCCAAGGTCGAGCGTGCCACGCTCGCGAACGGGATGAAGCTGCTCTACGCGCATCGCGATACCGTGCCGGTCACGCGCGTCTCCTTCGCCTTCGATGCGGGCAATGCCGCCGATCCCAAGGCGAAGCTGGGCACCCAGTCGCTGATGCTGTCCTTGCTCGATGAGGGGACGACCAGCCTCAATTCGGAAGAGATCGCGATCGCGCAGGAGCGGCTCGGCGCGTCGATCGGCGCGGGCGCGGCGATGGACCGGACCAGCATGTCGCTGACCGCGCTCAGCGCCAATCTCACCCCCGCGCTCGCGCTCTATGCCGATATGCTGCGCAACCCCGCCTTCGCGCCCGAAGAGGTCGATCGCCTGCGCAACCAGCAGCTGACCCGCATCGCATCCGAACTCACCCGGCCGCAGGGCATCGCGACGCGCATCCTGCCGCCGCTGCTGTACGGGCCGGCGCACGGTTATGGCGTGCCGTTCAGCGGCACGGGCGATCCGGCGGTGGTGAAGACGCTGACGCCCGCCGATCTGCGCGCGTTCCATGACGCCTGGCTGCGTCCGGACAAGGGCACCGCCTTCGTCGTGTCCGATCTGCCGCTCGATCGCGTCGTCACCGCGCTCAACGCCGGGCTGGGCGACTGGAAGGGGCAGGGGCCGGCGGGCAGCAAGGCCGATACCGCGCCGGTGCCCGCACCCAAGCCGCGCATCCTGCTGGTCGATCGCCCCGGTTCGCCGCAGACCCTGATCCTCGGCGGGCAGGTGATCGCCGCCAAGGGCACGGACGAGATTTCCACCCTGCTCGCCGCGAACGACGTGCTGGGCGGCGATTTCCTGTCGCGGCTCAATTCGGATCTGCGCGAGACGAAGGGCTGGGCCTACGGCGTCTCGTCGATCGTCAACCGTGTCGATGAACGCATGCCCTTCTTCCTCTATGCGCCGGTCCAGTCCGATCGTTCGGGGGATTCGATTGCCGCGATCCTTGCCGACACGCGCGCCTTCCTGGGGCCGAAGGGTGTGACGCAGGCGGAGCGCGATCGCACGATCGATGGCAAGATCCGCGAACTGCCGGGCAGCTTCGAAACCGGCGCCGACGTGCTGGGCGGCATGCAGCGCAATTTCTACGCCAAGCGCGCGGACGATTATTACGATCACCTCGCCGATCGCTATCGCGCGATGACCGCCGCCGATCTTGACGCCTCGATCCGCGCGCAGATCAAGCCCGACGAACTTCTGTGGGTGGTCGTCGGCGATGCCGCTAAGGTGCGCCCGCAGCTCGATCAGCTCAAACTGCCGGTCGAAGCAACCACACTGCCAGGGGGCGACAAGTGAGCGATCCGATCGAGGGTATCTGGGACTGTGTTACCGTCGCCTCGTTCGGCACGCAGGAATCGGTGTTCACGATCGTGCGTGACGGGGACACTTTCTCGGGCACCAACATCGCCGACGTCGGAGAGCTTGAGGTGCAGGACGGCCGGATTGAGGGCCATCGCCTGACATGGAAGATGCCGACGACCAAGCCGATGAAGATGACCCTCGTCGGCAAGGCGATCGTCAATGATGGCAAGCTGGAGGGCGTCGTGATGCTCGGCGCCTTCGGCAAGGCGACGATGAGCGGCGTGAAGCGGGGCTGACTTAACCCTCTCCCTGCAGGGGAGAGGGAGGGAGCCGCGAAGCGGCGGAAGGGTGAGGGCACGTTGTCCCTCGTACCGCCCCGTCCGTGTCTGCGTGCCCTCACCCACCACGCCTTCGGCGCGGTCCCCCCTCTCCCCTGCAGGGAGAGGGTTTTAGAACACCAGCTTCGTCACATGCCCCATCTTGCGGCCGGGGCGGCCCTGGCCCTTGCCGTAGAGGTGCAGGTGCGCCGCCGGATCGGCGAGGATCGTCGGCCATTCGTCGGCTTGCGCGCCGATCAGGTTGCGCATCTCGACGCGCGGGGCGGCAAGCGCGGTCGATCCCAGCGGCAGGCCGCAGATCGCGCGGATATGGTTTTCGAACTGCGAGGTGACCGCGCCCTCGATCGTCCAATGCCCGCTATTGTGGACGCGCGGCGCCATTTCGTTGAACACCGGGCCCTCGTGCGTGTCGAAAAACTCGATCGCCAGCACCCCGACATAATCGAGCGCCTCGACGATCGCGCGCGCCAGCGCCTCGGCCTGCTTCACCGTATCGGGCGCGATCCCGGCGGGCACGATCGAGAGCGCGAGGATGCCGTCATCATGCCGGTTGAGCACCGGATCCCACATCGCGATCGCGCCATCCTGCCCGCGCGCAATCAGCAGGGAGAATTCGCGATCGAAGCGGACGAAACCTTCCAGCACCGCCGGCTGTTCGCCGATCGTGGCCCAGGCGGCGTCGGCATCGCCTTCGTTCTTGAGCCGTGCCTGTCCCTTGCCGTCATAACCGAAGCGGCGCGTCTTCAGGATCGCCGGCGCGCCGATCTTGGCTAGCGCCGCATCCAGCCTGGCGCGATCGTCGACCACTGCCCAAGGCGCCGGGCGCCCGCCCAGCCCCTCGACGAACGCCTTCTCCGCAGCGCGATCCTGCGCCACCGCCAATGCACGCGGATGCGGCATCGGGTTCAGCGCCTCCAGCGGCGCGACCGGGACGTTCTCGAACTCGTAGGTCAGCACATCGACGCTGGCGGCGAAAGCGGCCACCGCCGCCGCATCGTCATAACCGCCCTGAATCCAGCGCCACGCGACTTCGGCCGCAGGGCCGCTCGCTTCGGGGGCGTAGATCGCGGTCCGATAGCCGAGGTTAGCCGCCGCGATCGCGAGCATCCGCCCAAGCTGGCCGCCGCCGATGACGCCGATGGTCGAGCCGGGGGGAATCGTACGCAAGGTCAGTCGAACGGCTCGACCGCGACGTCGGCGGTCTGCTTGGCGCGCCATGCGTCGAGCCGATCGGCGAGGGCACGGTCGTTGTTGGCGAGGATCGCGGCGGACATCAGGCCCGCATTGATCGCGCCGGCCTTGCCGATCGCCAGCGTGCCGACGGGGATGCCGCCGGGCATCTGCACGATCGACAGCAGGCTATCCATGCCCTTCAGCGCCTTGGATTCCACCGGTACGCCCAGCACGGGCAGCCGCGTCATCGCTGCGGTCATGCCCGGCAGATGCGCCGCGCCGCCCGCACCCGCGACGATCACCTTGATGCCGCGCCCCACCGCCGATTTGGCGTAATCGTAGAGGCGATCGGGCGTGCGGTGTGCCGAGACGACCAGCGTCTCGTGCGGCACGCCCAATGCGTCGAGCGTTTCGGCGGCATGGCGCATCGTTTCCCAATCGGAACGGCTGCCCATGATGATGCCCACCAGCGGCGCGGTCATATCCTCTTCCCCCAAAGCGGACGCTGATCAGCGCTCCGACAGATAATAGCGATCCTTGGCGGTCAGATCGTCGGCAAGATCATAGACGATCGGCTGGCCGGTCGGGATCTCCAGTTCGGTGATCTCGCTGTCGGGAATGTTCGACAGATGCTTCACCAGCGCGCGCAGCGAATTGCCGTGCGCGGAGATGATCACGCGCTTGCCGGCGCGCAGATCGGGTGCGATCCGTTCTTCCCAGTAAGGAAGGACGCGCGCGATCGTGTCCTTCAGGCTTTCGGTGTTCGGGATCGGGATGCCCGCATAGCGGCGATCGGCCGCCAGATCGAACTCGCCGCCCGCTTCCAGCACCGGCGGCGGAATGTCGAAGCTGCGGCGCCACACCTTGACCTGATCGTCGCCATGCTTGGCGGCGGTCTCGGCCTTGTTGAGGCCGGTCAGGCCGCCATAATGCCGCTCGTTCAGGCGCCAGTCCTTTTCGACCGGCAGCCACAGCCGCCCCATCGCCTCCAGCGCGAGGTTCAGCGTCTTGATCGCGCGGGTCTGGAAGCTGGTATAGCATTGATCGAAGTCGAGGCCCTTGGCGGCCATCAGCTCGCCCGCGGCCTTCGCCTCGGCGATGCCCTGCTCGGTCAGGTTGACGTCCCACCATCCCGTGAAGCGGTTTTCGAGGTTCCACGACGATTGGCCGTGGCGGACGAGGACGAGCGTGGGCAATGCGGTCTCCTGCGTTGGGATTCGAAGCCTTGGCGCGGCTCTTAGTCGCGGTCCCGCCTGCATGTCACGCTTGATCGCGTCATATTTCGCAGCGCATGAGACACTGACACAGTTGAAAGGACATCCATGACCATCGTCAGCCAGACCATCGCCTTCGATCAGGGCGGCTTGCGCTTCGAAGCGCAGGCAAGCTGGGACGATGCGATCGGCGGTCCGCGCCCGCTCGTGCTGGTCGCGCCCAGCTTTATGGGCCGCACCCCGTTCGAGGATGACAAGGCGGCGCAGCTCGCCGCGCTCGGCTATGTCGGCTTCTCGGTCGACATCTACGGCGTCGACGTGAAGCCGACCAATGCCGAGGAGGCTTCGGCCGCGATGGCGGTGCTCAACGAGGATCGCGGTCTCCTCAAGGACCGCATGTTCGCCAGCCTGAAGATCGCGCGCGAACTCGAACAGGTCGATGATGCCAAGGCCGCCGCGATCGGCTTCTGCTTCGGCGGCAAATGCGTGCTCGATCTCGCGCGCGGCGGCGCCGAGGTGCTGGGCGTCGCGGCGTTCCACGGCGTCTATGATGCGCCGCCCTTCGCCAATGCGGAGATGACAGCGAAGGTGCTGATGCTCCACGGCTGGGACGATCCGCTCTGCCCACCCGAAGCGGTGCTGGCGCTCGCCACCGAACTGACCGAAGCGAAGGTCGACTGGCAGATCCATGCCTATGGCCACACCGTCCACGCCTTCACCAATCCGAAGCGGCCGGAGATGTACAGCCCGGTCGTCGATGCGCGGTCGTGGCGGCTGATGCAGGACTTCCTCACAGAAATCTTCTGACACCGGTTTCAAAGATGGGGGCTTGCCGGTTGCGTTCGCCGCGATAGCGGCTAAACCGCGCAAGCTCCGGTCGACAACGATAGGACGCCTTCAGGTGGATCAGATTCCTCCCCGCCAACGTAAAGTGCGCGTGCTCGCGACGCTCGGACCCGCCAGCGGGTCGCCCGAGATGATCCGCAAGCTCTTCTTCGCAGGCGCCGACGCCTTCCGCATCAACATGAGCCACGGCGCGCATGAGGATAAGGTTCCGATCATCCAGGCGATCCGCGCTATGGAAAAGGAACTCGGCCGCGCGACGACGATCCTGTTCGATCTGCAGGGCCCGAAGCTGCGCGTCGGCAAGTTCGAAGACGGCAAGGTTCAGCTCGTCACCGGGCAGAAGTTCATCCTCGATCGCGATCCGACGCCGGGCACGCAGAACCGCGTCGAACTGCCGCATCGCGAAATCTTCGAAGCGCTGGAGCCGGGCGCCCGCCTGCTGCTCGACGACGGCAAGCTGGTGCTGCGCGTCATCACCGCACGTCACGATCATGTCGAAACCCGCGTCGAGGTCGGCGGCGCGCTGTCGAACAACAAGGGTCTGAACGTCCCCGACGTGATCGTGCCGATGGCCGCGCTCACCGAAAAGGACCGTCGCGACCTGACCTTCGCGGTGGAGCAGGGCGCCGACTGGATCGCGCTCAGCTTCGTGCAGCGGCCCGAGGACGTCGCCGAGGCGCGGCGCCTGATCGGCGGCAAGGCGGCTTTGCTCGCCAAGATCGAAAAGCCCGCGGCGGTCGAGCGGCTCGAGGAAATCCTCGAACTGGCCGATGCGGTGATGGTCGCGCGCGGCGATCTGGGCGTCGAACTGCCGCCAGAACGCGTGCCCCCGATGCAGAAGCGCATCGTCGAGACCGCGCGCCGGATCGGCCGCCCCGTGGTCGTCGCGACGCAGATGCTCGAATCGATGATCGTGTCGCCCAGCCCCACGCGCGCCGAAGTTTCCGACGTCGCGACCGCCATCTATGACGGCGCCGACGCGGTGATGCTGTCGGCCGAGTCCGCGAGCGGCGCGTGGCCCGAAGAAGCGGTTTCGATGATGAACGCGATCGCGATGTCGGTCGAAAGCGATCCCGGCTATGCCGCGCGCCTCCACTTCACCGATACCCAGCCCGACGCCACCACCGCCGACGCGCTGGCCGAAGCGGCGGCGAAGATTGTCGACACCGTGTCGGCCGCCGCGATCCTGTGCTTCACCTTGTCCGGCTCCACCGCACGCCGCATCTCGCGCGAACGCCCGTCGGTGCCGCTGATGGTGCTGACGCCCAAGCTCGCCACCGCGCGGCGCATGGGCCTGCTCTGGGGCAGCCACGCCGTCCGCACCCGCGATGTCGCGAGCTTTGAAGAGATGGTGGCGAAGGCCAAGCGCATGGCGCTGCGCCACGGCCTCGCCAAGGCGGGCGAGCGCATCGTCCTGGTCGCGGGCGTACCCTTCGGTACGCCGGGCTCGACGAATATGATCCATGTGGTACGCCTGACGGGCAACGAGCTGAAAGACTATAAGGGCTGACGCCCGGCGGAGGGGGAGGGGAGCGCGATGGAGAGAAACCGCATCCGGCAGGCGATGCAGTTCCGGAGCAGCCCCCCACCCCCCGCCGATGACATCGCCGCCACGGTCGCCTGGCTGCGCGATCGCGAGCTGATCAAGGATATCTACAGCCGCTATGCCTATGCGGTGGACGCGATCGACGTCGATCTGCTGCGCACTGTCTTCCACCCCGATTGCGTGATCGTCGGCACGATGGAGGAGGGGGGGCTCGAGGATTACATCCAGGGCCTCGTCGAAAGCCTGCCCGCTTATGAGGCGACGATGCATTTCAAGGGCAACCAATATGTCGAGATGGCGGGCGACACCGCCTTCGTCGAAAGCTGGGTGCTGGGCTATCATCGCGAGGCGGCGGACAGCCCGATCGACAGCCTGCTGCTGGGCCTGCGCTATCAGGACGATCTGATCCGCGTCGGGGACGACTGGCGGATCATCCGCCGCAAGGCCACGCGTCAGTTCCACGAAGGGCCGTTCCCGCGCCCCTATATCGGCGAGCCGCCCTACCCACGCAAAGCGCACGGATCGCGGGGGCGCGACGCATGAGTTTTACCAAGCTGATCGAGGCGGATGCGATCACGCCGGACATGCTGATCGTCGATTGCTCGTTCGACCTTGGCGATCCCGGGGCGGGGCGGCGCGCCTTTGCGCAGGGGCATATCCCCGGCGCGCATTATCTGCACCTCGACGCCGATCTGTCCGGACCGCCTAGCGGGACAAACGGGCGGCATCCGCTGCCCGATCCGGAGGTGTTCGCCGCGACGATGCGGGGGATCGGTCTCCATAACGGACAGCAGGTCATGGCGTATGATGCGCAGGGCGGGCCTTATGCGGCGCGGCTGTGGTGGCTGCTGCGCTGGGCGGGGCATGACAAGGTGGCGGTGCTGAACGGCGGGCTGCAGGCGTGGACCGGGCCGCTGGAGAGCGGGACCGGCGATGCCGCGCCGGGCGATTTCGTGGCGAAGGGGCCGGCGCTGGCGACCGTCGATGCGGACACGGTGCTGGCCAACATCGCGGCGCCAAAGTTCCTCGTCGTCGATGCGCGCACTCCTGAGCGGTGGCGGGGGGAAGCGAATCCGCTGGATCCGGTGGCGGGGCATATTCCGGGATCGGCCAATCGGTTCTTCAAGGACAATCTCCTGCCCGACGGGCGGTTCAAGCCGGCGGAGCAACTCGCCGCGGAATGGGGCGCGGTGCTGGGCGATGCCGCCCCGGCGGACAGCGTGATGCAGTGCGGGTCGGGCGTGACCGCGTGCCACAATCTGCTGGCGATGGAGGTCGCGGACTTGGGCGGAGCGCGGCTCTATCCGGGGTCGTGGAGCGAATGGATCGCCGATCCGGAAAGGCCGGTCGCGCGCGAGATTTAAAACAAGAACGTGGAGAGAGTGATGACTGGGATGGGGAACAGCTTTCCGGCGCGGCCTTTGTTCGTGCTGACGGCGAAGGGCATGGCGCGCGAGACGTTGGCGCATGACGGGCCGATGGGGCGGCGCAGCGTCGCGCGGCCGATCGGCGGCGGGGCGGCGGGGGATCGGCTGACCGCCGATATCGTCCCCGGCCTCGCGACCGAATGGCAGGTGGAGAGCGACAGGCAGCCGGGCCTCGCCTGGGTCGAAGGACTGATCACGCTGCGGACCGCAGGGGGCACCCCGATCCTGATGAAATATATCGGGCGGCGCGCGAAGCGTTATGGCGAGGGCGCGTGGCGGATCGGGGTGGGCTTCGAAGCCGATGCGGGCGGCGAGGACGGCGCGCACGACTGGCTGAACGACGTGGTCGCGGCCGCGACGGTGGAGGTGCGCGGCGACGACCTGGTCTATACCGTCCACGAACTGCTGGGCCGCAAGACCGCGCCGGACGGCGATGCGATCGCGGTCGACCCGGTCTATCACATGGTCGCATCAGGGACGCTGGGCGAGCGGATCAAGATCGAGAGCCAAGTCGCCAAACGCTACCTCTCGATCGCCGAGGCCGGGTGCCGGACGGAGGGGCCGCTCACCGCCGAATGGCCGGTCGGCTTCGCATGGGGCGCGCACCGGATGGGGAAGGGGCCGATGGGCTTCCCCTTCCACATCGACATGAAGGCCGAAATGGTCGCGGACAACGGCGACATGATCGTCCAGCAATATATCGGCACCAACAGCCGCACCCTGCTCGATCCCTCCCCCGATATCGACCGCAGCTGGCGCACCACCGCGATGTTCGAAGCGCCGGTCGACGGGCCGAATGCGTGGCTCAACGAAGTGGTCGCGCTGGGCTTCGGCTGGGTCCAGGGCGAGGAAACGCATTACGAATATTATGCGATGCGGTGAGGTGCGGGGGTAGCGTGCGCCTCTAGCGTGCCCTCACCCACCACCGCTTCGCGGCGGTCCCCCCTCTCCCTGAGCGGGAGAGGGTTTTAGGGCGAAGGCCACAATGGTTGTGGCTTTTGTGGCCTTTGCTTTTTCGGTGGAAAATGAGGGGTTTGGGGTGGGGCTTCTGGCTGACCCCACCCCGGACCCCGCCCAAGATCAAAGGGAGGAGCGGGGTCTTTTCGGATCAGCGGCGGCGCGTCTTCGGCGGGGGCGCGAGGCCGAGCGGGGCGGCATCCTCGGGCCGGGGATCGCCAGCAAGGCCGAACAGGCGGGCGAGGAGGTGGGGCAGCTTGCGGATGCGCGGTTGCAGCACGTCGCGCGCCTCCACCCAGCGCGGATCGCAACCCATCAACCGGCCATAGCCATGCGGATCGTGGCGCTCGAGGAGGAAGCGGGTGAGCCGCTCGTCATATTGGACGCGCTCCCCCACCACTTCGCCCGCATGATAGACCGGGTTAGTGACGCCGTGGATCGCGCGGGCGAAGGCGGCGTCGGTCAGCCGCCGGGTCATCATGCCATAGGCCGCATCCCAGGCTTCGGCGAAGCCGGCCGCATCGGCGCGCCTGCGCAGCCGATACGCCCCCTCCACCCCCATCCCGACAGCCTTCGCGGCCGCCGGCACCGATCCCGTATCGGCCAGCACCTCGATGAACGTGCGCTGCTTGTCGGGCGTCCACCCGTCATGCCGTTCGGACACAGGGACCGGCACGAAATCGGTGAGATCGGCGGGCGGCTCAGCCGGAGCAGATGCATCGACGGCAATGTGCGGATGTATGGTCATGTGAGGATGAATAACCTATTTGGTTCTTAATGTCAAGAACAAATAAGGAACATCATATATGCGCCATTGACGTATATGCCAATGACATATATTTAGGTGATATGACGACCCTGCAGACCGTCGTGGAATTGCCCGAGTTTCTGCGGCGCGCGAAGGCGATCATGTCCGACGAGGATCGGGCGGCTCTGGTCGATATCATCGCGGCCAATCCCGAGGCGGGCGTCTCGCTGGGCGGCGGATTGCGCAAGATCCGCATCGCGCGCGAAGGCGGTGGCAAGAGCGGCGGTTATCGCACGGTCTATGTGTTCGGCGGCACGCATATGCCGATCTTTCTCGTCACGGTGTTCGCCAAGAATGAGAAGGACAATCTGAACCGCGCCGAACAGGCCGAGCTTGTGCTGCTCGGCAAGGCGCTGCTGGCGTATTATGGAGTATGACGATGAGTGGCTTTGACAGCATCAAGCAGGGGCTGACCGAGGCTCTGGCCTTCGCCGAGGGGCGCGAGGCGGGCGCGCAGGTGCGCGAGATCGCGGTGCCCAGTGTCGATGTCGCCGCGATCCGCGCCAGCACCGGCCTGTCGCAAGGCGCGTTCGCCAAGAGCATCGGGGTCGCCAAGGGCACCTTGCTCAACTGGGAACATGGCCGCCGCCGCCCGACCGGTCCTGCTCAGGTGCTGCTGGCGATGATCGCGAAGAAGCCGTCGTTAGTGGGGGAATTGCTGCGGTAAGTGGCGCAATTGATTTCCCTAAATCGATCTCCCTAGTTGCCGGTAACACCGATCTGTATCGAACCATTGTGCTGTCAAGAACAAAAAGGGATCGTCCTCTGCGCTATGATTTGCTAGTTTCGTGTTAGTTACGTTCTAGACAAGCTAGGTGAGGATACCTTGATGGCAACAACTCAACCTCCCTCTAAGGGTACGCAGGCAATATCGGATTTACCGATGCCGCCCGTAGAGGAGGTGCCCTTCCGCCTGATTTCGCGACCAGAGCGAAAGACAGCAAAGTTACTTCAAAATGCCGTAGATCAGCAGGCAGTTAAAAGCCAAAATAAGTTTTTTCATTTCAAATTCGAAGAGAGTCTTTTTATATTTGATATCTATATAATTGTAGAAGGATTTATAGAGAGCTCGGAATTTGAGTATTTCTGGGATGGTGTTGATGGTGTGAGGCACGAGGGCAAGGCATCAGTAAAAGACCAGTCGCTGAATATACCGGTATATGGTGTAGCGAGTTTGGTCGCATTCAAGCCACCAAAGGCCTATTTTACTACCCCTCACATCAAATCTGTTGGAATTTACGGATTTGAATTGAAGATGGCGGGTGATTTCGTTCGATATATCGAGCGAGTGGAAGAAATTAAAGATAATGCAATTGCGAGTATTGATAAGCAAAAGGCCGATTTGGAGGAAAAGCGAAAGTCAGTCGCTGCTTTAGAGGCGCAGCGTGGTGCTCTGACGCAGGATATCACCTTGTTCAAATCAGCAGTTTCGCGAGAACAGGTAAAGGTAAAGAGTCTAGAATCTCAACGCACCGAACTCATAGCGAAATCTGGAGAAATAGAGAGAGCGATATCGGATAGCGAGTCGCGTGTGGAGGAAATGAAATCTTATATTACACGATCCACAAAAATTAGATCAGATCTAGCGATGAGTATTACCAAGAAAGAAAAGGTACTTTCCGAGTTAGAAGCAAATATCGATCTTTTTCCTAGCGAGTTGTCAAGCTTTTCAAAGCAAGGGTCAAAAGATTTTAAAATGTTCGCGCTTCTAAGCGTCATCCCTGTAATTTTGATCGCTGTAATGTTCATATTGCTGGTTCGTGGATCGGCGGATTTGACAACGAAAATTACAGGTTCTGAAGATATAAATTTACTCGCTCTCGCAGTGTCGCGTGCGCCATATGTAGCGATTGCGGGAGCAATTATTGCAGCAAGCTACTACGTGGCTAAGATGCTTATTTTAGAAATGGTCAGAATAAGTCGTCAAAGATTGTCACTGACAAAAATCAGCATTATTGCTAAAGATATATCCCTGTCTATTGATAGTGATATTCTTATGTCTAAAGACGAAAGATATTATAGGCGTCTGAATCTAAAGATGGATATGATGAAAGATCATCTTAAGGAATATCTTTCAACGGACTTCAAGCCATCTCTACCGGAGACAATACTACCTAGCGGAATTGCCAATCTATCTCGCTGGATGCCGAAAGAAGGTCAAAAAGATGGCACTGCAGAGGTGGGCGATTAGCATATCGCCCACAATGTGGTTCTAAACGGGATCCGGTACACCGAACTGACTCAAGTCCGTGAATGTATGCGCCACAAAATAAACGCTCATTCCGCCGCTACCCGATCCCCCAGCCCCAGCAACGGCGCCAGATACCGCCCCGTATAACTGCGCGGCTCCTTCGCCACCGTCTCCGGCGTGCCCTCGGCGACAATCTCGCCGCCGCGGACGCCGCCGTCGGGGCCGAGGTCGAGGATCCAGTCGGCGGTCTTGATGACCTCCAGATTATGCTCGATCACGACCACCGTATTGCCCTGTTCGACGAGGGCGTGGAGGACTTCGAGGAGTTTGCGGACATCCTCGAAATGCAGGCCGGTCGTGGGTTCGTCGAGGATGTAGAGGGTGTTGCCGGTCGCGCGACGCGACAATTCCTTGGCGAGTTTGACGCGCTGGGCCTCGCCGCCCGACAGGGTCGTCGCCTGCTGGCCGACCTTGACGTAGCCGAGGCCGACCTCCGCCAGCATCGCCATCTTGTCGCGGATCGGGGGGACGGCCTTGAAGAACTCGACCGCATCCTCGACCGTCATGTCGAGGACGTCGGCGATCGACTTATCCTTGAACTTCACCTCGAGCGTTTCGCGGTTGTAGCGGGCGCCGTGGCAGACGTCGCATGTCACATAGACGTCGGGCAGGAAGTGCATCTCGATCTTGAGGACGCCATCGCCCTGGCACGCTTCGCAGCGGCCGCCCTTGACGTTGAAAGAAAAACGGCCGGGCTTGTAGCCGCGCGCCTGGCTTTCGGGGAGGCCCGCAAACCAGTCGCGGATCTGGGTGAAGGCGCCGGTATAGGTGGCGGGGTTGGAGCGCGGGGTGCGGCCGATCGGCGACTGATCGATGTCGATCACCTTGTCGCAATGCTGCAGCCCGCTGACCTTTTCATGCGCACCGGCGATGACGCGGGCGCCGTTGAGCTGGCGCGCGGCCGACGCATAGAGCGTGTCGATCGTGAAGCTCGACTTGCCCGACCCGGAAACGCCGGTGATGCAGGTGAAGGTGCCGAGCGGGATGCTGGCCGTCACGTCCTTCAAATTGTTCGCTTTCGCGCCGTGGACGGTGACCTTCTTGCCCGATCCCTTGCGGCGCTTGGCGGGCACCGCGACCGCGCGGCGGCCGGAGAGATAGTCGCCGGTCAGGCTTTCTTCGTTGGCGAGAATGTCGTCGAGGCTGCCTTGCGCGATGATCTGCCCGCCGTGGACGCCCGCGCCCGGCCCCATATCGACGATATGATCGGCGGTGCGGATCGCATCCTCATCATGCTCCACCACGATCACGGTGTTGCCGAGATCGCGCAGGCGACGGAGGGTGACGAGGAGGCGATCATTGTCGCGCTGGTGCAGGCCGATCGACGGCTCATCGAGGACGTAGAGGACGCCCGACAGGCCGCTGCCGATCTGCGAGGCGAGGCGGATGCGCTGGCTCTCGCCGCCGCTCAGCGTGCCCGAGGTGCGATCGAGGTTGAGATAATCGAGCCCGACATTGTCGAGGAAGCCGAGCCGCTCGACGATCTCCTTCAGGATCGGGGTGGCGATCTGGGTCTGCTGCTCGTTCAGCTTGTCGGGCATCGCGCGGAAGAAGGCGAGCGCGGGGCCGACCGCGCGGCGGGTGGACATGCTGATGTCCTCGCCGGCGATCTTGACCGCCAGCGCCTCGGGCTTGAGGCGGGCGCCGTGGCACACCTCGCACGGGGCCGCGCTCTGATATTTGGACAATTCCTCGCGCATCCATGCGCTTTCGGTGGCGATCATGCGGCGATCGAGATTGCCGATGACGCCTTCGAACGGCTTCATCACGTCATAGGATTTGCGGCCGTCGACGAAGGTGAGCTTGATCGCGCGGCCCTTGGTGCCGTGGAGGATCGCGTCGCGCGCCTCGGCGGTCAGCTCGTTCCACGGGGTTTCGAGCTTGAAGTCGTAGGCGCGCGCCAGGCTGCCCAGCACCTGCATGTAATAAGGTGACGGCGGGTTGGACTTGGCCCAGGGGACGACCGCGCCCTGCTTGATCGACAGCGCCTCATTGGGGACGACGAGGCCGGGATCGAAATAGAGTTTCTCGCCCAGGCCGTCGCAGGCGGGGCAGGCGCCCTGCGGCGCGTTGAACGAGAAGAGGCGCGGCTCGATCTCGCTGATCGTGAAGCCCGAGACGGGGCAGGCGAACTTTTCGGAGAAGGTGAGCCGTTCCGAAATGCCATCGGGGAGGGCGAGCGCCTTGATGCCCTTCTTGGTATCTGCGGTCGGCTCGCGATCGCCGAGGATGTCGGCGTATGCGAGGCCCTCCGCCAGACGGAGTGCGGTTTCGAACGACTGGGCGAGGCGGGTTTCGAGATCGGGGCGGACGACGAGGCGATCGACCACGACCTCGATGTCATGCTTGTACTTCTTGTCGAGCGCGGGGGCGCTTTCGATCTCGTGAAACTCGCCGTCGATGCGGACGCGCGTGAAGCCCGCGCGCTGCCATTCGGCCAGCTCCTTCTTATATTCGCCCTTGCGGCCGCGCACGACGGGGGCGATCAGCAGGAAGCGCGTGCCTTCGGGCAGCTGCATGACGCGATCGACCATCTGGCTGACCGTCTGCGCGCTGATCGGTTCGCCCGTGACCGGCGAATAGGGGATGCCGACGCGCGCCCACAGCAGGCGCATATAATCGTAGATTTCGGTGACCGTGGCGACCGTGGAGCGCGGGTTGCGGCTGGTCGTCTTCTGCTCGATCGAGATGGCGGGGCTCAGGCCCTCGATATGCTCGACGTTGGGCTTCTGCATCAGTTCGAGGAACTGACGCGCGTAAGCGGAGAGCGATTCGACGTAGCGGCGCTGCCCCTCGGCATAGATGGTGTCGAAGGCGAGGCTGGACTTGCCCGAGCCGGACAGGCCCGTGATGACGATCAGCTTGTCGCGAGGCAGATCGACGTCGACGCCCTTGAGGTTGTGCTCGCGCGCGCCGCGCACGCTGATTGTCGTGAGTGCCATGCGGGTGTTCTATCTCTGTTCTGATCGGGATGCCAGAGCAGAGATAGGGTGCGGCGCAGAGAGTTGCGAGTCTAGAGGCTCATCCAGCGCGCAATGGCCGCATCGATCACGGTGGCACCGGCGACGAGGCCGATATTGACCCAGATCATTGCGACCCGCGGTTTGATCCGCGCGAGGAGGATGAGCGCGGCGAGGTCCATCACGTCGCCCACCACGCGCGCCCACACGCCGGCGGGATCGGTGGGGAAGGCGAGGATGTACGCGCCGGTCGCGATCTCGCGCAGGCCGAACAGGCGGATGACCGTCTCATAACCTTGCGCGGCGATCGTCCCCGCGAGGAAGCGCGCGCCGAAGACCTCGACGAGCCCGAGCGCGATCGAGAAGATGCCGAGCGCAAGGCCGACCGTTGCGACGTCCATGATGCCCCTCCTGTCTGTCGTTGCGCTGGTGTATAGCAGGCGGGGAGCGAGGTGGGGACATGCTGAAAGACAAGACGGCCTTGCCGGTGCGCAAGGCGAAGGGCGAGGCGATCGGCGCGAGCGCGGCGGGCGCTGGCGCGCTCGGGGCCGCGGCGATTGGTTCGCTGATGCTGGGTGCGGTGGCGTTCGGCGCGGTCGCCATCGGCGCCTTCGCGATCGGCCGCCTCTCGGTAAAGCGCGCGCGGATCGGCACGCTCAGGATCGACAAGCTGGAGATCGGCGAGGTGGAGCGGATCGGGCGCGATCCAAAGCCTCGATAACGGACTGAATCATCGATCCGATCCGGACACGGATTTGCTGGCCAAGTTCAGGTGCATTTCTTCTCCTTTCCACACCGGTGGTGGGGAGGGAGCTTGCTCCAGTTTGGACTATGTTCGACGCCCGTTCACGATTTGATCGAGTAAGCCTGCCGGCAAGAAGGTCGGGCAGGAGTAAAGCGGCGTTGAGTAAGCTCTATTATGGAGATCGCCGACGGGCAGCCAGTCGGACGCGCAGATCGAGGCGTTCGAAGATACGTGGCACTGGAACGACAAGGCCGAGGACGCCTTCGATCAGGTCTCACAAAGCGGAAACACGAAGGCGTTCGACCTGCTGAACGCCATGCGCGCCTTCCTCGGCGAAAACGACATGATGGCCTATCTGGCGATGATGGCGGTGCGGCTTATCGAACTGCATCGTGTGCTGAAGCCGACGGGGAGTCTCTATCTCCACTGCGATCCGACCGCGAGCCACTATCTCAAGCTGCTGCTGGACGGGGTTTTCGGCGCGGATCGGTTCGTGAACGAGATCGTGTGGAAACGTTCGGACGCCAAGGGTGATGCTGGGCAAGGCGCCAAACATTTCGGGCGCACGAACGATATCATCCTGCTCTATACGAAAACGGAAGAGCGCTATTGGCGACCGCAATACGGCCCGCTGGACGAGGGTTATGTCGAGCGCTTCTATCGTTACACCGACGAAAATGGCCGCCGCTACAAGTTGGATAACATGCTTGGGCCGGGCGGAGCGGCCAAGGGCAATCCCTATTATGAGGTGATGGGCGTATCACGGCATTGGCGTTATTCGCGCAAGCGGATGGATGAGTTGATCGCGGCGGGGCGGGTAATCCAGACAAATCCCGGCACAGTCCCAATGTATAAGCGCTATCTGGACGAGTCCAAGGGAACGCCGCTCACAACGAATTGGACGGACATCCAGCTTCTGCGTGGGTGGTCTGGTGAAAAGCTACCTTATCCGACCCAGAAGCCTGTCGCGCTGCTCGAGCGGATTATCACAGCCTCCTGCCCAGAAGACGGTCTCGTGCTGGACCCCTTCTGTGGCTGTGGCACGGCAGTCCACGCGGCGCAGAAACTTGGTCGCCGCTGGATCGGGATCGATGTCACGCATCTGGCGATCAGCCTGATCGAAAAGCGGATGCGGGATGCATTTCCCGGCGTGCAGCTTGCGGTGGAGGGGGCGCCGAAAGACCTCGCCTCGGCCGAGGATCTCGCAGCGCGGGATAAATATCAGTTTCAGTGGTGGGCGGTGTCGATGGTCGATGCGATGCCGTTCGGGGGCAAGAAGAAGGGGGCCGATGGCGGGATTGACGGGATCATCTATTTCAAGCCCGACGGGCGGCGGACCGAGAAGGCTTTGGTGTCGATCAAGGGCGGCCAGAATGTCGGTGTCCAGATGATCCGCGAGCTGCATTCGGCGATGGAGCGGGAGAAGGCGCCGCTGGGCGTGTTCGTGACCAAGACATCGCCGTCGAGCGTGATGGAAAAGGAGGCGGCGGCGGTCGGCCGTTTCCATTCGGAGGCGACGGGCAAGAGCTATGCACGGCTGCAGATCCTGACGCTGGCCGAATTGTTTCAGGGCAAGCGACCCGACATTCCCTATGTCGATCCGACCGTCGCGTTCAAACGCGCCGCACGTGAAAGTACAGCGCAGCAGCCGACATTGCTCTGATCCTCACCCCCGCCACCGGAGCGCCTCCACCAGCAGCGCAAAGGCTGGGGTCAGCTGGCGGCGGCTGGGGTAGTAGAGGTGGTAGCCGCTGAACGGCGGGCTCCAGTCTTCGAGCATGCGGATCAGGGTGCCGCTCGCGAGGTCGGGGGCCATGTGGTCCTCGGGGAGGTAGGCGATGCCGAAGCCGGCGCGGGCGGCGGTGAGGATTTGTTCTTCGTGGTTGAAGGTGAGTTGCCCGGCGACGCGGACGCGGAATTCGCGGCCCGCCTGGCCGAATTCCCACGCATAGAGGCCACCCGCGGTGCGCAGGCGCAGGTTGATGCAATTGTGATCGGACAGCTCGTAGGGCGTGCGCGGCCTGCTGTGGCGGGCGATGTAAGCGGGGGAGGCGACCGCGGCCATGCTGACATCGGGGCCGATCCGCACCGCGATCATATCCTTTGCCACCTGATCGCCGAAGCGCACCCCCGCATCGAAGCGATCGGCGACGATATCGACCAGGCCGATATCGGCGCTGATTTCGACATGGACGTCGGGATAATCGGGCAGGAATCGTTCGAGGACGGGCCACAGGATCGTGCGCGCGGGGCCGGGCGAGGCGGTGATGCGAATCGTGCCCGATGGCTTGCGCGCCAGCTCGGTCAGGTTGGCGAGTTCGCCGGCGATATCGGCGAACGCGGGGCGCAGCGTGGCGATCAGCCGTTCGCCAGCCTGCGTAGGCATCACGCTGCGCGTCGTGCGGGTGAGCAGGCGGACGTCGAGACGCGCCTCCAGCCGGCGGATCGTGTGGCTGAGCGAGGATTGCGACGTGCCGAGCCGCGCGGCCGCGCGGGTGAAGCTGCGTTCCTCGGCCACCGTGAGGAAGGCGTTGAGATCGACGAGGTCGTCGCGGCGCAATTGATGAATCTCCGATATGACTTTATGCGCTTTATAGCGTCTAATCGATAGGCCGGGCAGCACCTATCTTTTCGCATGTGCAACAGATCATGCGGAGGGACGTCATGCAGACACGCACATTGGCCAAGCGGACTCTGGGTAAGAGCGGCCTTGAGGTTTCGGCGATCGGCCTCGGCTGTATGGGGCTGAGCTTCGGCTATGGCACCCCGACATCGAAGGACGATGCGATCGCGCTGATCCGTGGCGCCTACGAACGCGGCATCACCTTCTTTGACACGGCCGAAGCCTATGGCCCCAACGTCAATGAAGAGGTGTTGGGCGCGGCGGTGGCGCCGTTCCGCGATCAGGTGGTGATCGCGACCAAGTTCGGCTTTCGCGGCGGCAGCCCGGCGAACGGACCGGACAGCCGGCCGGACACTATCCGCGCGGTGACGGAGGCGTCCTTGAAGAGGTTGGGCACCGACCGGATCGAATTGCTCTACCAGCATCGGGTCGACCCCGCCGTGCCGATCGAGGATGTTGCGGGCACCGTCGCCGATCTGATCCGCGAGGGGAAGGTGCAGCATTTCGGCCTGTCCGAAGCCGGCGTCTCGACGATCCGCCGCGCACATGCGGTGCAGCCGGTGGCGGCGTTGCAGAGCGAATATTCGTTGTGGTGGCGTGAGCCCGAACAGGCGATCCTGCCGGTGCTGGAGGAACTGGGCATCGGCTTCGTGCCGTTCAGCCCGCTGGGCAAAGGCTATCTGACCGGCACGATCGGCGCGGGCGACAGCTTTGGCGCGGACGATTTCCGGAACAATGTGCCGCGCCTGTCGGCCGATGCGCGCGCCGCGAACCAGGCGCTGATCGACCGGCTCGGCCCGGTCGCGGCCGACAAGGGGGCGACCCCGGCGCAGATCGCGATCGCGTGGCTGATCGCCCAAAAACCGTGGATCGTGCCGATTCCCGGCACGACCAAGCTCCACCGCCTCGACGAGAATATCGGTGCCCTGTCGCTGACGCTCTCGACCGGCGATCTCGCCACGATCGGCGACGCGCTCGCCGCGATCGCAGTGCAGGGCGATCGTTATCCGCCCGCGATGCAGGCGATGATCGACCGCTGATCCTTACCCCGTGTTCTTTCCTTTCAGCCCTTCCAACCAAGGATAATCCATGACCGTCAAAGCCCTGGGCGCGGCCGCCGCCGACAAGCCCGTTCTGCCCATCGAGATCACCCGCCGCGCGCCCGGCCCGAAGGACGTGCAGATCGAAATCGCCTTTTGCGGCGTGTGCCATTCGGATCTGCACACCGTGCGCAACGAGTGGGGCGGCACGCTGTACCCCAGCGTGCCGGGCCACGAGATCGTCGGCACGGTGAGCGCCGTCGGCGATGCGGTGACCAAATATAAGGTGGGCGACACGGTGGGCGTCGGCTGCCTTGTCGACAGCTGCCGTCATTGCGACGCGTGCCACGACGATCTCGAAAATTATTGCGAGAATGGCTGGACCGGCACTTATAATGGCGCGACCGCCGATGCGCCGGGCCATACAATGGGCGGCTATTCGCAGCGCATCGTGGTGGACGAGCATTTCGTGCTGGCGATCAAGCATGACAAGGCGCAGCTCGCTGCGGTCGCGCCTTTGCTGTGCGCGGGCATCACCACCTATTCGCCGCTGCGCCACTGGAATGTCGGGCCGGGCAAGAAGGTGGGTATCGTCGGCATCGGCGGCCTCGGCCATATGGGCGTGAAGATCGCGCATGCGCTGGGCGCGCATGTCGTCGCTTTCACCACGTCGGACGGCAAGCGGCAGGCCGCGCTGGATCTGGGCGCGGACGAGGTGATCGTGTCGCGCAACGAAGACGAGATGGCGGCGCACCGCTCCAGCTTCGATTTCATCCTGAACACCGTGGCGGCGGGGCATGATCTCGACGCGTTCATGGTGCTGCTCAAGCAGGGCGGGACGATGTGCCTGGTGGGCGTGCCCGAACATCCGCACAAGAATCCGGACATCGGCAATCTCGTCTTCTGGCGCCGGTCGCTCGCCGGTTCGCTGATCGGCGGCATCGCCGAGACGCAGGAGATGCTCGATTTCTGCGCCGAGCACGGGATCGTTTCGGACATCGAGATGATCAAGGCGGCGGAGATCGAGGATGCCTATGCGCGCATGCTCAAGGGCGACGTGCGCTATCGCTTCGTGATCGACAACGCGACGCTTTGAGCTGTGACAATCCTCTCCCGGAGGGAGAGGGGGACCACCTGCAAGGTGGTGGAGAGGTATTGGCCGGCAGCGAAGGTTGTCGTTCGTGACGAATACCCCTCCACCGCTTCGCGGTCCCCCTCCCCCTCCGGGGGAGGATCTTGTTATAGCCGGATCATGTTCGCCCCATTCCGCTCCGCGCCGCTGTCGACCCGACTGGTCGTCGGCGGCGCTTTGGCGATCGGGCTGGTCGAGCGGATCGGCTGGGCGCTGGCGCGCGCCAACGGATCGGCGACGGGCGAGGCTTATAATGTCGCCGCCGCGATCGGGAACGGGCGGGGCTTCGCCGATGCCTTCCAGATCGGGCAGGGGGCGACCGCGCATCTGATGCCGCTGCCGCCGATGGTCGCGGGCGGGGTCTATGCGACGCTGGGCGTGGGAAGCAAGGTGGCGGAGGCGGTGCTGCTCGGCTGGGCCTTGCTGCTGACCTTCGCGACCTATGCGCTGTTCGCGTGCGTCGCGCGGCGGATCGGGGTGGGGCGCAAGGCGTGCGTTGCGGGCTTCGCTTTCCTGTGCGTCGCGCCGATCTTCACGACGACCGAGGCGTTCGATTTCCGCGCGTGGGAAGGCGGGATGACGATGAGCGCGGCGGGGCTGTTCCTGCTGCTGGCACTGCGCTTCGATGCTAGCCAGAAAACGGAAAAACGCGCGATGGGGCGGGGGGCGGTCGCGCTGCTCGCGGCGCTGCCGGCGTTGATCCTGTTCCTGCAGCCGATGATCGGGCTGGCCGCGTGCGTGGCGAGCATCTTGCTCTTGTGGCGGCGGCGCGATGCGGTGCGGCCTATCGATGTCGCGCCCTTCCTGATCGCGTTTGCGCTGCTGTTCGGCGGATGGACCGCGCGCAACGTGGCGGTGATGGGCGCGCCGATCGTGCTGCGCGACAATCTGGGGCTCGAACTGGCGGTGGCCAATCATGCCGGGGCGGTCAACCCGGCCGATCCCAAGGCGGCGTTCGAGGCGCGGCTGGGCACGGTGCATCCGTATGTGAGCACGGCCGCGTTCGATGCGTTGCGGCGCGCGGGTGGTGAGATCGCTTATGCGAAGGCGCTGGGGGCGCAGACGCGTGCGTGGATGGCGGCGCATCCGGGCGATACGGCGCGGCTGTGGGCCGGGCATCTGCGGCAGATCGTGCTGCCCGCGCCGTGGCAGTTCCGGACCGCGCATGGGCGGGCGCTGCCGATTGTGCGCGCGGTGCTGCTCGATATCGTCACCGTCGCCGGGCTGATCGGGCTGGGGCTGCTCCTGCGCGATCGGGATCGGCGCAGGCGGGCGCTGTATCTCGCGCCGTTCGTGCTACTGCCGATCCTGCTCTACGTGCCGTTCCAGCCGATATTGCGCTACATCTGGCTGGTCTATGCGCCGCTGGGCTATTGCGCCGCCTTCGCGTTGGAACGGTTGGTGCGCCGTCAGTAGCGCGCGAAGATCGGCGGGTTCCGTTCGCTGGCGAACTGCCGGAAATAGCTGTCGGGATAGGGCGAGGCCGTCTGGCTCACCGCATCGAGCTGCGCGATCTCGTCGGCCGACAGGGTGAGCGAGGCGGCAGCGAGATTGTCGCGCAGCTGTTCGTCGCTGCGCGCGCCGATGATGACGCTGGAAACGCCGGGCCGCGCGAGCAACCAGGCGAGCGCGACCTGCGCAGGGGAGACATTGCGCGCGTCGCCAATCGTGGCCGCGACATCGACGACGGCGCGCGCGCGATCATTGTCGGCGCCGGTCAGGCGGTTGCTGCGCGCGAGGCGGGTGTCGGCGCTGTCCGCCCCGTCGCGGAACTTGCCTGACAAATAGCCCTGCGCCAGCGGGCTCCAGATCACCGCGCCGACCCCCTGATCGACGCCGCACGGGAGCAGTTCATGCTCGGCATCGCGCACCAGCAACGAATATTGGATCTGCTGCCCGATATAGCGTTCGAGGCCGAGGCGATCGGACAGGCCCAGCGCCTTCATCAGCTGCCAGCCGGCATGGTTCGAACAGGCGACGTAGCGAACCTTGCCCGCGCGGACGAGGTCGTCGAGCGCGCGCAACGTCTCCTCCATCGGCACCAGCATGTCGGGGCCGTGGACCTGGTAGATGTCGATCCAGTCGGTGCCGAGGCGACGGAGGCTCGCGTCGCACGCCTCGATCAGGTGGCGGCGGCTGAGACCCCGGCCATTGGGGCCGGGCGACATGACGTTGAACGCCTTGGTCGCGACGATCACGTCGCGCCGCTTCTTGCCCAGCGCCTCGCCAAGGATCTCCTCGGATCGGCCGGCGGCATAGGCGTCGGCGGTGTCGAACCAGTTGACCCCGGCGTCGATGCACAGATCGATCTGGCGCTTAGCGGTCTCGACCCCGGTGGTCCCGATCGCGTCGAAATAGCCGCCCTTGTCGTTGAAGGTCATCGTGCCGAAGCCGATCACCGACAAGGCCAGCCCGCTGCGGCCCAGGAAGCGCGTTTCCATGATTCTCTCCCGTTATCGGGAGGAGACTATCAGCGCGTCGCGCCGGGCTTCCACAAAATGTCGCCGCGGCCTTCGAGGTTGAGGAAGCGGGCCATGACGAAGAGGAGGTCGGACAGCCGGTTCACATAAGCGAGGCCGGCGGGGTTGAGGCGGATGTCGGCGCCTGCGGCGACGGCGGTGCGTTCGGCGCGGCGGGCGATGGCGCGGGCGAGGTGGACGGCGGCGGAGGCCGGATCGCCGCCGGGCAGGATGAAGCTGCGCAGCGGCTCCAAAGACTCGTTCATCAGATCGATCTCGCGCTCGAGGCGTTCGACCTGCGAGGGGACGATGCGCAGGGTCATCTCGCCCGGCGCGAAATCGTCATCATCGGCGGCGGGGGTGGCGAAGTCGGCGCCCAGATCGAACAGTTCGTTCTGGACGCGAGAGAGCATCGCATGCTGCGCGTCGGGCATCTTGTGGGTCAGCGCGACGCCGATCGCCGAATTGAGTTCGTCGACATCGCCGATCGCGGCCATGCGCGGCGCGGCCTTTGACAGGCGCGATCCGTCGACGAGGCCGGTTTCGCCCTTGTCGCCGGTGCGCGTGTAGATCTTGTTGAGGCGGACCATCGTGGAAGGCCGGCTTACTTGCGGCTCATGATGAGCAGCAGGATGACGAGGATGATCGCGATCGCCTGAAACGCGATGCGCATCCGCATCATCTTGTTCTGCTGCAGCCCCGACTGGCTGACGCCGCCGCCCTTCAGATCGGCCTCGGTCGTCCTGAGGAAGGCGATGATGCCGCGGACGAGCGCGACGACGGTCGCGATCATCGCCGCAAGGATCACGATGAAGAAGAAGGTGTTGCCGCTCATGGGCAATCCTTAGACCCGCAAGGGGGCCAGCGCCAGATATGTTGCCAATCCGGGTTGCGATACCGATATTGGATACATGAACCTGATATCGATCCTCGTCGGCCTGGTCGCGCTCGTCGCGGCTCTGGTCGCCTTCATTCCGCTGCTCGGCTGGATGTACTGGCTGATCATCCCCGTCGCGATCGTCGGCTTCGCGATCGGCCAGTTTTCCAAGAGCAGCGCGGGGCGCAACCTCAACCTGCTCGTGATCGTCGTGGGTGCGGTGCGCCTGAGCATCGGCGGCGGGTTTTTCTAAGACCTCGTCATTGCGAGCGTAGCGAAGCAATCCATTCCGCAGTTCGGAGTGGATTGCTTCGTCGCCTTGCAGCTCCTCGCAATGACGAGGGGAGGAGTTAAGCCGGGAAGTTGCCGGCGATAGCGATCTCATCGATCGACTTGCGATCGGCCTTGATCTCGCGCTCACGCAGACCTTCGGGCAGGACCGAGGCATCGGCCGGGCGGCCGACGACGGCGGCGGCTTCGACGCGGTAGCGATCGGGAACGCCCAGTTCCTTGGCGGCTTCGGCGAATTCGACGCCGGTCATGCCGTGCGCGGCCAGACCCATCAGGTGCGCCTGAAGCGCGAGGCTCATCCACGCCGAACCGGTGTCGAAGCTGTGGCTGTGGCCCGGATGTTCGCCCATCATCGTGTCCGACACGAAGAAGATCAGCACGCCCGCTTCCTTCGCCCAGCTCTGGTTGAAGGGGACGAGGAGGTTAAGGAAGCGATCCCAATTGGCATCGCCCTTCACCGCGTAGAGCAGCTTCCACGGCTGGTAATTATAGGCCGACGGCGCCCAGCGGGCGGCATCGAACAGGGTGCGCAGCTCGGCCTCGGTCAAGGCTGTGCCGTCGAAAGCGCGGGGGCTCCAACGGTCGAGGAACTGGCGGTCAACCTGCGTGTCGGTGGTGCGTTCGGTCATGTTGATCTCCTTGGGAGCGAAAAGGGGTGCCGGGCGACCTGTGGGGAGGGGGCAGGGAGGTCGCCCGGCGGGGGTAAGACTTTAGCGGCGGCGGTTGTCGACGCTGTAGGCGCCGGCCCCGAAGGCTACGACCTGCAGCAGGCCGCCCGCCATCGCGATATTCTTGAAGAAGTGGATGAACTGGTTCTGATCGGCCAGATCGGCGTGGAAGCCGAAGGCGGTCACGACGCTGAACAAAGCAAGCGCGGCTGCGACCAGACGGGTGCGATAACCCGCGATCAACGCGAGGCCGCCGACGATTTCGACGAAGATCGCAACGCCCAGCGCCACTTCGGGAAGCGGCAGGCCGGCGGAGCGGATATAGCCGATCATATAGGCGGGGGCGCTGAGCTTCGAAAAGCCCGAGAGCAGGAAGATGGCGGCGATGCCGATGCGGCCGACCAGCGGCAGCGCGGCAAAGGGAAGGCCCGAGCCGACGGCGACGCGGGCGGCGGGGGCAGACGTGGTGATCGATTCGTGGCGCATGGGATGCACTCCTCACAAGTCCGATAGGGGGCGCCGCGACGGCGTCCGATGCGTGCTTTGTGGGCCTCGATGCGGCTTCGAAACAGGCGAATAAGATGAAACGCTTTGTTCGATCAAATCGAAAAGCTGGCATTGTCTGCGGGCGTGATTTCCGAGCCGCCGGATTATCATCCGGCTTGAAATCACTTTGGCAGCAACCCCGGCAGTTCGGGCGGCAGATCGCGCGCAAGGAAGCCGATCGGGCCGATCTTGTCCGCCGCGATCCGGCCGGCCGCGCCATGCAGCCACACGCCCCATGCGGCGGCGGCGCGGGGGCCGAGGCCGCGCGCGAGCAGGCCGCCGATCACGCCCGCCAATACGTCGCCCGATCCGCCCGTGCCCAGGCCCGGACAGTTGCTCGCGTGGACCAGCGGGCTTGCGCCGGGCGCGGCGATGATCGTGCGCGCGGCCTTCAATACGACGACCGCGCCGAAGCGATCGGCCACCTCCTGCGCGATCGTGGCGGGATCCTCCGCGACGTGATCGCGCTTGTGGCCGGTCAGCGCGGCCATCTCGCCATGATGCGGGGTCAGGACGATGCGGCCTTCATGCGCGGCGATCGCGCTGGCGAGATTGCCCGCGCAGGATATGGCGGCGGCATCGAGCAGGATCGAACAATCGTCGCGCGGCGTGGCCAGCGCGCGGGTGACGAGTTCGACCGTGCCTTCGCCCTCGATCATGCCGGGGCCAAGGATCAACGTGTCGCAGCGCACGACGAGATCGGCGATATGATCGGCGGCGTCGGCGGCGATCTCGCCCCCCGCATCGGCGGGCAGGGCGATCATCGCGGCTTCGGGCACCAGCACACCCAGCGCCATCGCGGCGGACGCGACCGTCGCCATCTGCAGCTTGCCGGCACCGACGCGCAGCACCGCCTCCGCCGTCAGCCGCAGCGCGCCGGGGACGAAGGCGCCGCCGCCGACCAGCAGCACGCGGCCGCGATCATTCTTGTCGTCGCTGCTTTCGACCCTGGGCAGCGGATGGGCTTCCAGCCAGCCTCGGTCGAGCGCCTCGATCATCCGCGCGCGGCCACGATGGGATCGGGATCGTCGGTGACGGGCACGGCCTGCGCCTCGACCGGCGCGGTGACGTTGTAGCGCGCGAGGACGAGGTTGCCGTCGCGACCCTTGGTCGGATCGAAATGATATTCGGTGATCGAACAATTGGCGACGTCGCCCTCGGCATCGATCGTCAGGATCGTGCGCTCGTCCATATTCTCGACGATGTAGCGCAGGCACAGGACGACCACCTGGTGCGCGAAGATCATCACGCGCCGCCCGGCATAATGGAGCGACACGGTGTCGAGCAGCGAACGCAGGCGCAGGATCACGTCGCACCAGCTCTCCCCACCCGGCGGGCGATGGTAGAATTTGCCCAGAATGCGGCGAAACTCGGCCTGATCGGGCAGGTGATTGCGGATGCCGAGCGAGGTCAGCCCGTCGAGAATGCCGAACTCCTTCTCGCGCAGCCGCTCATCGCAGCAGATAGGCTCATCCTCATCGGCGCCGCCCGCCGCGCGGAACAATTTGGCCGTCTCCATCGCGCGCAGATAGGGGGAGGCAATGATGATGTCGGGCCGTTCCTCTGCGGGGTTTGCGGCGAACCAGCGGCCGAGCGCATCGGCCTGTTCGCGGCCCAGATCGCTCAACGGCACATCGACGTCGCGGCCCTCGATCGCGATCCGATCGTGGCCCGCATCGTCGGCGGCGTCGCGCGCGACATTGCCCGCGCTCTGCCCGTGGCGGACCAGCCAGAGACGGGCGGGCCAACGCTGCGCCATCATCCGCGTCCAAACGTATCGCAGACGCGCGGATCGCCCGAATCGAGGCCCTTCTTGAGCCATTTCTGGCGATCGGCGGCGCTGCCGTGGGTGAAGCCTTCGGGCACGACGACGCCCTGCGACGCCTTTTGCAGCGTATCGTCGCCCACCGCGGCGGCGGCGCGCAGCCCTTCCTCGATATCGCCGGGTTCGAGGATGCCCTGCGTGTTCGCGGCCCAGACGCCGGCATAGCAATCGGCCTGCAGCTCGACCTTCACCTGCAGCGCGTTCGATTGCCCTTCGGAAAGCCGCGCCTGCTGCTGGTGGACCTGACCCAAAGTCCCTTCGAGATTCTGGATATGATGGCCGACTTCGTGCGCGATCACATAAGCCTGCGCGAAATCGCCGGGCGCGCCGAAGCGGGTGGCGAGTTCGTCGAAGAAGCTCGTGTCGAGGTAGATGCGCTTGTCGGTGGGGCAGTAGAAGGGGCCGGCCGCCGATTGCGCCGCGCCGCAGCCCGACTGGGTGTTGCCGGGATAGAAAGCGAGGATGGTCGGATCGTAACGGCCGCCCGATGCCGCGAAGATCTTGCTCCAGACGCGCTCGGTAGAACCGAGGATCTTGAGCGAGGTCGATTCGATCGGGGTCTTCTCCCCCGCCTCGCGGCCGCCGGGGCGCGTGTCGACCGGCCCTTGCTGCACGCCGCTGCCGTCGGTCGCGACGCCGATCAGGCTCAGCGGGTTGATCCCCATCACCATCGCCAGGATCGCGAGCACGATGATTCCGCCGCAGCCGATCCCGCCGCGCCCGAAGGCCAGGCCGATCGGCAGCCCGAAACCGCCGCCGCCCGATCGCATCTCGTAATTGGTGCTTTCTTCCTCGTCGTCGAGCCGCATCGGCGATCCCTCTCCCTGACCGAAGCCTAAAGACTCGGATGCTCGCGCGGTTCCTTGTGCGCGCGCCGATCCGCCTCTATAGCGCGCCCCACCAGCGAAGTCGGGGAGTGGCGCAGCCTGGTAGCGCATCTGGTTTGGGACCAGAGGGTCGCAGGTTCGAATCCTGTCTCCCCGACCATCTATCGGCAGATCAATCGAGCGGCGGCAGGCCGTCCATGATGGCGGTGAGGGCGAGGACGGTCTGGGCCTCCATCGCGCTGTGGCCGGCATTGGTGATCGTGTAGCTGGCCGGGGTCGCGCCGTGGGTGGCCATTGCGGCGATCAGGCGCGATGCCTGGGTCAGCGGGCAGACCTGGTCGAAGCGGCCGTGGACGATGTGGGTCGGGATGGTCGCAATCCGGCCGGCATTGTCGACGATATAGGCCGGCGGCACGAACAGTTCGTTGGCGAAGAAATGCGCCTCGATCTGCGCGAAGGACAGCGCGAAGGCCGCCTCGCCGAACTTGCCGGGATCGCTGTCCTTGGGGATCATGTTGGAGATCGTCCCCTCCCACACCGACCAGGCGAGCGCGGCGCGCAGCTGGCGCGCGCGATCGGCGTCGGTATGCGGGATCATGTCGAAGATCGCCTTGTACGCGGCCATCATGTCGCCGCGATCGGCCGGGTCGATCACCTCGACGAACGCCTTCCATTCGTCGGGATAGGTGACGTAACTGCCCGGTGCGGTCAGCGCATAGGGTTGGTCCGCATAGGTCGCGGCATTGCCCTGATACATGTAGAGCAGGTCTTCGCGTTCGCCGAGGAAGATGCCGCGCAGGATCAGGGTCGCGACCTCGTCCGGATGACGGATCGCGTAGATCAGGGCGAGCGTGCTGCCCCAGCTTCCGCCGAAGACGTGCATCTTGCCGGCGATGCCCAGCGCGTCGCGCAACCTGCGGATGTCGTCGACCAGATCGTCGGTGGTGTTGCGGATCAGCGCGACGTCGGGGCCGGCGGCGGCGACCGTCGGTTCGCTTTTGCCGCAGCCGCGCTGATCGAACAGGATGACGCGGTAGCGCGCCGGATCGAAGAAGCGCGACATAAGCGGCGCGCAGGCGCCACCGGGGCCGCCGTGGAGGAACATCACCGGCTCACCCGCCGGGTTGCCATATTCCTCCCAATAGAGGCGGTGATCGGGATCCTGATCGACCTGCAGCCAGCCCGTCCGGTTGGCGGCGGCGAGCGGATAGGTCCATTCATCCTCGACCGTGCTGGTCGACTGGAGTTTCGACAGGTCGATCATTTGAGGCCAGCAATCGCGTCGAAATCGCTGGCGGCGTGGCGTTCGCGCAGGAACTCGCCGGGCGTGTCGGAGGCGCGGTTGACCACGCGGCCGCGCTTCACCGCGGGGCGGGCGCCGACCTCCTCGGTCCAGCGGGCGAGGTTGCGATATTCGGACAGGTTGAGGAACTCTGCGGCGTTATAGGCGCCGCCGGCCAGGCCGCCGCCATACCAGGGCCAGATCGCCATGTCGGCGATCGTATAATCGTCCCCCGCAATGTAGCGGCGATCGGCCAGCACGGTGTCGAGGACGTGGAGCTGGCGCTTGGCCTCCATCGCATAGCGATCGATCGCATATTCGATCTTGAACGGGGCATAAGCGTAGAAATGGCCGAAGCCGCCGCCGAGGAAGGGCGCGGAGCCCATCTGCCACATCAGCCAGTTGATCGTCTCCGCACGCTGCGGCTGTTCGGTGGGCAGGAAGGCGCCGAATTTCTCGGCCAGGTGGATCAGCATCGATCCGCTTTCGAACAGCCGGATCGGCACGTCGCCCGATCGATCGACCATCGCGGGGATCTTCGAATTGGGGTTCACCGCGACGAAGCCGCTGCCGAACTGGTCGCCCTTGAAGATCTCGATCAGCCAGGCGTCATATTCGGCGCCTTTGTGGCCGGCGGCGAGCAGCTCCTCGAGCAGGATCGTCACCTTCTGCCCATTGGGCGTGCCGAGCGAATAGAGCTGGATCGGATGCTGGCCGACGGGAAGGTCTGTGTCGTGGGTCGCGCCGGATACGGGGCGGTTGATGCTGGCGAACTGGCCGCCATTACCCTTTTCCCAGGTCCACACCTTGGGCGGGGCATAATCGGCGGGCTGGTTTGCGGGCGTGTCGGCGTCGGCCATCTCATGCTCCCATCGTAACGATCGGGAGCAATCTGGGGATGTCTAACGGCGTTTCAAGGCGCGATCAGTCGGCCCAGACGAGGGTGCCGGCGCCGCGCTTCGTGAAGGCTTCGATCAGCATGGCGTGCGGCACGCGCCCGTCGAGGATGACGGCCGCGTCGACCCCGCCTTCGACCGCGTCGACGCAGGTTTCGAGCTTGGGGATCATGCCGCCCTGGATCGTGCCGTCCTGCTTGAGCAGGCTGATCTGTGCGGGCGTGAGATCGCGGATCAGCTGCTTTTCCTTGTCGAGCACGCCGGCGACGTCGGTGAGCAGGAACAGGCGCGCCGCGCCCAGCGCGATGGCGATCGCGCCCGCCATCGTATCGGCGTTGATATTATAGGTTTCGCCATCCTCGCCGATCGCGATCGGGGCGATGACGGGGATCATGCCCGCCTTCGAAATCGTGTCGATCACGCGGCGATCGATATCGGCCGGGGTGCCGACATAGCCCAGATCGGCGGTCGGATGATTGACCTTGTCGGCGACGACGAGCCGCCCGTCCTTGCCCGACAGGCCGACCGCGCGGCCGCCCGCCTGCGCGATCCACGACACGATTTCCTTGTTGATCGATCCGCACAGCACCATTTCGGCGATGCGCGCGGTTTCGGCGTCGGTGACGCGCAGCCCGTCGACGAACTGGCTTTCGACGCCCATCGTCTTGAGCATCTTGCCGATCTGCGGCCCGCCGCCGTGGACGACGACCGCGTTGATGCCGACCGCCTTGAGCAGCGTCACATCCTCGGCGAAGTCGCGCGCCGCCTCCGGATCGCCCATTGCGTGGCCGCCATATTTCACGACGAAGGTCTCGCCGGCGTAACGCTGCATGAACGGCAGCGCTTCGGTGAGCGTCTCGGCCTTGGCGAGCAATGCGGGATCGGGGGCGTGATTGTTCGACATGAATCGCGCCCTTAGCGGACAGGGATGACAGTCACAACTATTCCGCCCTCTCTCGTCATTGCGAGGAGCCGCAGGCGACGCGGCAATCCAGGCCCGCACGGGAGATCGTCGCGAACCTCGCCAGTTCGGGCCTGGATTGCTTCGCTACGCTCGCAATGACGAGTTGAAAGAGATCAGCGCGCGTCCAGCTTGCGGCCCACCGCCACGAACAGCGTGATCAGCGGCGGCACGAGGACGATCGACAGGACGACCTTGGTGATCATCTGCCCGACCATCAGATCGAGGATCGGGCGTTCGCCATAGAAGCTGATCGTGATGAACAGGACGGTGTCGATGATCTGGCTGACGACGCTGGCGATCATGCCGCGCAGCCAGACGAGCCGGCCCGCGCCCTCGCTGGCCTTCAGCTTGGAAAAGATCAGGACGTTGAGCGTCTGCGACGTGCCGTAGCTGATCAGCCCCGCGATCATCATGCGGGCACCCTGGCCGACCACGATCGGGAAGGCGTCGATCGCGGGCGGATACATGCCGGGATCGGTGGGAAGAGCGAGGACGAGCTGGATCAAAGCCGCCGACACGATCAGCGGCAGGAAGCCCCACCGGACCATCGAATCGGCGGTCTGGCGCCCGTGCAGTTCGGCGATCGCGCTGCCCATGATCACGAGCAGCAGGAAGCCGAAGATACCCGCTTCGACCGCGAGCGGGCCGAGCGCGACCTGCTTCACCCCCAGCACGCCCGATATGCACACCATGCCCCCGTAGAAGAGCGCGAAGACGAACAGCGAGCGGGGGAAGGCCGGTGCGGCGGGCGAAGTCTGCATCGCCAGACGCTAGCGGGTTTTGGGCCAGCGTCAAACAGGCGCTTGACCGGGCGTGCGGCGCGGGCAAGGTGGCGCTTTCCCCGGGGACAGTAGCGACTAGATGACGAAGATCCTGACCGGCCTTGCCGGTATCCTCCTGATCCTGGCGATCGCGGTCGCGCTGTCGTCCGACCGGAGGGCGATCCGGCTCCGGGTGGTGGGCGCCGCCTTCGCGCTGCAGGCGGGGATTGCGGTGCTGGTGCTGTACGTGCCGTGGGGCCGCGCGGTGCTCGAATGGCTGTCGGGCGGCGTCTCCAATCTGCTCGGCTATGCGCAGGCGGGGACGGACTTTCTGTTCGGCCCGCTCGCGAAGCCTGAAATCGGCGGGCAGAGCTTCGCGCTGGCCGCACTTCCGGTGATCATCTTCTTCGCGGCGCTCGTCTCGATCCTCTATTATCTGCGCATCATGCCCGCGGTGATCCGCTGGGTCGGCGGCGCGATCGAGAAGGTGATCGGCGTCTCGAAGGTCGAATCCCTGTGCGCGGCCGCCAATGTCTTCGTGGGGCAGAGCGAATCGCCGCTGGTGATCCGGCCCTATCTCGCCGCGCTGAAGCCGCATGCCCTTTTCGCGATCATGACGTCGGGCATGGCGGGCGTCGCGGGCACGATCCTGGCGGCCTATGCGTCGATGGGGATCAGCATCGATCTGCTGCTCGCCGCCTCCTTCATGTCGGCGCCGGGCGCGCTGCTGATGGCGAAGATCATCATGCCCGATCCGAAGACGGTCGACGGCGAACTGCCGCTGGGCGACGATGCCGAAGTCTCCGCGCTGGCGGCGGCGGAGGCGCATGAGGAAGATGCGCGCGCCGAAAACATCATCATGGCGGCGTCGCAGGGCGCGCAGACCGGCGTGAAGATCGCGGTCGCGGTGGGCGCGATGGTGCTGGCCTTCGTCGCTTTGATGGCGCTGGCCAACGGCATCCTCGGCGGGATCGGCGGCTGGATCGGCATGCCGGGGCTCAGCTTCCAGCAGATCCTGGGCTTCATCTTCGCGCCTGTCATGTTCCTGCTCAACGTGCCCTGGGATCAGGCGCAGGCGGTGGGCGGTCTGTTTGGCGAGAAGATCGTGCTCAACGAGTTCGTCGCCTATATCCACCTCGGCACCCTGAAGGCGCAGCTGTCGCCCCACAGCGTTGCTGTGGCGACCTTCGCGCTGTGCGGTTTCGCCAATTTCTCCTCGATCGCAATCCAGATGGCGGCGACCGGAAGCCTTGCGCCCAATCAGCGCCCGATGATCGCCAAGCTGGGCATCAAGGCGCTGGTGGCGGGCAGCCTTGCCAATCTGATGTCGGCCGCGCTCGCCGGGCTATTGCTGCCGGGCTGACACCAAAAGCCGTCTGCCGCGTTGATCCGCCTACGTAACGGATCAGGAGACGTGCGATGAAGGCTTGGACAGCGGCAGCGATGGCGATGCTGGCATCGGCCCCGGCGATGGCGGCACCATCGGCCTGGACCTCGGTGTTCGTGCAGGGCGTCCACGAATATCGCGTCGGATCGACCGGGGCGCGCGCCGACAATATGACGATCAACTGCCCGATCGAAGGATCGCCGACCATGTCGGTGCTGATCAACGGCACGCTGCCGCCGGAGGGCGAGCAGGTCGGCTTCCGCGCGGCGGGGCAGAGCTTCGCCTTCCGCACCAACGACAATGGCACGATGCGGATCGACGATCGCGATCGCAGCGCGACCTTCGCCCGCTTCTGGCGCGCGGTGCGGGCGGGATCGACCCTGACCGTCAGCTTCATCAACGGCGCGGTCGCCAATCTGCCGCTGAGCGGCAGCGCAAAAGCCCTGCCGGCTCTACCGTGCGGCGGCCGCGCACTGCCCGATGCGAAGCACAAGATCCGCCTTTGAAATAAGCGCTTGAAGTTGACGTAACGTCAGCCGCTAAACCCCTCGGCATGGACGATTTGATCGACATAGCCGAGGTGGCGCGGCTGACCGCCCTGACCGCGCGGGCGCTGCGCTTCTATGAGGCGCGCGGGCTGGTGCGCCCGTTGCGCACCGCAAGCGGGCGGCGCTGTTACGGGCGCGGCGAGCTGGCGCGGCTCAACGCCATCGTGGCGCTCAAGCGGGCGGGGTTCAGCCTGACCGAAATCGGCCGCATGCTCGGCCGCGGCACGCCCGATCTGCGCCGGATGGTCTCCGCACAGATCGGCGCACTCGACGATCGCCTGTCCGAGATCGAGGCGGCGCGCGCGCTGCTCCTCTCCGTTCAGTCCCGCATCGATCGCGGCGAGCCGATCGACGTCGCGACCCTGTGCTCGCTGATCCGACAAGGGAATGACGTGATGGAAGCCGAAAAATGGAAGACGGTGACCGACCAATATATGGGGGAAACCGAACGGGCCGACTGGGATGCGGCGCAGGCGAAGATGCCCGCCGATTTCGATCAGGAGGCCTATTCGCGCCAGTGGAAGGAGCTGTCGGCGCGGATCGAGGCGGCGATGCCGATCGATCCCGAATCCGATGTCGCGCAGGGCTTCGTCGACCAGTGGTTCGCGTTGCTGAAACCGTTCAGCGCGATCGCGACCCCCGCCATGTGGCAGGGGACACAACGCATGTATGACGATCGCGCCAATTGGAAGGCGGATGCCGACCCCGGTTTCTCGACCGCGGTCTGGGCCTTCATTCAGGAGGCGACCAAAAAGCGGCTCGCGAAAGGCGGGACGATCGACGGCCCCGCCTGGATGACGGGCACGAAAGCTTAAAGCGAGGGGACCGGCTCGGGGCCGCTATAATCGTAGAACCCCTTGCCGGTCTTCCGGCCCAGCCAGCCGGCCTCGACCAGCTTCGCCAGGATCGGGGCCGGGCGGTATTTCGGATCGCCGAAGTCGGCCTGGAATACGCGCAGGATCTCGAGCAGCGTATCGAGGCCGATCAGGTCGGCGAGCGTGAGCGGGCCCATCGGATGGCCGAGGCCCAGCTTCACGCCGGCGTCGATGTCGGGGATCGAGGCCAGCCCTTCGCCGACCGCGAAGAAGGCTTCGTTGAGCAAAGGCAGCAGGATGCGGTTGACGACGAAGCCGGGGCTGTCCTTGGCGACGATCGTCTGCTTGCCCGTCGCCTTGCCGAAGGCGCGCGCGACCTCGACGGTCGCATCGCTGGTCGCGATGCCGCGGATCAGTTCGAGCAGCGGCATCAGCGGCACCGGATTGAAGAAGTGCATGCCGATGAAGCGCGCCGGATCGATCGACGCCTGCGCAAGCCGGGTGATCGAGATCGACGAGGTGTTGCTGGCGAGGACGGCGTCGGCGCGCAGCACCTTGCCGATATTTTCGAAGATCGCGCGCTTCACCTGCTCGCGCTCGGTCGCCGCCTCGATGATGATGTCGGCCGCCGCCATCGGGGCGACATCGCCGGCGGGCTCGATCAGCGCGATCGCGGCGTCGCGCGCGGATGCCTCCAGCTTGCCCTTTTCGACCTGCTTGGTCAGCACCTTGGCAATGCCGTCGCGGCCCTTGGTCGCAAGCTCGACCGACATGTCGGACAGGATGACCTTCAGCCCCGCCTGGGCTGCGATCTGCGCGATGCCCGCGCCCATCTGCCCCGCGCCCACGACGCCGATCACCTTCATGCCCGATCCCCTTGCTGAAACCCAAAGATTGCGGCTGCTCTATCGGCGCGGGTCGGACCCCGCAACGCCCCATTCGGCCAAAACGCCCGCATCCTGCTCGGCGGAAATGCGCGCCGTCCGCTCCGCGGCGAAGCGGGCGGGATCGAGCCGCGACAGCGCCCAGATCGCGGAGCCGCGCACGGCGGGATCGGGATCGTCGAGCAGAGCGGCGACCGGCGCCGTCAGCGAGGGGAGCGCGCTGTTGCCCGCGGCGATCGCGGCGTTGCGGACCATCCGGTCGCGCCCGATCCGCTTGATCGGCGAACCCGCAAAGATCTGGCGGAAGTCGGCATCGGACAAAGCAAGCAGATCGACCAGTTCGGGCGCGGCCAGCTCGGCGCGCGCGGCGAAGGCGCGGTTGGCAGCGCCGGCCTGCGCGAACTTGTTCCAGGGACAGGCGGCCAGGCAATCGTCGCAGCCATAGATATGATTGCCGATGCCGGGGCGCAGATCGGCGGGGATCGGCCCCTTATGTTCGATCGTGAGGTAGGAGATGCAGCGCCGCGCATCGACGACATAGGGGCGCGGAAAGGCATCGGTCGGGCAGGCGCGCTGGCAGGCGTCGCACGATCCGCAGCGATCGGGCTCGGGCGGATCGGGCGGCAGATCGAGCGAGGTCATGATCGCGCCGAGGAACAGCCAGCTGCCATGTTCGCGGCTGACGAGGTTGCTATGCTTGCCCTGCCAGCCAAGGCCGGCGGCGGCCGACAGCGGCTTTTCCATCACCGGCGCGGTATCGACGAACACCTTGAGTTCGCCGCCCGCGCGATCGACCAGCCAGCGGGCGAGCGCCTTCAGCGCCTTCTTGACCACGTCATGATAGTCGGCGCCCTGCGCATAGACCGAAATGCGGCCGATCTCCGGTTCGGCGGCGAGGCGCATCGGATCTTCGTGCGGGGCGTAACTCATGCCCAGCATGATCAGCGATCGGGAGGCGGGCCACAGCCCCTGCGGGCGGGCGCGCTCGCCCTTGCGCGCCTCCATCCACTCCATCGATCCGTGCGCTCCGCTTTGGAGCCACTCGTCGAGCCGGGCGGCGCTTTCGGGGGCGGCATCGGCAGCCGCGAAGCCGCACGCGACGAAGCCGAGGCGTGCGGCCTCGGCGCGGATCGCCTCGCGTAGCTCTGTCGGATCGTTCGCCGCCATGTCCGCGCCTATAAGCGAAGGCGGCTGCAATCGTAACCTTTGGCGCGGTTGGAACGTATCTCCTTCAACACCATATCGGGCGCGAGGAGTTGGCAGGCATGATGATCGACCGCAGGACGCTGATCGGATCGGGGATGGCGACCGCCGCGCTCGCGCTGGTCGGGGCGAACCGGCTGCTGGCCGCGCCGCCCGCGAAGTTCGAGGTGAGCTTCACCGATGCCGAATGGAAGGCGCGGTTGTCGCCGTCGGCCTATAAGGTGCTGCGCCACGAGATGACCGAGCGGCCGTTCACCAGCGCGCTGCTCAAGGAGCATCGCACGGGTGTCTTCGTCTGTGCGGGCTGCGCGCTGCCTTTGTTCGCGTCGAAGACCAAATATGACAGCGGCACCGGCTGGCCGAGCTTCTATCAGCCTCTGCCCAATGCGGTCGGCACCAGCACCGACAGCACGTTGGGCATGGAGCGTGTCGAGGTCCATTGCCGCCGCTGCGGCGGGCATCTCGGCCACGTCTTCGACGACGGCCCCCCGCCCACCGGCAAGCGCTATTGCATGAACGGCGTCGCGATGAAGTTCATGGCGAAGGCCTGAGCTAACAATCCTCCCCGGAACGGGGAGGGGGACCGCGAAGCGGTGGAGGGGGTTGGAGGCTGGGCGTGAATGCCCGAAAGTTTCCTATAGGAAACTCGGCGAGCGAGCCGTGCCGCCTGCGGCGAACCCCCTCCGTCGCCTTCGGCGCCACCTCCCCGTGCTGGGGAGGATTTGAGGCAAGAAAAAAGCCCGACTTCCGCGAGGAAGCCGGGCTCTCTCCTATCCCGTAGGAAGCGCTGAAAGCGCTTACTGGATCGCGTTGAGGTTCACCGCGGCATATTTGCCACGACGATCGACCTCGAGTTCGAACTCGAGACGATCACCCTCGTTAAGGTTGGTCATGCCGGCGCGTTCGACGGCCGAAATGTGGACGAAAGCGTCGGGCTGGCCATCGTCGCGCTGAATGAAGCCGAAGCCCTTCATCGCGTTGAAGAACTTGACCGTGCCGGTCGCCTTCTCGCCCGTGAGCTGACGCGAGGGGCCGCCACGCGGCGCGCCGCCGAAACCGCCTTCGCGCGGCTCACGCGGAGCGCGCTCTTCGACCGGCATCGGTTCGCCGTCGATCTTGAGATCGGTCGCCGAAACGCGGCCGCCACGATCGACCAGGGTGAAGCCGAGCGGCTGACCCTCGGCCAGACCAGTCAGGCCCGCCTGTTCGACGGCCGAGATGTGCACGAACACGTCTTCGCCGCCATCATCACGGACGACGAAGCCGAAGCCCTTCTGACCGTTGAAGAACTTCACGACACCAGTGCCTTCGCCGATGACCTGCGCGGGCATGCCGCCGCCGCCGCCACGACCGCCGCCGAAGCCGCCGCCGCCACGGAAACCGCCGCCGCCGCCACCGCCGAAGCGATCGCCACCGCCGCCGTAACCACCACCGCCGCCGCCGAAGCGGTCACCGCCGCCGCGATAGCCACCGCCACCGCCGCCGCCGAAGCGATCGCCACCGCCGAAGCCGCCGCCGCCGAAGCGATCACCGCCACCGCCAAAGCCGCCATCAAAGCCGCCGCCGCCGAAACCGCCTTCGTCACCAAAGCCGTCGCGCTTGTCCCTGCCGCGCTGACCGCGCCGCCCTCGATCGAAACTCATGCCGTCCAAATCTTCCCGAATCGCGCCCCAAAGCCATCGAAAGATCACCATGCCGGGCGCGGCAAACCGATCTCCCAGCGCGGAAAGAAGCCGCGCCCAAATGTTGCCATAAAGCAAAATCGACCGCCCTGCGAGCAGTTTCGGGCTGGCTTCGTCGGCGATACGGTCGAAACAATGGCCGAAATGAGCGGTTCAAGAGGAATCGTCACGAATTCATGTCGTGCAGCGAAGGTTAAGCTGGTCAAACCCGCAATGTCGAAAGCATCCGATTCGCGATCATATCTATTTCGCTTGTGACGCGCCGGAGACCCACCCTAGGCTTGGACCCCTATGACCGATCTGTTCGCCATCCTCGCCGATCCGACCAACCTTGTCGCGCTGGCCGCGCTGGTCACGATGGAGGTGGTGCTCGGCATCGACAATCTGATCTTCATATCGATCCTGACCAATAAATTGCCCGAAGCGATGCGCGGCAAGGCGCGGACGATCGGCATCGCGCTGGCGCTGGGCCTGCGGCTCGTGCTGCTCAGCTTCGTTGCGTTCATCGTCACGCTCACCAAGCCTTTGTTCGAGGCGTTCGGCCACGGATTTTCGTGGCGCGACCTGATCCTGATCGCGGGCGGCCTGTTCCTGGTGTGGAAGGCGACCAAGGAGATCCACCACAATGTCGATGCCAATTCGGGCGACGACATGTTCGAAAAGAAGGGGCCGGGGCCAAGCTTCGGCGCCGCGATCTTCCAGATCATCTTGCTCGATCTGGTATTCTCGATCGATTCGATCATCACCGCGGTCGGCATGACCGATCATGTCCCGATCATGTTCATCGCGGTGATCAGCGCCGTCACGGTGATGCTGCTCGCCTCCGCCCCGCTGGCGCGCTTCATCGAGAAGAATCCGACCGTGGTGATGCTGGCGCTCGCCTTCCTGTTCATGATCGGCATGACCCTGATCGCCGAAGGCAGCGGCGTGCATGTGCCCAAAGGCTATATCTACGCGGCGATGGCCTTTTCGGCGCTGGTCGAGGCGCTCAACATATTCGCACGCAGGCGCCGCGCGAAGGCGGGTTGAGCGCGAGGGGCTACGGGCCTAAGGCGTGACAATGACCGTGTATCTGCATCAGGAGGATCTGCCCGAGGGCGTCCTCGCCCCCGGTCCCATCGCCGTCGATACCGAGACGATGGGCCTGATCACCCCGCGCGACCGGCTGTGCCTGGTCCAGATTTCGGACGGGCAGGGGGACGAACATCTCGTCCGCTTCGCGCCGGGCAGCGATTATGCCGCGCCGAATCTGCGCGCCGTCCTGGCCGATCCTGAGCGGCTCAAGCTCTATCATTTCGCGCGCTTCGATATCGCGGCGATCCGCCATTATCTGGGCGTCGTCGCGGCCCCGGTCTATTGCACCAAGACCGCGTCGCGCCTGATCCGCACCTATACCGATCGCCACGGCCTGAAAGAGATCGTGCGCGAATTGCTGGGCCAGGAAATCTCCAAGCAGCAGCAGTCGTCGGACTGGGGCGCCCCCGATCTGAGTGACGCGCAGAAGGATTATGCGGCGTCGGACGTGCGCTATCTCCACGCGCTCAAGGAAAAGCTCGACGAGCGGCTGGAGCGCGAAGGGCGTATGGCGCTGGCGCAGGCATGCTTCGACTTCCTGCCCGCGCGTGCCGAACTCGATCTGGCCGGATGGCCCGAGATCGACATCTTCGCGCATGTCTGAATTAGCGGATCGCGTCCGTAGCAGCCGCCAGAACTGGGCGGCGAGCGGGAGCAGCCATGATCGGCTGATCGCGATCCTGCGCGTCGTGCTTCCGGCCGCGATCCTCACGCTTGTCCTGCTGCTGGCGCTCGCGCCGCTGACGGTGGGCAAGGATATCAGCTTCGTCCTGTCGAAGGACCGGGTCGAGGTTGCGCGCGAACGCATGCGCGTGACGAAGGCCACCTATCGCGGCGAGGATTCGAAAGGGCAGCCCTTTCAACTCGTCGCGCAGTCGGCGGTCCAGCAGAGCTCGCGCGATCCGGTCGTCCGGCTCCAGACGCTCAAGGCGCAGATCCAGCTGGAAGATGGCCCCGCGACGATCGACGCGGGCCGCGGCCGTTACGACATGGACAATGAAAAAGTGAACGTCGACGGGCCGGTGCTGTTCAAGTCGGCCGACGGCTATACGATGAAGACACGCGACGTCGGCATCGACATGCAGACGCGCAAGGTGCGCAGCGAAGGCGCGGTCGACGGCACGATGCCGCTCGGTCGCTTCAGCGGCGATCATCTGGAGGCCGATCTGAACAGCCGCGTCGTCGTGCTGAACGGCCGTGCGCGCTTGCATATCGTGCAGGGTGGGGCCAAGGCAAAACTGCCATGAACGGAGACGAGGGCGGGATGAAGGGACGGATGCGGGTGCGCTTCGGTGCGGTCATCCTGCTGGCGGCGATCGGCGGGGCTGCGCAGGCCCAGTCGGTGTCGGCGCTCAAGGGCCACAATTCCAACGCGCCGGTCGATTTTTCGGCCGACCGGATCGAGCTGCAGGACCGCGCCGATCGCGCGGTGCTGACCGGCAATGTCGACGTGAAGCAGGGCGACATGACGCTGAATGCCGATCGGCTGACGATCGCCTACAATTCGGCGCAGCAGACCCAGGTCAATCGCATGGACGCGAGCGGCAATGTCGTGCTCAAGAGCGCCAGCGAAACGGCGCGCGCCCAGTTCGGCATTTACGATCTGCAGAAGCGACTCGTGACGATGATCGGCGGCGTAACGCTCACCCGTCCGGGTCAGGGCGACACGAAGGGCGGGCGCCTGGTGCTCAACCTCAACACCGGCATCGCGACGATGGACGGCGGCACCGTCGCCGGGCAGCGCGGCCGCGTGACCGGCCGGTTCGTCCCGCCGCCCCGGAGCAACTGATAGCCGCGAAGCATCTTTCGCTTCGCGTTATGCATGAACCCTGCCAGTTTCCTTGGTCCCCGCTTTTCGCTAAGCGTCGGGCAGGAAAGCGCCGTTTGAGGCCCACGCATGAATGACAGCCAGACGATCGATCGCCCCCAGCGCAGTCCCATCGAAGAAGGGATCAGCCGCGGCCTTTCGGTCGTGTCGATCGCCAAATCCTACGACAAAAGGCAGGTGCTGACCGACATCTCGCTCGATGTCGCGCGCGGCGAGGTGGTCGGGCTGCTCGGGCCGAACGGCGCGGGCAAGACGACCTGCTTCTATTCGGTGATGGGGCTGGTGAAGCCCGACGCGGGCCGCATCCTGCTCGACGGCGACGATATCACCACGCTTCCGATGTATCGCCGCGCGATCCTGGGTCTGGGTTATCTGCCGCAGGAAACCTCGATCTTTCGTGGGCTGACGGTCGCGCAGAACATCATGGCGGTGCTCGAACTGATCGAGCCCGACAAGGCGGCGCGCGAGCCGCGACTCGAATCGCTGCTGGGCGAGTTCCACCTGACCCATTTGCGCGATGCGCCGGCAATGGCGCTGTCGGGTGGCGAACGCCGCCGCTGCGAAATCGCGCGCGCGCTGGCGGCCAGCCCGTCGATCATGCTGCTCGACGAGCCCTTCGCGGGCATCGATCCGATCTCGATCGCTGACATTCGCGATCTGGTGAAGGATCTGAAGCGCCGCGACATCGGCGTGCTGATCACCGATCACAATGTCCGCGAGACGCTCGACATCGTCGATCGCGCCTGCATCGTCTATGACGGCAAGGTGCTGTTCCAGGGCAGCCCGGCCGAACTGGTCGCCGATCCGAACGTGCGCCGCCTCTATCTGGGCGAGGGCTTCTCGCTGTAATCATGAACCGCCCGGTCTGACAGCATATGGCGATCGGACCCCGCCTAGACCTGCGTCAGTCCCAGTCGCTGGTGATGACGCCGCAGCTCCAGCAGGCGATCAAGCTGCTGGCGCTGTCGAACCTCGAGATCGAGGCGTTCATCGCCGAGGAGATCGAGAAGAACCCGCTGCTCGAGGCGACCGGCACGCGCGAGGAAGTCGCGCCCGAGCCCGAGGGCGGCGATGCCCCCGACGACGATTTCACTTTTGATCCGACCGATGCCGAGCCGACCACCGATCGGCTGGTCGAGTTCGGCGATGCCACCGCCGACAATCCGCTCGACGTCGATTATGATGCCGAGACCTTCCACCATGACAGCGCGGCCGACAGCGTCCGGGGCCAGGATGGCGGGCTGGGCCTCGAAGGCGGCAGCGGCGGATCGTCGGACGAGGCGCCCGACATCGATGCCTATGTCGCCGCGACGATCGACCTGCACGAACATCTCGAACGGCAGGCGGGCGAGGTGCTGGAGGGCGAGGAGCTGACGATCGCCCGCCACCTGATCGATCTGATCGACGAGGCGGGCTATTTCACCGGGCAGACCTTCGAACTGTCGCAGCGTCTGGGCGTCGCGCTCTACCATGTCGAACGCGTGCTGGGCGTGATCCAGACCTTCGATCCTTCGGGCGTGGGCGCGCGGACGCTCGCCGAATGTATCGCGATCCAGGCGAAGGAGGCCGATCGTTACGATCCGGCGATGGCGAAGCTGATCGACAATCTCGATCTGCTCGCGCGCGGCGGCATTCCCCAGCTGCGCCGGCTGTGCGGCGTCGATGAGGAGGACATGGTCGACATGCTGCGCGAACTGCGCGGCTATGATCCGAAGCCCGGCCTGCGCTTCGGCGGCGAACCCGCGCAGCCCGTATCGCCCGACATCTTCATTTCGAAGACCAAGGATGGCTGGGCGATCGAACTCAACCGCGCGACTTTGCCCCGCCTGATCGTCGACCGCGATTATTATTCGGAGCTCAATGCGGGGGCCGACAAGGGCGGCAAGGCGTGGCTGTCCGAATGCCTCGCCTCAGCCAACTGGCTGGTGAAGGCGCTCGATCAGCGCGCGCGCACGATCCTGAAGGTCTCACGCGAGATCGTGAAGCAGCAGGAGGCGTTCTTCCTGAAGGGCGTCGAGCATCTGAAGCCGATGACGCTCAAGACGGTGGCCGACGCGATCGGGATGCACGAATCGACCGTCAGCCGGGTCACATCGAACAAATATCTGATGTGCGAGCGCGGGTTGCACGAACTCAAATATTTCTTCACCAGCGGGGTCGCCGCGGCGGACGGTGACGGCGCGGTCTCCGCCGAGGCAGTGAAGAGTCAGATCGCCAAGCTGATCGCGGCCGAGGGCGACGACATATTGTCCGACGACAAGCTGGTCGAACTGCTCAACGCCAAGGGATTCGATCTCGCGCGGCGGACGGTCGCGAAATACCGCGAGGCGATCGGCCTGGGATCGTCGGTGCAGCGCCGACGACAGAGGGCAATGCGCGCTGCCTGATCGGCTTAATCGAACAGGCTCGAGACCGAGCTTTCTTCCGAAGTGCGCTTGATCGCTTCGCCCAGCAGCGGGGCGATCGTCAGGTGGCGGATCTTCTTCGCGGCGGCGACCGGCTCGGTCGCGCAGATCGAATCGGTGATCACCAGTTCGGTCAGCGCCGAACCTTCTACGCGGGCGACCGCGCCGCCCGACAGTACGCCGTGGCTGACATAGGCGACGACGCCCTCGGCGCCCGCCTGCAGCAGCGCAGCGGCGGCGTTACAGAGCGTGCCGGCCGAATCGACGATGTCGTCGACCAGGATGCAGAAGCGGCCCGAAACGTCACCGATGATGTTCATCACCTCCGATTCGCCGGGGCGCTCGCGGCGCTTGTCGACGATCGCGAGCGGGGCGTTGTCGATGCGCTTGGACAGCGCCCGCGCACGCACTACGCCGCCGACGTCGGGCGAAACGACCATCAGGTTCTTGCCCGCGAAACGCGCGTTGATGTCGGCCGACATGACCGGCGCTGCGTAGAGATTGTCGGTCGGGATATCGAAGAAGCCCTGGATCTGGCCGGCGTGCAGATCGACCGAAAGGACGCGGTTGGCGCCCGCGGTGGTCAGCAGGTTGGCGACCAGCTTGGCCGAAATAGGGGTGCGCGGGCCGGGCTTCCGGTCCTGCCGGGCATAGCCGAAATAGGGGATGACCGCCGTGATCCGCTTGGCCGACGAACGCTTCAGCGCGTCGATGCAGATCAGCAATTCCATCAGATTGTCGTTGGCGGGGTAGCCGGTCGACTGGATCACGAACACGTCCTCACCGCGGACATTTTCGTGGATCTCGACGAACACTTCCTCGTCCGCGAAGCGGCGGACGCTCATGTCGGTCAGCGGCATTTCGAGGTAGCTCGCGATCGCCTGCGCGAGCGGGAGGTTGGAATTGCCGGTGAGCAGCTTCATGCGTGGAGTCCCCTTCGATCGCGGACCCCTTAGGCGGAACATGCCATTGGGGGAAGGGGGTGACGTTTTAATCCAGCTCACGCTGGATGGCGGCACCGGCCCGCTCCCCCACCCGACCTCCCATAAGATACTGCCGCTGGGAGGTCGGGTGGGGGAGCGGGCCGGTGCCGCCGCTGGTTCGGCTTTGCCGATCCAGCAACAACGCCCTATGGGCAGGCGCGATGATCGTCACCCGCTTCGCCCCCTCGCCGACCGGCCGGCTTCACGTCGGCAATATCCGCGCCGCGCTCCACAACTGGCTGTGGGCGCGCCAGCAGGGTGGACGCTTCCTGCTGCGCCTCGACGATACCGATGCCGAGCGATCGACCGAGGCCTTCGCGCAGAGCATCCGCGACGATCTGGTCTGGCTCGGCCTCGTGCCCGATGGCGAGGAACGCCAGTCGGATCGGTTCGCGCTCTATCAGGCGCGGTTCGAGGAATTGCGCGCGGCGGGGCGGGTCTATCCTTGCTACGAAACCGCGCAGGAACTCGAATTGCGGCGCAAGGTGCTGGCTGGGCGCGGGCTGCCGCCGGTCTATGATCGCGCCGCTTTGTCGCTGGCGCCCGATCAGATTGCGGCGTTCGAGGCGGAGGGACGGACCCCGCACTGGCGCTTCCTGCTCGATCATGATGCGCCGATCGCGTGGGACGATCTGATCCGCGGTCGGCAGAAGCTCGATCCGAAATTGCTGTCCGATCCGGTGATCCGCCGCGCCGATGGTAGCTGGCTCTACATGCTCCCGTCGGCGATCGACGATATCGACATGGGCGTGACGCATGTCGTGCGCGGCGAGGATCATGTCACCAACACCGGGCTGCAGCTTCAGATGTTCGCGGCGCTGGGGGCGACCCCGCCGGCCTTCGCGCATGAGGCGCTGCTGACGGGCAGCGAGGGCAAATTGTCCAAGCGCCTCGGCGCCACCGACAGCGACGCCTTCCGCAGCGAAGGCATCGAGCCGATCGCCATCCTCGCTCTGCTCGCGCGGCTGGGGACCAGCCTGCCGGTCGAACCGGTGACAGACCTCGCGCCGCTGATCGAGAGCTTCGACTTCGCCCGTTTCGGCCGTGCGCCCGCGCGGTTCGACGAGGAGGAACTGAAGACGCTCAACGCGCGCATCGTCCACATGCTCGATTTCGATGCGGTCGCATCGCGTCTGCCGGCCGGGATCGATCGTGCGGGCTGGGAAGCGATCCGGCCGAACCTGTCGAGCATTGCCGAAGCGGCCGAATGGTGGTCGGTGGTCGAAGGGCCGATCGCGCGGGCGGAGCTGGGCGACGAGGATCGCGCCTATCTGGCCACGGCCGCGCGGGTGGCGGGCGAGATCGACTGGGCCGATGCGCCGTGGAAGGCGCTCACCGCCGCGCTGGGCGCCGAGACCGGGCGGAAGGGCAAGAGCCTGTTCCTGCCGCTCCGCCTTGCGCTGACGGGTCGCGAACATGGTCCCGACATGAACGCGCTGCTGCCGTTGATAGGCCGCGAGCGCGCGGTCGAGCGGCTCGGCTCTTAACCGAAGTCGGTAGGCCGCGGGGTCGGGGTCGCGACGGTCTCGATCATCCGCTCGATCGATCCTTCGACCAGCAGTTCGATCCCCTCGTCGCTCGCAAAGCCGCCATAGACCAGGCAACGCGCGCGCAATACGCGGCAGAAGGCGTCCCACGTCTTGGGGTCGGGCGGGGTCGGATTGGCCCAGAATTCGTCGAGCGGGCCGTCGAAGGTGATGCCGGGAATGTTGTACACGGCTTCGCCCAGCGCCACCGTCGGGATGCCGTTGGCGAGCGAAAGCGTGCCCGTCGTGCTGTTGACCGTCACCACGCCGATCGCATTGTTGACGACGTCGTTGATGTCGCCGCCGCGTGCGAGCACGATCCGGTCGTCAATATCGAGCCGCGCGGCCTCATGCCTCACGAAGCGCGCCCAGCTCGACAGGCCGTTGTCGAGCGGATGCTCCTTGATCAGCAGCAAAGTGTCCTTGGGCGCGAACCGCGCAAAACTTTCGATCACGTAGCGCGCGCCGGCCTCCATCGAGGCGAAGGGTGAATGGACGCGGATCTGATAGTCGGAGGTCAGCTGCAGCGGCAGCGCGAAATAGCGCTTGCCGGCGACCGATGCGATCGCCGCTTCGGCGCGGTCTTCGTGGACGCTGCGCAGCGCGAACTGCTTGAGCCAGCCCGCCGCCTCGGCGACGACCCAGCGATCGCGGTGCGACTTGTAATGCGGGAAGCGCAGCCGCCCGACATAGGTCTGGAAATAATAAAGCGTCGCCTCATGCGCGCGGCGGCGGAAGGTGGCGGGAACCGGCGCTTCTTCGCCCAGCGGAGGAAGGCGGCGCGCTTCGCGCAGGAACCATTTGGGATCGCGCGGTAGTGGCGAATGGCCGTTCACGCCGTCGCGTTCCAGCGTCACCCAATGCGGGCGGATATAGCCTTCCTCGAACACATGGACGCGCACGTCGCGACGCTGGGCGAGGCCGCGCGCGGCCTGATGCAGCGGGCGGCAATCGCCGAACAGGACCAGATCGGTGATCGCATGTTCGGCCAGGAAATTGTCGACGAAGCGCGGCCAGCGATCAGGATCGCCGCGATAGTCCACCGCCTTTTCGGGCCATGACGCGCGATCGCCGCCGTTCAGATTGATGCGGTGGACCCGGTGGCCGAGGCCGCGCAGCGATTTGGCGAGGCGGTAGAAGAAGGGACCGGGCGGCCCCTGCAGAAACAGGAAGCGCTGTTGCGGAGCAAGGCCGTGCTTCATGCGCGGCTTCCCTTCGTCGCGCGCTGCGGCCAGCCGCGCGAAAGCGCGCGCCGCGCGCGGCCCTGCAAGCGGCGCAGGCGCGTCAGCGGGGTTTCGATCGGCACCGGCTGTGCGGCGAGGCGATCGACCAGCAGCTCGGGCGAGCAGGGCAGCTTGGTCACGGGATCGAGATAACGAGGGTATTGGATCAACGTCGCGGCCACCAGTTGCATCAATGACAAGGTGCGACCCTCGCGCCGTTCAATGCGGGGGCCGAGGTCGCGCGTCAACCCCCAACCCGCATAGAATGGCTGGCCGTGGGTCACGACCTCGCATCCGCGCATCAATGCCTCAAAACCGGTCAGAGATGTGAGCACATGTACACGGTCGACATGATCGAGCAGCGCCGCCATCGGCATCTCCCGCACCACCATGTCGGCATGAACGAGGATCTCGGCATCCGGGATCCGTCCGCGCCGATGGCCGGCATCGACATCGGGATGCGGCTTGAAGATCAGGAAGGCGTCGGGCTCGGCCGCGCGGGCGCGGCGCAGTAGCTCCAGATTGCTGTCGATCCCTGCCCCGCCCAGCCGCACCGACAGATCATCCTCGACCTGGCCGGTGACGAGGACGAGTGGCTTGGATGTCACCGGCCGCTCGAATCCGCTGCGGCCGCTGGCATATTTGCTGAGGCCCGCATCGACGATGGTGCGCGTCAGTTGTTCGGCGCGGCTGAGCAGCACCGGATCGGTCGTCGGCTCGGCGAGCAACAGTTCGAGTTCGCTGGGCGTGCGCGGATCGAAATGCATGCCGCGCCGATCGAGGATGATCGAATGCGGGGGATGGCAATCGCTACCCAGGCCCGAGGACCGCAGGAATCCGTCCTCAACGGGGATCAGCTGGACGCCGGCGGCTTCGGCGGCGGGGTTCAGGCCGGCGGGCGCCTTGGTCGGCCACACCGCGATCGCGCCGCGATAGGCGCTGGCGGTCCGCACTGCCATGCTGGCGGTCCGTTCGAAGGCGAGGCCCGACGTGCCGGGCCACAACATGCCTTCGACCTCGCGCCGCTTCCACCCGGCAATGCCGGTCGCGACCGCGAGCCCGCGGTTGCGATCGATCAGGCTGCGCCAGAAACCGAGCAGCTCGATCGTCGCCTCGATCGCAACGGGACGGTTGGAAAAGGGATCGCGATAATCGACGCCCGTCACCAGATGATCGTGGACCAGCCGCTCGATCGGATCGGGCAGGCCGTCATTCGCATAGTCGGCGAAGCAGCCGGGGCCGCTCCATTCGACGGCGCGCCCGCGCATCCACGCGATCAGGCCGGTTTCGTCGTCGCCCGCCGCGCGGACCGGCGCGGGATCGTCCGTGACGAACCACGGATCGTCGGTCGCGCCCCAGAAGCCGCCGCCGACGCGCGCCGCGACGATCGCGTCGATCACCAAACGGGCGCGGTCGCGTTCCGGCCCGTCCAGGTCACGGCTGCGGCTGAACGGCTTCGGCGTGCTGACGCGCGCGACCTCGGCCGTTGCCTGCGGGAAGGGCGGCGAACGCAAGAATGCGTGTCTGCGGTCGGGCGCCGACATAGTGCGGTGAATAGACGTCAAGCGAGACGGATCAAAGCCCGATCAGAACGGGACGTCGTCGTCCAGATCGCTTTCGAACGGATCGGACTGGCGCTGCGGCTTGGCGCCGCCACTGCCGCCACCCCGGTTGCCGCCGCCGAAGCTGCTGCCACCGCCGCCGCCGAAATTGGTGCCGCCGGCATAGCCGCCATCATCGTCACCCCAGCCACCACCGGAGGACTGGCCGCCGCCATAGCCGCCACCCATCGATCCGCCGCCCTGGCCGCCACCTTCGGCGCGATCGAGCAGCACCATCACCGCGTTGAAGCCCTGAAGGACGACTTCGGTCGAATAACGCTCCTGGCCCTGCTGGTCGGTCCACTTGCGGGTCTGCAGCTGGCCTTCGAGATAGACCTTGCTGCCCTTGCGCAGATAACGCTCGGCGACATTGGCGAGGTTTTCGTTGAAGATCGCGACCGAATGCCATTCGGTCTTGTCGCGGCGCTCGCCGCTGTTGCGATCCTTCCACTGCTCGGAGGTGGCGACGCGCAGGTTCACCACCTTGCCGCCATTCTGGAAGCTGCGCGATTCGGGATCGCGGCCCAGATTGCCGACCAGGATCACCTTATTGACGCTGCCTGCCACTCTAATCTCCTAAAGGCCCAAAGCTGTAGCGGCCCAGTATGTAGCGCCTGCGGCGACGTATGCCAGCGCGAAGAGATAAGCGAGCATGAAGCTGGTCCATTTCCAGCCGTTCGTTTCGCGTTTTACGACCGCGATCGTCGAGATGCACTGGGGCGCGAACACGAACCAGACGAGGAAGGCGAGCGCGGTCGGCAGCGGCCATCGTCCGCGCAGCCGATCGACGAGCGAGCGTTCTTGCGCCTCCTCATCGCTATCGGTGATCGCATAGACGGTGGCGAGCGCCGACACGGCGACTTCGCGTGCGGCCATTGCCGGGATCAGCGCCAGCACGATGTCGCGATCGAAGCCGATCGGGCGGACGATCGGCGTGATGCCGTTGGCGATCCGCCCCGCGATCGAATAATCGATGGCGGGCAGATCATAATCGGCGGGCGGCTTGGGATAGGAGACGAGCAGCCACAGGACGACGGTGGTGGCGGCGATGATCGTGCCCGCGCGCTTCAGGAATATCAGCGCGCGGGTCCACAGGCCCAGCGCGATGTCGCGCACCGCTGGCGCCTGATATTTCGGCATTTCCATCATGAAGCCGGGCGGCGGACCCTTAGTGACGGTGCGGCGCAGGGCATAGGCGGCCAACATCGCGCCCAGAACGCCCGCAATGTAGAGACCGAACAGCACCAGCCCCTGCAGGCCGATGCCCGGCCCCACGTCGCGCTCCGGAATGAAGGCGGCGATCACGACGGCATAAACGGGAAGCCGCGCCGAACAGGTCATCAGCGGCGCGATCAGGATCGTGGTCAACCGGTCCTTGGGATCGTCGATCGTGCGCGTCGCCATGATGCCGGGGATCGCGCAGGCGAAGCTGGAAAGGAGCGGGATGAAGGCGCGACCCGACAGGCCGACGCGCGCCATCAGATGATCCATGATGAAGGCGGCGCGGACCATATATCCGGTCGCCTCCAGCAGCAGGATGAAGAAGAACAGGATCAGGATCGGTGGCAGGAAGACGACGACCGCGCCGACGCCCGCGATCAGCCCTTCGACGATAAGCGATCGCAGGAAGCCCTCGGGCATCGCATCGCCGACGAACTCGCCCAGCGCGGAAATACCCGCATCGATCATGTCGGCGGGCACGCTCGCCCAGCTGAACACCGCCTGGAAGATCACGAACAGGATCGTCGCGAGCAGGATCGGCCCGATGATCGGGTGGAGCGCGACCGCGTCGGCGCGATGCGTCCAGCGGCGGCGGAAACTTTCCTCGGTGGTCGCGGCGACCGCGATGGCGCGCGCGCGGCGCTGCAGGCCGACGATATCCTCATGCAGCACGGCGGTATCGCCGCCCGCAATGCGCGGCCCGGTGGTCGCCAGCTCGCCGACCGCGATCTTGAGCTGGTCGATCCCGCGCTTGCGCACCGCGACGGTCGGGATCACCGGCACGCCGAGTTCGGCCGAAAGCTTCGCCGTATCGATCTTCAGGCCATCGCGTTCGGCCATGTCGATCATGTTGAGCGCGACGACGGTCGGCAGGCCCAGCGCGATCAACTGCAGTGCGAAGCGCAGATGGTTGTCGAGGTTGCTCGCGTCCATGACGACGACGAGTGCGGAGGGCAGCCGCTCGCCCTCCTGCTTGCCCAGCAGCACGTCGTGGGTGACGGCTTCGTCGGGGCTGGACGGTTCGAGGCTGTAGGTACCGGGCAGATCGAGCAATTCGACCGGGCGGCCATCTTCCAGCGAGAAGCGGCCCGATTTCCGCTCGACCGTGACGCCGGGATAATTGCCGACCTTCTGGCGGGCGCCGGTCAGCGCGTTGAACAGGGCGCTCTTGCCGGCATTGGGGTTGCCGACGAGCGCGATCAGGGGCGTGTGGTTCATGATTTCGACGCCGGCTCCACGAGGATCGCGGCGGCCTGCGCGCTGCGCAGGGCGATCGTCATGCGGCCGATCCGGCAGGCGATCGGATCGCGCCCGAACGGTCCTTTGTGGAGCTTTTCCACCGTCACGCCCTCATCGACGCCCAGTTCGCGCAGGCGGCGCCCGTCCTTTTCGGACAGCAGCGACCAGTCGATCGATCGGATCGCGCCTTTGTCACTGATGGGAAGCTGGTCGAGGGTAACGGGAGCATCGGACGTCATGCTGCGAACCATTATCAACAGCTGACTGGCCGCGCCAGCAAATCCTATTCCGCGAGCCGATATCGCAAGCGACCCAGGAAGCGCGCGACGCTGAAATGCCGATCGGGATCGGGCTTCAATTGCGCCTTCAGCTTCTCGAACTGCATCACATTGTCGATGCGGCGATCAAGGAAGGCATAGGTGTCGGCAAAGCCTTCGCTGTCGTCGTCCATCCACGCCATCATCGTCGTGGCGTAGAGCGTCGAGAGCGTCGTGCGCTTGGTGTACCAGGCGAAGTCGGCGCTGCTATCGCCCGCCACGCGCCACATCGCATCGGCGGCGCGCCAGCCAAGGCTAGCGGCGCGCTTCGCATTGTTGGGCTTGGCAAGGATCTGGAGCGCGCGGCGCAGCGCGTCGGGATGTGCCGATCCTTGCGCGATCCGGAAGCCCACAAGCGCGCGGATGCGTTCGCGGATCTTCATCGTCGCGATCCGATCGGCGGGATATTCGGCGGCCATCGCGCGATCGATCGCGGCGAACCAGGCGTCGATCATCTCGATCGCGCCGCCGGGAAAGCACAGGCCCGCGCGATCGGCAGGCACGCCGAGTTCGGCGGCGGCGGCCGTCAGCGCGGCCTCGCTCCACCCGTCGAACACCGCATGGGCGGGCAATTTTTCGGCCAGCGCCTCGCGCAGTTCGTCGAGGGTCATGTCGATGGGTGCGATCATGTTTCTATCTTTAGACTGGCTGGGCCGGCTTGGCCACGGCCGGCCGTTCGCCTCGGCGCACGAGGATCAAAGCGATACAGATCGCCGCGCCCCCGATCCAGTCGAACATCGCCAATTTCTCGCCATAGAATTCCCAGCCGAGCGCGGTCGACACGATCGGCTGGATCAGCAGGCCCAGCGCGATGATCAGCGGGGGCAGATGGCCGATCGCGTAGATCAGAAGCCCTTGCCCGATCACCTGGCTGCCGATCGCGAGTGCCAGCACCGGCCACCATGCATCGGGCATCAGCTTGCCCTCCATCGCCAGCGCCGCGAACAGCATCGGCACCGCGCCGGCCAGGGTGGAGACGAACAAGGCGGGCATCGGCTGCAATATGCCCCGCGCCTTGCCCATTGCGATCAGATAGCCGGTATAGCTGAGCCCCGCGAAGATGCAGAACAGATCGCCCACCAGATATTCGCGCGACAGTTCGTAGGAGCGGCCGAGCAGCAGCCCGACCCCGCCAAAGGCCAGCGCCATCGCAATCCCCTGCATCCGCGACGGCAAGGCACGCGCGACGATCATGCCGTAGATCGCGAAGGTGAAGGTGGTGATGTTGCCGAACAGGGTGGCGTTGGCCAGCCGCGTCTGCAGGATGCCGACATGCCAGCTGCCCAGATCGGCCGCGAAGAACAGCCCGCCCGTCAGCAGCATCAGCACCATGCCGCGCCCCATGCGCGGGATCGGCTGGCGCATCACGCGGGTCAGCACGAACAGGACGGGGATGGCGAGGCCGAGCCGCCAGAAGGCCGACGTCACCGGCCCGATATCCGAATAAGCGGCGGCCAGGCGCACGCTTACGGGGCCGAACGCCAGGCACACATTGCTGAGCACCATCGCCGCGAAGGCGCGCGCGACCACAGCCGATCTATCGGCGGGATCAGCTATTCTTGCTTCCTTGCCCCCGTGCATCGGGCCGACATCATCCTAACTTGCGTCGCAGCATGAATGGAGAATTGCCCCGTGCCCACGCTGTTCGATCCGATCAAACTCGGCGCCATCGAAGCGCCCAACCGTATCTTCATGGCCCCTCTTACGCGCGCCCGCTCGACGCGCAATCATGTTCCGACCCCGGTGATGGCGGACTATTATCGCCAGCGCGCTTCGGCCGGGCTGATCATATCCGAAGCGACCGGGATCAGCCGGCAGGGCATGGGCTGGCCAAATGCGCCGGGCCTGTGGACCGATGAGCAGATCGCGGCGTGGAAGCCGATCGTGAAGGCGGTCCACGACGCGGGCGGGCGGATCGTGTCGCAGCTCTGGCATATGGGCCGGATGGTCCATCCCAATTTCCTGGACGGCGAACTGCCAGTCGCGGCCTCGGCGATCGCGGCGCCCGACAAGGCGCATACCTATGAGGGGCGTTTCGATTTCGTGGCACCCCGCCCGCTGGAGATCGACGAGATTCCCGGCATCATCGCCGATTATGTGCAGGCGGCGAAGAATGCGATCGCGATCGGGTTTGACGGGGTCCAGATCCACGGCGCGAACGGCTATCTGATCGACAGCTTCCTGCGCGATTCGGCGAACACGCGCACCGACGACTATGGCGGATCGATCGAGAACCGCATCCGCCTGATGCGTGAAGTGACGCAGGCGGTGGCCGATGCTGTCGGCAAGGAACGGACCGGCATTCGCCTGTCGCCTAACGGTAATTCGCAGGGCACCGACGACAGCAATCCGCATCCTTTGTTCGAAGCGGCAGCGGCCGCACTGTCCGATATCGGCATCGCCTTCCTCGAACTGCGCGAGCCCGGTCCCGACGGCACCTTCGGCAAGCCGAGCAGCGCGCCGGTCCACCCCGTGATCCGCAAGGCGTTCAAGGGGCCTTTGATCCTCAATTCGGATTTTACGGCAGACAGCGCACAGGCGGCGCTCGATCGCGGCGATGCCGATGCGATCGCTTTCGGCCGGCCATTCATCACCAGTCCTGATTGGCCGGCGCGCATTTCGCGCGGTCTGCCCATGATTCCGTCCGGACCGGCGCAATGGTATGGCGAAGGCGCGGCCGGCTATTCGGATTGGCCGACAGTCGACGCGGCCTGATTAAATCCTCCCCGGAACGGGGAGGGGGACCATCCGCAGGATGGTGGAGGGGGCAAGAGGCTGGCGCAGCGCCTGCGGCCAGCCCCCTCCGTCGCCTTCGGCGCCACCTCCCCGTATCGGGGAGGATTGAGCGTTACGCCCCGAACCGCTCGCGCAGCTGGAGCATGGTGAGGGCGGCCTTGGCGGCCTCGCCGCCCTTGTCCTTCTCGGTCATACGGGCGCGGGCGAGGGCCTGCGCTTCGTTTTCGACCGTCAGGATGCCGTTGCCGATCGCGATGCCGTCCATCGTCAGCGCCATCAGGCCGCGCGCGCTCTCGTTCGAGACGACTTCGAAATGATAGGTCTCGCCGCGGATCACGACGCCCAAAGCGACGAAGCCGTCATAGCGCCCGCTCTCGGCCGCCATCGCGATCGCGCCGGGCACCTCGAGCGCGCCGGGGACGGTGATCGTCTCATGCTTGTGCCCGTCCTCCTCGATCGCGGCGCGCGCGCCTTCGATCAGCAGGTCGTTCAAATGGTCGTAGAAACGCGCCTCGACGATCAGGATCTTGGCCATCAGTTCACTCCGTCGAGCTTGGGGATCGGGCGTTCGCCGACGATCGACAGGCCGTAGCCGTCGAGCGCGACGAGGCTGTGGTGCGTGTTGGTCAGCAGGATCATGTCCTGCACGCCCAGTTCGGTCAGAATCTGCGCGCCCACGCCATAATCGCGGATCACGTCCTGCGCCGGCGGCGTATCGTCACCGCCCTTGCTGTGGGACTGGACCGCGCGGGTCAGCCAGCTTTCGTCGGGCGAGTTGACGACGACGATCACGCCGCTGCCATGTTCGGCGATCGCCTGCATCGATCGTTCGATCAGCGCGCCGCGCGAACCCGTCTCACCGAACAGATCATAGAGCGAGCCGGAGAAGTGCATGCGCACCAAAGTCGGCTCATCGGGATCGATCCGGCCCTTGACCAGGGCGACCTGCTCGCTGCCGGTCGCCTTGTTGTAATAGGTGATGGCGTTCCATTCGCCGCCCCAGCGGCTGGTGAACTTGCCCTCGGCGCGCTTCTCGACAAGGTGGTCGTGCTGGCGGCGATAGGCGATCAGATCGCGGATCGTGCCGATCTTCAGCCCGTGGGTCTGCGCGAACTCGATCAGGTCGGGCATGCGCGCCATCGTGCCGTCGTCCTTCATGATCTCGCAGATCACGCCCGACGGGTTGAGCCCGGCGAGACGCGAGACGTCGCATGCCGCCTCGGTATGGCCGGTGCGGACCAGCACGCCGCCATCGCGCGCGATCAGCGGGAAGACGTGGCCCGGCGTCACGATATGCTCCGGCCCCTTCGACGCATCGATCGCGACGGCGACGGTGCGCGCGCGATCGGCGGCGGAAATGCCGGTGGTCACGCCATCGCGCGCCTCGATCGAAACGGTGAAGGCGGTTTCGTGGCGGGTGCCGTTGTTGCGGCTCATCAGATCGAGGCCGAGCTGTTCGACGCGATCCTTGGTCAGCGTCAGGCAGATCAGGCCGCGGCCGTGCTTGGCCATGAAGTTGATCGCATCCGGGGTCGCCATCTGCGCGGGGATGACCAGATCGCCCTCATTCTCGCGATCCTCGTCGTCGACCAGGATGAACATGCGCCCGTTGCGCGCTTCGTTGATGATGTCCTCGATCGGGGTCAGGCCCGGTCGCGACAGATAGGCTTCGAGCTTCTTGAGCGTGTCCGCCGTCGGGTTCCAATCGGGCTCGTCGAGCGAGCGCAGCGAATTGGGGTGGAGGCCGGCCGCGCGGGCAAGCCCGGAGCGGGAGACATTGCCGTCCGAGACGGCGGCGCGGATGCGCTCGATCAGGGTGGTGCTCATGGTGGGGAGGCGATTACACCCGCAATGTGATCGCCTCAAGAGTTAAATCACACTCGAATGTGATTTCTCAATTGCTCCATCCGGCCAAGGTAACGCGCGAGGATGTCGATCTCGAGATTCACCTGCCCGCCGACCGTCGCGCCGCCCAGAGTCGTGACGCTGGCGGTGTGCGGGATGATGTTGAGGCCGATCAGCGTGGTGCCGTCCGCCTGATCGGTCACGCTGTTGACCGTCAGCGAGATGCCGTCGATCGCGACCGATCCCTTGGCCGCCAGATAGCCGGCAAGGTCGGCGGGCACGGAAATCTCGAAGCGGTGCGAATCGCCTTCCTCGCCGATTGCGGCGATCGTGCCGATTCCGTCGACATGGCCGGTGACGATGTGGCCGCCCAGTTCGTCGCCGACACGCAGCGATCGTTCGAGGTTCAGGCGGGTGCCCGCGGTCCAGCGATTCGCCGCGGTGCGCGATACGCTTTCGCCGCTGACGTCGACCGCGAACCAGCCAGGCCCTTTTTCGACCACGGTCATGCACGCGCCCGAACAGGCGATCGATGCGCCGATGTCGATCGATGCGGTGTCGTAGATCGTCTCGATCCGCACGTGCAGGTCGCCGCGCTGCTCGACCGCGGCGATCGTGCCGACATCGGTGATGATTCCGGTGAACATGGCCTTAGCTCCGCCGCCTCTCGTAGATTTCCAGCCGGTCGCCGCCCAGCGCGCGCATGTCAACCATCTGCCAGCGGCCATGCGCCTGCAAAAGATCGGTCAGGCCGATATCGCCCAGCGTCCGCGCCGCCCCGATCAGGATCGGCGCGCGATAGACAGCCAGGCGATCGATCAGATCGGCGGACAGGAAGGCGGCGGCGGCACCCGCGCCGCCCTCGACCATCAGATGATCGCCGGGCAGCGATGCGATGTCGTTCGGCGATGCGATGTGGAGCCAGCCTTCGGGTAATCCCTCGGCGTGCGCGCTCAGCAAAACGGGGCGGGGGCTGCGCGCCTCCAGTCCGGCGACGCGGACGTCGAGCTTCGGCGCATCGGCGGCAAGCGTGCCGCGCCCGACGAGGATCAGTTCGTGGCGCGCGCGTTCGACATGGGCGTGGGCGCGCGCGGCCGGGCCGGTGATCCAGCGGCTGCGCCCATCGTCCATCGCGAGGCCGCCGTCGATCGACAGGCCCATCTTCAGCGTCACCTGCGGCCGCCCGGTTGCGAGGCGCGTCAGGAAACCCGCCATCGATGCGCGGCATGCCGCCGCCTCGACGCCTTCGGTCACGGCGATCCCGGCGGCGCGCAGCCGTTCGGCGCCCTGGCCGTTGGTGCGCGGATCGGGATCGCCCGCGCCGATCACGACGCGCTCCGGGCGCGCCACCGCGAGCAGATCGGAACAGGCGGGGCCGCGCTCCGACACATGCGCGCAGGGCTCGAGCGTTGCATAGACGGTCGACCCGGCAATATCGCCGCCGGCATCGGCGATCGCCGCCGCCTCGGCATGGGGGCGGCCGCCGGGCTGGGTCCAGCCGCGCCCGATCACGCGGCCGTCGCGCACGATGATGCAACCGACATTGGGATTGGGCGCGGTCAGCCCGCGCGTGCGCCCGGCCAGCGCGATCGCGGCCGCCATCCAGCGCGAATCATCAGCCGGCTTGCTCAATTCTTGGTGTCGATGCCGAGCCGGTCGGCCAGCCGCTGATATTGCTTGCGCCGTTCCTCGCGCTTGGCGTCGAGGATCTTCTGGTCGGCGATATTCTGCTTCTCGATCTCGGCGTCGGTGCGGTCGGGCTTGTAGAGCTGGACGTAGATCATCCGCTTTTGCGGCTTGGCGAGCAGCGAGTCATGATAGAAGCCGGCGATGATGATGCACGGCATGATGATCGCCAGAATGCCGAACAGCAGCTTGTGCCGCTGATCGCCTTTCAGGAACGCCTTGAAGTCGGCCAGGAGTGCGCTCGGGCGCGAAGGACGGGGGATCGCCATAGGTCGCCCAAGATAGGGCGATCCCCCGCCGCGCGCTAGACCGGCTTATTCGACCAGCTTGAAACGCACCGTCAGCGTCCGCCAGCTTTCGGTCGCGACGCCATCCCGCGTGGCGGCGCGGAACCGCCAGTAACGCAGCGCCTGCCGTTCGGTCGCCGCGAAGAAGGCGGGATCGGTCGCGTTGACCTGCACCACCTGCCGCACGCGCCCGTCGGTGCCGATCAGGATGCGGACCGTTGCGAAGCCTTCGGTCCCCGCACGCGCCATCGCGGCGGGATAATCGGGCTGGAAGCGGCCGGCGGCGGCCGGATCCATCCGCGCCTCGACGAAGACGGGTTCGGCGATCACGGTCTGGGTGGGGATCACCACGTCGGTCACGCCGCTCGACGGCGGATCGATCGGCTTGGCCAGGATGTCGGTCTGCGACAGGCGGGGCAGTTCGACGATCGTCGGGGTCGTCGCGCGGGGCGTCTCGGCCTCCTTGCGCGCGGGCGGCGGGTTTTCGGGCGGAATCGTCTCGGGGGGAACGGTGTAGGTGCCGGTGTCGATGAAGACCGGCGGACGAATGACCTCGGTCTTTACCAGTGCCAGCGCGAGGATGGCGGCGGCGTGCCCGGCGATGACGATCGCAAGGCCGGTCTTGCTGCCTTTGGTACGGGTGTCGAGAAAGCCTTCACTGTGCATGACCATCTCCTTCTCCTGGCGGCCGCATGTCTCCGCGGTTCGCCGAAGAAAATGATACAGCGTCACCTATCCTATAGCGCGCCAAAATCTTTCGCCGTAACGATTGGCGGCCTTTGCCATATCAGTGGCGTAATTTCCCAAATCTTGGGGATGATGCGGCGCCGCTATCGAGAGAATATCGGAAAATTCCCAGCAAAACCGGCTTAGACGAAAGTTGGCACGGCTGATGCAATCCCTTCGGCATCGGCCGCCGCGGCGACCGGCAGATGAAGGAGACAGACGATGACCCGCACCAACGAGATGAGCGATACGAAGCGCATCCTGATCGCGCTGGGCGGCGGCCTGCTGTTCAGCCTCGCCTGCCTGACCGCCGCGATCGGCCCGGCCAACGCCACCGCTTCGGCGCCCGCCGCCGCCAGCCGCGTGGCCCTGCTCTAACTCCACCCGCGAAGGGGAATTGCCATGAACGCTTCCAACCGTTTCCGCCTCAACAAGACCGACGGCAAGATCATGGGCGTCTGCGCCGGCCTCGCCGACTTCACCGGCGTCGACGCGACGTGGATCCGTATCGCGACCGTGCTGCTCACGCTGTGCGGCGTCGGCTCGACGATCCTGCTTTATCTGCTCGTGGGTCTGATCGCCCCCGCCATCCGCTACTGAAGCGTGGCGTCATCGTCGTCGTTGCGACGGAAGAAGCCGAGGAACTGGGTTAGCAGCTCGGCCCTTTCGTCCAGCGATACCGACTCCAGCAACGCCTGCTTGGCGGCGGGATCGAAGGGGGCGATCTGCGCGATCGCGTTCACGAGGGTTTCGTCGTCGAGCCGGCTTACCGACGTCCAGTCGATCGCATAGCCCCGCGCATCGGCGAAGCGCCGCGCCTCCTGCTCCACGGCCGCGCGCACGATGCTCGGCAGCGGCTCGGGCTCCTCGGCGTCAGCAAAGCCGCTGATATCGCCCTCGACCTGTCGGAAGGGCGTGGTGACGTCCAGTTCGCGCAGGATGCGGAAGCGGCTGATCCCCTCCAGGATGATGTCGAACCGCCCGTCGTCGTGGCTCTTCACCTCGCGGATATGCCCGATGCAGCCGACGTCGAACAGGCGCGGCGGTTCGGCCTCGTCGCGCGGCTGGATCATCGCGATCCGCCGGTCGCGGGCCAGCGCGTCAGACACCATCGCGCGATAGCGCGGCTCGAAAATGTGGAGCGGTAACAAGCTGCGCGGAAAGAGCAGCGCCCCCGTCAGCGGAAAGATCGACAGCCTTTGCCCCGTCCGCGTCGCCATCGCCCCGCTCCTCGGCCTCAGGTGAACAGGATCGCCGAGAGGCGCCGGCGCTGATCGCGGACCCACGGATCCTCAAGGCCGACGACTTCGAGCAACTTGAGCAGCCGCTGCCGCGCCGCATCCTCGTTCCACGTCCGATCGCGCGCGATGATTTCGAGCAGCTGATCGGCCGCGCCGTCGCGGTCGTTCGCGGCCATCAGGCCGCCCGCCAGTTCGTAGCGCGCTTCATGATCGTCGGGATTGGCCGCGATGCGCGCGCGCAGCGGATCGAGGTCGTCGACCGGGGTCGCCTCCCGCGCCAGCGCGATCGCCGATTGGGCGCGCGCGATTGCAGCATCCTTGGCGATGTCGGCCGGCAGATCGGCGAGCAGCGCGTCGGCGGCATCGATCTGCCCCGCGGCCACCAGCGCGCGCGCATGGCCCGACAGCACCTGCGGATTGTCGGGCGCCATCTCGGCGATCTGGCTGAACACCGAAAGCGCACGTTCGACGTCGCCGGCCTCCAGCACCTCCTCGCCCATCGCGATCAGCGGGGCGATATCCTGCGCCAGCTGCCCGGCCGTGCTTTCGACGGGCAACTGCCGCAAAATCTGGTCGAGCATCTGGGTCAGCTGCCCCTCGGTGCGCGCATTGGTCAGATCGGCGACCAGCTGCCCCTGGAACATCGCATAGACGGTGGGGATCGATTGGACGCGGAACTGCGCCGCGATCATTTTCTGCTCGTCGACGTTGATCTTCGCCAGGATCACGCCCTTGTCGGCATAATCGGCGGCGACCTTTTCGAGCACCGGGGTCAGCTGTTTGCACGGCCCGCACCATTCGGCCCAGAAATCGACGATCACGAGCGAGGTCATGGAAGGTTCGACGATATCGCGCTTGAACGCCTCGATCGCCTCCTTGTCCGCCGCGCTCATACCCAGGGTCGCCACCTGCTCGTCTCCCGATCGTTCATCGCACTGAATGTGGGGCGCATATCCGCCATGCCAAGGGCGGTTGCAACCTTGCGCATTTTTCCTGCCGAATCAGCTTGCGCACCTCAAACACCCACGCTAAACGCCGCGCCTCACACAGCGGGTTCGCCCGCTGGTCAGCGCCAGAGCGGGCGTAGCTCAGGGGTAGAGCACAACCTTGCCAAGGTTGGGGTCGAGGGTTCGAATCCCTTCGCCCGCTCCAGCGATCCACTATGGGATCGCTCTTTCCGATCAGGTTTAGGATAGGTGCGATCGCACCGGCGGCCGGGGTTCAGCCTTTGCCGTCGCGGCCCATATCCTCGCCCTTGTGGTCGCCGAAGCCGGAAGCGCGCATCTCCGAATCGTCGTCCGCCTCACGCGCTGTGGCGCGGGCGGGATCGACGGGATCGTCCGTCTGCGGTGTTGCTCCCCCTTTCGCCGCCGCGCCTGGGCGACCACCGGCATTGGCGAGGCGATCGGCGTCGGCCTTCGCGATTTCACCGGTCACGACATGTCCGTCTTCCATCACAGCCTCCTCAGGCGAGCTTGAAGCCTTCCTTGTTGGCGACGGCGGTGAGCTTCGCATTGCCGGCGTCGCCCAGCGCGGCGTGCAGCTTCGGGAAGATCGCTTCCTCCTCCTCACGCACATGCGCCTCGACATCGGCGCGGAAGGCGCTGACCTTCGACAGGAAGCCGGACGAATCCTTCGCCATCGCGTCGAGTTCGTAGAGATATTGTTTCACATAGCCGTGATCGTGGTTGAGCTTGTCGGCGTCAGCCTTGTCGCCCCATTCGCGCAGCGCGGGATACAGGCTGTTTTCTTCCATGAAGGCATGTTTGCCCAGCGCATGGGCAAGCTGGGTGAGGAGCGTCGTGCGCTTGCCGGTTTCGCGGTCGCCGGTCTTCTCCAGCGCGTCGAACAGCGAGAGGGCGAGCTTATGGTCGGCCTTCACACCGTCCAGCCAGTCACCGGCGAGGGCGGTCGGCGCCTGCACGATCACCTTGCGGCCCAGATTGGCGGCCAGCCCCGCAACCAGCCCGATGGCGGCCGCGCCGACCAGCCCCGCCGTCCGGCCCGACGCCGCCTGCCTCGCATCGCGCGCGATGCCCGTGACGGCGCGGCGCGTGCGGGTCGTGGTGCGACGAGCGCGCTTGGCGCCGGCGTCAGCCGCCTTTTCGATCGAGGCGACCGCCTCGTGGCTCACTTCGGCGATCGGCGCGGTGATGCTGGCGATCTTGGCGGCGGCGGTCGCCGGCTTGGCGCGGCGGGCGCGCGGCGCGGCCTTGGGCGCGGTGGCCTTGCGGCGGGCGGTGGTGGTCTCGGTCATGGACAAGCCTCCTGGAAATTGGGAGGCTGAACCCATGCTCCATCGGCCAGTTCCGGTCGTTTCGCCTGCGCTTGATGCAGGTTAGCGCGATAGATCAGGCGGGGCCGGGATCGACAAACAGATAGTCGGCGTCGAACTCTGCGGCGCGCTGGAGCTTTTCGAAATTGTCGATGTCGACGCGGCCGCTGCGGAAGGTGGCGAGGCCGCTTTCGCGCAATTCCTTGAGCACGCGATTCACATGGACCGATGTGAGGCCCAGACATTCGGCAAGGTCGATCTGCGTCAGCGGGAATTCATATCCCCGATCGTCGGTCAGCCCGACGATCTTCATGCGGACGTACAGTTCGCAGAACAGATGCGCGGTGCGGGCCAGCGCGCTGCGACGGCCCAGCGAAACCTCCCACGCGCGATGGATCGCCGCATCGAGATTGGTTTCGAACCAGAACAGGCGGCCGAGGCGCGGATGCTCCTCGGTTATCCATTCGATCTCCTCATGCGGCACGATACTCACGGTACAGTCGGTCAGCGCCATGACGTCGTGGTCGAGCCGCTTGAGCATGAAGCTGTGCAGGTCGAGGAAGTCGCCGCTGATGTGGAGCGCGCTGATTTGCCGCCGGCCGTCGCGCATATCTTTGTAACGGCCCATCAGGCCTTCGATCAGCAGGGTCGAAAAATCGATCCGCTGGCCCTCGCGGATCTGCACCGTGCGGGCGGGAACCTGCTTTATCGGCTGCGCGATCCGGCGGAGGACGGCCTCTTCCTCGGCACTGACCTCATGGCGGCGACGGAGCTTGAGCAGGAGGCGTTCGATCATCGGAGCGGATCCTTCGTCCCGTGTGTAGGGATCGTCACGCGGAAGGACCACTACGTATATCGATCACTTCGTCGAAGCGGACTTCGAACAGGACGTGCTGGTTTTCGTCGGCCACTTTCAGCACGCCGCCCAGATCGAGCCTGCCATGCGCCACTTCGTCGCGCAGGATCGATCTTATGCCCGTGACCGCCTGGGCCCGGGCCTCCTCAAGGCTGCCAAGTTCGACGCCTTCATCGTCATGGGTTTCGCCATTGCCGTTGAAGACATGGAAGAAGAAACGCGGCATTGCGGGATATCCTCCCGTCGGGTCCGGCGAACATGATCGCCAGACGGTTGATCTGATACGCAAAAACCCGCGTGTGACGGCTGGGTTGCAAATCATTTTTCCAAATTAATCTAGGGCAATCGCAAATGGACGCGACCCGGATACAGCTTCGCCATCGATTGGGAGCGGGCACCTGGGGGCAGGATGGTCCGCGCACCTTTTGGGGGCGCTTTGCCGAATATGTTGACGGACAGGTTGTTGAAGGGGCGGCGCGACGTCGTCCTCGATCCGAAGGAGCGGGCGGCGATCGAAGCCGCTATCAGCGAGGTCCGGTCGGTTCCCGCGCGCACGGTGTTGATCGAGGCGGGTGTCGCGGTGCGCCAGTGCGCCTTGCTCGTCGAAGGATCGATGTGCCGCTATATCGACGATCGCGATGGGCTGCGGCAGCTGGTGGCGCTGCATGTGCCCGGCGATTTCGTCGATCTGCATAGCTATGCGCTCAAATCGCTTGAACATGATGTGGCGACGCTGACCGAGGCGAAGGTCGCGATCGTGCCGCACGACAGGATTCGCGCGCTCACCGCCGACAGCCCCGATCTGGCGCGCAAATTGTGGTTCGCGACCCTGCTCGACGCCGCGATGCACCGCGCCTGGCTGTTCCGGCTGGGGCGGCTCGACGCGATGGGTCGGCTCGCGCATTTCCTGTGCGAGACGAATGCGCGGCTGAAGGCGGTGGGGCTGAGCGACGGGCGCCGCTTCCAGCTCGATCTGACGCAGAACGATCTTGCCGAAATCTGCGGTGTCACCAGCATCCATGTGAACCGCATTCTTCGCCAGCTGCGCGAAGAAGGCATATGCACCTACCGGTCTTCCTTGGTAGAAATCCTGCGACCCGATCTGCTCGCCGCCAGGGGGCAGTTCGACGATGCCTATCTCTATCTCGATGAGAGCCCTGCACGCTCGGATTAGGAGGTGCACGATGAACGAAGCCAAATCGCCGCCTGCGGCCGATGTTGCGGTGGCCAGTGCCGAGGCGGGGCATGTGATTCTCGATGGCCCGCCGGGCCTGGCGGCCACGCTCAGCCCCGAGGCCGCGATTCGGCTGGGTGAAAGCCTGATCGCCGCCGCGGCTGAGGCGAAGCGGCAGGCCGCCGCAGACTAGACGATATCGAGTGCGGAGATGACGAGGCGGGGATCGTCCGTCGCGTCGTTCAGGAATCCATTGTCGTAGAGCGCCTGCGCCGCTGCGCGCACACGACCCCGCTGATTTTCCAGCGCTGCGATCCGCGCTTCGCCGAATTGGCCCTGGCTGAGCTTGATGAGCGCGCTGCTGTCGAATTCGACTGCAAAGAGGAGCCCGTCCACCGATCCGCGAAAGACTGGCCGAACCGAATCGCCCTCCAAGGCGCCCAGGCTCACATTGTTCACACGCAGAACGATAGGCAGTTTACAATTCGCTGGCGCGCGAAATCGTCCTAACCTCGATTAGCGAGGTCCAGCAGCCCGTCGATGTCGATCTGCGCCTCCAGCGTGGCCGCAATCTCGTCGAGCGCGGCGTCGACGATCGCGCGATGATCGTGCATCGAACCGGCCACGCCGATCCGGTCGAGCAGCGCGCCGCGCAGGCCGGGGGCGGCGAGCAGCCCGTGAACATAGCTGCCCAGCACGAGGCCGGCCGCATCCTGCGCACCCTCGGCCCGGTTGTCGCTCAGAGTCGCGAAGGGGCGGGCGGCGTCAGGGCCGCCGGTTACGCCCATATGCATCTCATAACCGTCGAAAGCGGCGCCCAGCGCTTCGCCGGCCACTTCGCGCAACGCCTTGACGGGTTCGAGCACGGTTTCGACGTCGAGCAGGCCGAGGCCGTCGATCGCGCCCGGCTTGCCCTCGATGCCGTGGGGATCGGCGATCCGCCGCCCCAGCATCTGATAGCCGCCGCACAGCCCCAGCACCGCGCCGCCGCGCCGCCGATGGGCGAGGATGTCGATATCCCAGCCCTGCTGGCGCAGCGCGGCCATGTCGGCGATCGTCGCCTTGGATCCGGGCAGGACGATCAGGGCTGCCTCGGCCGGGATCGGCTGGCCGGGCGGGACCATGACCAGTTCGACCCCCGGCTCCTGCCGCAGCGGATCGAGATCGTCGAAATTGGCGATGCGCGGCAGGATCGGGCAGGCGATCAGCTTGCGGCCATTGCCGCTCAGGTGCCGCCGTTCGAGAATCACCGCATCCTCGCTCGGCAGGCGCGCGGCGGCGGGCAGCCAGTGGACGAGGCCAAAACCGCGCCAGCCGGTCCGCGCCTCGATCGCGGCATAGCCGTCGGCGAACAGCGCAGGGTCGCCCCGGAATTTGTTCACGATGAAGCCGCGGATCATCGCGGCGTCCTCGGGATCGATCACCGCCTTCGTGCCGACGATCGACGCGATCACCCCGCCGCGATCGATATCGCCCACCAATATGACGGGAACGTCGGCCGCGCGCGCGAATCCCATATTGGCGATGTCGCCGGCGCGCAGGTTGATTTCGGCGGGCGATCCCGCGCCTTCGACGACGACGATGTCGGATTGCGCCTTGAGCCGCTCGAAGCTCGCCAGCACTTCGCCCAGCAGCGGGCGGCGCGCCTCGCGGAAGTTGGCGGCGCCCAGCGTGCCGCGCACCTTGCCGTGGACGATCAGTTGCGATGTGCGGTCGGCCTGCGGCTTGAGCAGCACCGGGTTCATGTCGCTGTGCAGCGGCGTGCGCGCCGCGACGGCCTGCAGCGCCTGCGCGCGGCCGATCTCGCCCCCGTCGATGGTGACGGCGGCGTTGTTCGACATGTTCTGTGGCTTGAAAGGCCGAACCGAGAGACCACGGTTCGCCAATGCACGGCAAAGCCCGGCCACCAGCACCGACTTTCCAACGTCGGAACCGGTGCCCTGGAGCATCAAAGCCGGCATTTTAGATCAGGCCGCCCGAATCAATTCGGCGGCCGAGACCAGCAGAGCTGAAATCAGCCCTGGCGCGCCTTGAAGCGGCGGTTGGTCTTGTTGATCACATAGGTGCGGCCACGACGACGGATCACGCGATTGTCGCGATGACGGTCCTTGAGGGACTTGAGCGAGTTGCGGATCTTCATGGCGTGACGTGCCTGTCTTTTCTGTGATGCTGTGAAAACGAGGCGCCCCGATATGCGGCGGCAAATGGAGAGTCAAGCGGATTGGCCCTCTATTCGGGCGCATCCGTTCATTGACGGTGCAGCCGGAACAGAGCAGCCAGACCGTTGTTGATGCGTTTCGATCGTCTGCGTTTGCCGAAAGGTTGTCTCATGCGCGCTGTCCGTTCCACCCTGATCGCCGTTGGCGGCGCCCTCATATTGGCCGGCTGCGCCGCGCAGACGCCGCAGACGCGCGTCACCCGCTTCCACCTCGATCAGCCGATCGCACCCGGCGAAGTCGTGGTCGAACCGCGCGATCCCACGCTGGCCAAGGATCTGGAGTTCCAATCCTATGCCAGCATCATCCAGGGCGAACTGACCCGGCTGGGCTTCGGCACGGCGCGCGATCTCACCAAGTCCGAACTGGTCGCGGTCGCCGATGTGCGCCGCTATTCGCAGCCGATCGGCCAGGCGCGTTCGCCGATTTCGATCGGGCTGGGCGGCGGCAGCTTCGGCGGCGGGGTCGGTCTGGGCGGCGGGGTCAGCTTCCCCGTCGGCAAGCCCAAGCAGAATTATGAAGACATCACCGAACTGTCGATCCAGCTCAAGCGCCGCTCCGAAGGGACGGTGATCTGGGAAGGCCGCGCGCAGACCGGCGCGCGCTCGGGCACGGCAGCAGCGGCGCCCGAGGCGCAGGTCCGCACGCTCGCCACCGCATTGTTCCGGGACTTCCCCGGTAAGTCGGGCGAGACTATCACGGTGAAATGACAGCCCATATTTCGGCCGACTTCGACAGCGGCAACATCGTCGTCCTTTCGCAGGACGGCGCCAGCTTCGATCTGGAAATCCGCAAGGATCACCAGTCCGATTTCTACCAGTGGTTCCACTTCCGCCTGACCGGCGCGAAGGGCGAAGCCGTCAGCCTGCGCATCACCAATGCGGGCGGATCGGCCTATGTCGGCGGGTGGGAGAATTATGCCGCCGCCGTCTCATCCGATCGGCAGGCATGGCATCGCGTGCCGACATCTTACGCGAACGGCACGCTGACTTTGGCCTTCACGCCGGCCGCCGATTCGGTGTGGATCGCCTATTTCGCGCCTTATGCGATGGAGCGGCATCACGATCTGGTCGCGCGGATCGCCAGCGCCCCCGGCGTCACCCACGAACGTCTCGGCAGCACGCTCGACGGGCAGGATATCGATCTGCTCACGCTGGGCGAGGGGCCGAAACAGGTGTGGCTCTATGCGCGCCAGCATCCCGGCGAATCGATGGCCGAATGGTGGATGGAGGGTGCGCTCGAAAAGCTGATCGACGCGCATGATCCGGTCGCGCGATCGCTGCGCCAGCGCGCGACCTTCCACATCGTGCCGAACATGAATCCGGACGGGTCGCGCCGCGGCCATCTGCGCACCAATGCGGCAGGCGTGAACCTGAACCGCGAATGGAATGCGCCGAGCATCGAACAGAGCCCGGAAGTCTTCCATGTCCTCCGGCGGATGGACGAAACCGGCGTCGATTTCGCGATGGACGTCCACGGCGACGAGACGATCCCCTATGTCTTCATCGCGGGCTTCGAAGGCATTCCGAACTGGACCGACGCGCAGGGCAAGGCGTTCCACCTGTTCCGCGACACGCTCGCGCGTCGCACGCCGGATTTCCAGACCAAGCACGGCTATCATGTCGCGGCACCAGGCAAGGCGAACCTGTCGATGTCGACCAACCAGCTCGCCAACCGCTTCGGCTGCGTCGCGGCGACGCTGGAAATGCCATTCAAGGACAATGACGACCTGCCCGACGCCGATTTCGGTTGGTCCGATCAGCGCTCCAAGCGGCTCGGCGCCGAGTGCCTGGGCGCGCTCCATGAGATTCTCGACGCGCTTCCGACACGCTGAAGCGCCGAAAGTTTCCTATAGGAAACTTTGCCGTTGAGCGGTCTCGTGCGCGGCACTAGACCCGCCGCCTTCCACAGAATCACAAGCGGGGAACCGAATCATGGCCGATGCCGACATCGCCGAAGACAAGGGCAGCATCGCGGCGCAGGAGCTCCGCCTTTTCATCGAACGCGTCGAGCGTCTCGAGGAAGAGAAGAAGGGTATCGCGGACGACATCAAGGATGTGATGTCGGAAATGAAGGGCCGCGGTTACGACACGAAGATCGTCCGCAAGCTCATCTCGATCCGCAAGAAGAAGAAGGGCGAGCATGACGAGGAACAGATGGTCCTCGAAACCTACATGGCTGCGCTTGGGATGATCTGATGTTCACGCCCCTCCCGCCAACTGGTAGGAGGGGCAACGGACCCCTGAGGGTCCGCAAGGCCGAACGGCCGCCCGCGCTTATTGCGCGGAAAGCCAAGGGCGGCGGATGCCGCCCGCCCGGCGCCTGAGGGCTGAACAAATATGTCGACTTTTCAGATAGACACGGCCACGAGCCGCGCGACCCCGACGCCGCAGCCGATGCGGCGGCTCACCGTTCCCGCGATCCGCGAGGCCAAGGGTAAGACGCCGATCGTGATGCTCACCGCTTATACGGTGCGCATGGCGCAGATCCTCGATCAGCATTGCGACGTCCTGCTGGTCGGCGACAGTCTGGCACAGGTGATTTACGGCCTGCCATCGACGGTGCCGGTCAGCCTGGAAATGATGTGCCTGCATGGCGCCGCCGTCGTGCGCGGCAGCTATCACAGCCTCGTCGTCGTCGACATGCCGTTCGGATCCTATGAGGAAAGCCCCGAACAGGCTTTCCGTTCGGCCGCGCGCATCCTGAAGGAAACGGGCTGCGCGGCCGTGAAGCTCGAAGGCGGGCAGGCGATGGCGCCGACGATCCGTTTTCTGAGCGAACGCGGCATTCCGGTGATGGGCCATGTCGGCCTTACCCCGCAGGCGGTGAACGCGCTGGGCGGCTATGGCGCGCGCGGGCGCAGCCAGGCCGAACAGGCGAAGCTGCTCGACGATACCAGGGCGGTCAGCGATGCGGGCGCCTTCGCTGTCGTGGTCGAAGGCGTGATCGAGCCGATCGCGATCGAAATGACGCGGATGATCGATATTCCCACGATCGGCATCGGCGCCTCGGCGCAGTGCGATGGTCAGGTGCTGGTGATCGACGACATGCTCGGCATGTTCGAACGCGTGCCCCGTTTCGTGAAGAAGTTCGCCGCGCTCAGCGACGATATTGAAGCGGCTGTGAAGATTTATGCGGATGATGTCCGGTCGCGCGCTTTCCCGACGCCTGACCAGACTTATCAGCCCAAGAAGGCCGCCCCTTCCGCTTGAGCCTTACGCCCGCTAAGAGGGCGGACCTTTGTTTCCGGAGGATGTGATTGGCCGTCTCGCCCAACAATGATGAAGCCTTTCTGCGCGAGGTGGATGAGGAGCTTCGTCGTGACGAACTCCTGTCGCTCTGGAAACGCTATGGCCGTATCGGCCTGATCGCGATCGGCGTCGCTCTCGTGCTGTTCGCGGGCTTCCTGTTCTGGCAGCACCAGCAGCAGAAGGGCCGCGAGGCGGAGGGCGAACAGCTCAGCGCCGCGATCGCCGATCTGCAGGCGCAGCGCAACGATCCCGCCGGCGTGAAGCTCAAGGAACTGATCGACGGCGGCAACCCCGCTTATGTCGCAGTCGCCCGCTTCGATCTGGCGACGCTTGCCGCGCAGAAGAACGATCTGAAGCGCGCGTCGAAGATCTATGGCGAAATCGTCGCCGACGCCAAGGCTCCGAAGCCCTATCGCGATCTGGCGCTGCTGCGGCAGACCTCGCTCGATTTCGATACGCTGCCGCCCGCGACGGTAATCGAACGGCTCAAGCCCCTCGCCGTCGAAGGCAATGCCTGGTTCGGTTCGGCGGGTGAGATGACGGCGATGGCCTATCTGGCGATGAACAACCGCAAGGATGCGGGCCGCCTGTTCGCCGCGATCGCCGCCGACACCAAGCAGCCCGAAACGCTGCGCGCGCGGGCTTCGCGCCTCGCCAATTCGCTGGGCGTCGATACCGCCGCACCCGCACAGACCGCCGAAGCCGAATAAGATGCCAAGGATCCCCGTGATGCGTAGGATTTTGCCCCTCGTCTGTGCGTTGATGATCGTGCCCGCTCTGTCCAGCTGCGGCATCTTCAAGGGCGACGGCAAGAAGTCGCGCACCCCCGTCATGGGGCAGCGCGTCGCCATCCTGACCGCCGAAAGCGGTGCCGAGACCGATCCCGCGCTCGCCGAAGTGCCGGTCGTCGTTCCGCCCGAGGCGCCGAACGATGCCTGGGCGCAGCCCGGCGGCAATGGCGCGCACTCGATGGGCAATCCGGCCCTCGGCCAATCGCTCTCGGTCGCCTGGACGAAGAAGATCGCCGGATCGTCGAAGAAGGCGCGCCTCGGCGCGGCGCCGGTGATCGCCAACGGCCGCGTCTATGTGATCGATATCGAGGCGGTCGTGCACGCGATCGATCTCAAGACCGGCGCCGAAGTGTGGCGTCAGGCGCTGGCGGCGAAGGACGGCAACAAATCGGCCCTGTTCGGCGGCGGCGTCAGCTTCGACGGCGGCAAGGTCTATGCGACCAACGGCGTCGGCGATGTCGGCGCGTTCGACGCGACCACCGGCAGCCCGCTCTGGACGAAGCGCCCCGGCGGCCCGCTGCGCGGCGCGCCGTCGCTCGCCTTCGACACCGTCTATGTGATGAGCCAGGACAATCAGCTGTTCGCGCTCAAGGCGTCCGACGGCAGCACGATGTGGACCGCCAGCGGCAGCCTCGAAAATTCGGCCGTGTTCGGCGTCGCGGCGCCCGCGATCGCGCAGGGCACCGTCGTCGCCGGCTTCTCGTCGGGCGAACTTTCGGCCTTCCGCTACGAAAATGGCCGCGCCGTGTGGCAGGACGCGCTGTCGCGCACCAGCATCACCACGTCGGTCGCCAGCCTCGTCGATATCGATGCGGCGCCAGTGGTCGATCAGGGCCATGTCTATGCGATCGGGCAGGGCGGTCGCATGGTCTCGATGGATCTCAACACCGGCCAGCGGCTGTGGGAACTCAACGTCGCGGGCATCGAAACGCCGTGGATCGCGGGCGAATGGCTGTTCGTCCTCACCGACGACGCCAAGCTCGTCTGCATCGCGCGCAACAGCGGCAAGGTCCGCTGGCTGACCCAGCTTCCGCGCTGGAAGAAAGAAAAGAAGCGCCGCGGCCTGATCAACTGGGCCGGTCCGGTCCTCGCGGGCGGGCGCCTGCTCGTCACCAATACGCGCGGCGAGATGCTGACCGTCTCGGTCGACGAAGGCCGTGTCGTGTCGACCACGAAGACCGGCGGTTCGGCCTATTTCGCGCCGGTCGTGGCTGAAGGCACCGCCGTTCTCCTGCTCGATGACGGCAAGCTGATCGCTTACCGTTAAACCTCATCGCGTCACCCCGGCTTTCGCTGGGGTGACGAAACGGGCATTCCCCTATATGGGGCGGCGATGTCCAATCTTCCCGTCGTCGCGATCGTCGGCCGACCCAATGTCGGCAAATCGACCCTGTTCAACCGTCTTGTCGGCAAGAAGCTGGCGCTGGTCGACGACCGGCCCGGCGTCACGCGCGACCGGCGGGAGGGCGATGCGACCCTGATCGGCCTCGAATTCCGCATCATCGATACCGCCGGTTTCGAAACCGACGATGCCGAAACCCTGCCAGGCCGAATGCGCGCGCAGACGCAGGCGGCGGTGCGCGACGCCGACGTCGCCTTGTTCATGGTCGATGCGCGCGCGGGCGTGATGCCGCTCGACGAACAGGTCGCCAACTGGCTGCGCGGGGAGGATACGCCGATCGTCCTCATCGCCAACAAGGCCGAAGGCAAGTCGACCGAGAGCGCGGTGATGGAGGCCTATTCACTGGGCCTCGGCGATCCCGTGCCGCTCAGCGCCGAACATGGCGAGGGTCTGGTCGACCTGTTCGAAGCTATCCGCCCCTATGTCGAGCGCGACGAGGAAGAGGTCGAGGAAGGCGAGGAGGATGAGGAAGCCTCCGGTCCGCTCAAGCTCGCGATCGTCGGCCGCCCGAATGCGGGCAAATCGACCCTGATCAACAAGATTTTGGGCGAACAGCGGCTGATTACCGGCCCCGAAGCCGGCATCACGCGCGATTCGATCGCGGTCGACTGGACGTGGAACGCGCCCGACGGGAATGCCTATCCGATCCGCCTGATCGATACGGCCGGCATGCGCAAGCGCGCCAAGGTGCAGGACAAGCTGGAAAAGCTGTCGGTCGCCGATGGCCTGCGCGCGGTCGATTTCGCCGAGGTCGTCGTGCTGCTGCTCGATGCGACCCTGGGGCTGGAGGCGCAGGATCTGCGCATTGCCGACAAGGTGCTGCAGGAAGGCCGCGCGCTGATCATCGCGCTCAACAAATGGGATGTCGCGGCCGATCCGCCCAAGCTGTTCCAGGGCGTGCGCGCCGCGCTCGACGAAGGTCTGGCGCAGGTGCGCGGGCTGCCGCTGCTCACCGTCTCGGCCGAAACCGGCCGGGGCATCGATCAGCTGCTGATCGCCGCGCACGAAACCCGCGAAGCCTGGTCGAAGCGCGTCTCGACCGGCCAGCTCAACCGCTGGTTCGAACGCGCGATCGAGGCGAATCCGCCCCCCGCGCCCGGCGGCAGGCGCATCAAGCTGCGTTATCTCACGCAGGCGCGCACCCGCCCGCCCAGCTTCGTCCTGTTCGGCACCCGCGTCGATCAGCTGCCCGAAAGCTATCGCCGCTATCTGGTCAACGGCATCCGCAAGGAACTCGGCTTCGGCGCGGTCCCGGTGCGGCTGACGGTGCGCGCGCCGAAAAATCCGTTCGACTGATATGGTCCGCATCGACGCGCGGGGGCTGAAATGCCCCTGGCCGGTCGTCCGGCTCGCGCGCGCGGTGCGCGATGGCGCGGCACAGGTGGAGATATTGGCCGACGATCCGATCGCCCCGGCGGAGATTGCGGCGCTGGCCGCCGCCAATGGCTGGGTGGTCGAACAGAGCGGCGATGCGCACCGCGTCACGGTAAACGCGCGTCAATCACCCGCGTAAACCGCTTCTTTACGGCGTTTGTCTAAACCGCTCGGTCTGGAGAAGACACATGCTGCAACCCAAGGATGATGTCGTGAACTGGGCCGCCTTTGCCCAGACCCGCGCGATTATCGGCGCCGAATTCGGCCGCCTGCTGAGCTATTATCGCGATGATGCCGCCAAAAGCATCGTCGCCGTCGAACAGGCGTTCATCGCGCGCGATGCCGTGGCGATGGTGCGTCCGGCGCACACGCTGAAGGGCGATTCGCTGCAATTCGGGGCCGAGGCGATCGGCAAATTGTCCGAAAAGATCGAACATGCCGCGCGCCAGTGCGTCGAGGATCGGTCCGCGCCCGACGATCTGGGCGCCGATGTGCCCCGCCTACGTCCGCTGCTGATCGAAACGCTGCGGCTGTTTGAGCGCGAGGTTGCCGCCGATGCGGCGCGTCTGGCGCGTCGTCCGGGCGCACCCGGCGCCGTCGCTGCGCGCGGCTTCGGCCGCAAGGGCGCCTAACATCCCTCTTCCTCGTCATGGCGAGGTGCTGAAAATGACGAAGCCACCCGCTCCGGTCGGAGCGGGTGGCTTCGCTGCATTCATGATAGCGAGTTTTAGTGGCTCGCTTCCTGCTCGTCGGCCGGGCGCGACTGGAGCTGGATATAGTTCTGGATGCCCATGCGCTCGATCATGTCGAGCTGCTTTTCGAGCATGTCGACATGCTCTTCTTCCGAATCGAGGATCGACTGGAGAAGATCGCGCGTGATGTAGTCACGCACCTGCTCGCAATAGGCGATGCCGTCGCGCAGCTGCGGGATGGCGTCATTCTCGAGCGCCAGATCGGCCTTGATCAGTTCCTCGACCGATTCACCGATGCGCAGACGGCCCAGCATCTGGAAATTGGGAAGCCCGTCGAGGAAGAAGATGCGCTCCGCGATGCGGTCGGCATGCTTCATCTCGTCGATGGATTCGCCATATTCGAACTTGGCGAGACGGCCGATGCCCCAGTGATCGAGCATGCGATAATGCAGGAAATACTGGTTGATCGCGGTCAGCTCATTCTTGAGCGTTTCGTTCAAGATTTCGATGACCTTGGGGTCGCCCTTCATTACTGCCTCCGATGCATTGATGCGGGCCTAATATGCCAACATCGACGCAAAGAAAAGCATCAGCCGAATAAAAGTTCAGCTAAGTCATTGTTTTATTTGCTTTGACTGAGAGGCGTTCGCAAGTCTCAGTCGTTACTGCAAATGACTATCAGGCGACGGTCGCTTCATCCTCGATGATTTCGCGCGCGAAGGGGAGGCATTGGCCGCAGCGCGGACGACGCCCGAGCGTCTCATAAGCGGAGCGGGGGCACGTAGCCCCTTTTCGCACGGCGTCGCGCACTTCGGTTTCGCGAATCGCGTTGCAAATGCAAACGACCATTCAGTCCACTCCATCTTATCGGGAGTGATTATGCGCTACTGCGACTGACTATCAATACTGAATCTGCATTTTCCGATGCGACTTGTCGCAAAATGATACCGCGCCTATCGGCCAAAGGGATGAATTCCACCCGTACAGACCGTATCGCCCGCGCTTTCGGGGCCGCCCAGGACTATGATGCCGCCGCTTCGGTGCAGCGAGCCGTCGCCGCTGCGCTCGCCGAACGAATCACTTCGCGCCCCTTGCCGGCCGCGCCCGACATCCTCGAAATCGGATGCGGCACCGGTTTCCTCACCAGTGCGCTTGCGCCGCGCCTGCCCGATGCGCGCTGGACGGTCAGCGACCTTGCGCCCGCAATGCTCGATCGCGCCCGCGCGCGGCTCGGCCTTGCCGCCGATTATCGCGTGGTCGACGGCGCCGATCCCGCCGCCGGGCTGGAGGACGGCGCGCGCTTCGATCTGATCTGCTCCAGCTTGGCCTTCCAATGGGTCGGCGATCTGCGCGACGCGATCGCGCGCAACATCGCGCTGCTGCGCCCCGGCGGCCTGCTCGCCTTTGCGACGATGGCGGCGGGCAGCTTCGACGAATGGCGCGTCGCGGTCGGCGGCGACACCGGCGTGCCGCATTATCCCGACGCTGCCACGATCCGCGCAATGGCGCCTGCGGACGTCACGGCGGAGGTGGCGGATGGCAGCTGGCAATGGTGTCCGGGCAGCGGGCGGGCCTTCCTGGCCAGCCTGAAGGCGATCGGCGCGGGGGTCGCGTCGGAGGGCTATCGCCCGCTCGGCCCCGCCGCGCTGCGCGCCGCGCTCGATCGTTTCGATGCGGATGGTGCGACCGTCAGCTATCATATCGCCTTCGCCTTCTTCCGCGCTGGGGAGTGACGCGCATGAAAACCCTGCTGACGATCCTGCTCGCGCTGCTGGGCGCGCCCGTTTTTGCCAAGCCGCCCTTGATCTTCGCGGCGGCGAGCCTGCAGGAATCGATGAATGCGGCCGCCGATGCCTGGGCCGCCAAGGGACATGAACGCCCGGTCATCTCCTTTGCCGGTTCCTCCACGCTGGCGCGGCAGATCGCGGCGGGGGCGCCCGCCGACATCTTCGTCTCGGCGGATGAGGAATGGATGGACGATGTCGCGAAGAAGGGACTGATCCGCCCCGCCACGCGCCGCAGCTTCCTGACCAACCGTATCGTCCTGATCGCGCCGGCGGGATCGAAGCAGGCGCTGCGTATTGCGCGCAACTTCCCGCTGCTGCGCGCGCTGGGCGACGGCAAGCTGGCGATGGCGGATACGGAGGCGGTTCCGGCGGGCAAATATGGCAAGGCGGCGTTGACCGCGCTCGGCGTCTGGACTGCGGTGGCCCCGCATGTCGCGCGTGCGGACAATGTGCGCGCCGCCCTGCTCCTCGTCGATCGCGGCGCGGCGCCCTTCGGCATCGTCTATGCGACCGATGCGAAGGCGGCCCCCGGCGTGCGCGTGGTGGATGTGTTTCCGGCGAACAGCCACCCGCCGATCACCTATCCGATCGCCGCGATCGCCGCCTCGCAAAATCCGGAGGCGGAGGGTTTTCGACGCTTCCTGCTGTCGCAGTCCGGCCGCGCGATTTTCGTCCGCTACGGCTTCGGGACGCGCTGAACCTCCCCACCTCGTCATTGCGAGCGTCCTTCGATACGCCACTTCGACTTCGCTCAGTGGCTACTCAGGATGAGCGGTTGTTCTTATCCCGCTCATCCTGAGCAGGGCTGAGCCTGTCGAAGCCCGTCCGTCGAAGGACGCTCGCAATGACGAGAAAAGGGGGCGGTATTAGGAAGCCGGCGCGATCAGCAGCGTCAGGTCCGGGCTCGTCCCGCCCGACAAGGCGATCGTATAGGGGCCGGGTTCCAGATCGAACTGGACGATCTTGGCGATGCCCGAACAGGCCGCACCGTGCCCATGTTCGACCGACGCCAGCGCGCCGCCTGCATGAACCACGTCGATCCACACCCGCCCGCTCGACGCGATCTGATAGCGGCCCTTTTCCATCACCTGCACGGTCAGGACGGCGCCCAGCCCATCCTTCTGCGGCTTCACGGCATAAGTGAGCTTCGCCTGCGGCACGAGGACCAGCTTGGTCGCCTGCCCGACCGCGATCAGCTTGCCGTCGGACACCGTCGGCTTGGGCCAGGTCGCGAGCGGCCCCGGATAGGCCGGCGTCGTCACGCGGCAATCGGGCGTCTCGGCGGTCTGTGCGGCGGCGGGCACGGCCAGCAGAAGGGCGGTCGCCCCGATCAGAAACTTCATTGTCCTCTCCTCAGCCGCTGTTGCGCAGCGCGGTCGCGATCGCGTTGATCGACAGCTGGATGCCCTCGCGCACGCGCGGATCGTCCTCGCCCGCGCGATGGCGCTTCAACAATTCGATCTGCAACAGGTTCAGCGGCTCGATATAGGGCAGGCGCAGCCGGATCGACTGATCGAGCGCGGGATTCTTCTGCAACAGCCGGGTCTGGCGCGTCACCGACAACAGGCTGTCATGCGTCATCTGCCATCCGTCGCGGATGCGGCCGAAGATCGCCTTGCCCAGCGCCTTGTCCTCGACCAGCTCGGCATAGCGTTCGGCCAGGTCCATGTCGGACTTGGCCAGCACCATCTCCAGATTGGCCAGCGTCGATTGGAAGAAGGGCCACGCCTCCAGCATCTCGCGCAGCAGGCCCATATCCTCGTGGTTCTTCAGCGCCTGCCCCACGCCATACCAGCCCGGCAGCATCACGCGCGCCTGCGCCCAGCTGAACACCCACGGGATCGCGCGCAGATCCTCGATCCGGTCGCTCTTCGTGCGGCTGGCTGGGCGCGAACCGATCTTCAGGTCGGCGATCTCGGCGATCGGGGTCATCTGGCGGAAGAAGGTGCGGAAACCCTCGGTCTCATAGACGAGGCCGCGAAACGCCTTGAACGCGGCGCCCGAAAGATCCGCCATCGCCGCGCCGAACTTCGTCGCCTCGTCGGGCTTGAGCAAAGGCTTTTCGAGGCTGGCGAGCAGGGTGGCCGATGTCACCGCCTCCAGATTGACCATCGCGCTCTCGCGCGTGCCATATTTGGCGGCGATCACCTCGCCCTGTTCGGTGATGCGGATGCGGCCCTGCACCGTGCCCGGCGGCTGCGCGCGGATCGCGGCAAAGCTCGATCCGCCGCCGCGACCCACCGAACCGCCCCGGCCGTGGAACAGCTGCATCGCCGCGCCCGCATCGGCGAACACCGATTTGAGCGCGCTCGACGCCTCGTGCAGGCTCCACACCGACGTCAGATAGCCGCCGTCCTTGTTCGAGTCCGAATAGCCGACCATCACCTCCTGATGGCCGCGCGCAGTCGTGACGGCCGCGACTTCGGGCAGGCCGAACCAGTCGGTCATCACCTCGGGCGCGTTCTCCAGATCGCCGATCGTTTCGAACAAAGGCACCACCATCACCGCGGCCTGCGGCGGCTCGCCGGGAACGTAGAGGCCGGCTTCCTTCAAAAGGATGTTGACCTCCAGCATGTCCGACACGGTCGATGCCTTGGAGATGATGTAGGTGGTGATCGCCTCTGGCCCGTAAAGCCGATGCGCCTCGGCCGCCGCCTCGACGATCGCGAGTTCGGACAGGGTCTCCTCGTCATAGCCGCCGAAGGGCGTGCGCAGCAGCCGCTTGCTCTGCAATTCGGATCGCAGCAGCGCGACGCGCGCTTTTTCGTCGAGCGCCATATAATCGGCCTCGACCCCCGCGACCTTGAGCAGATCGGCGACGACGCGTTCGTGCACGTCCGAATTCTGGCGCAGGTCGAGCGTGGCGAGGTGGAAGCCGAAGGTCTCGACCGCACGGATCAGCCGGCCGAGTGCACCGCCACTCGACAGCGAACCCGCGCCGGTGCGGTTGAGCGCATGGCTCAGCTCGACCAGATCGGCCTTGAGTTCGCCGGGCGTCGCATAGGCATCGCCATCGGCCTCATAGCGCGGCAGCCGCTCGGGCGGGCGCCCGGCCAGCGCCTGATAGGTCTTGGCGAGGCGCGAATAGATGCCGCTGATCGCGCGGCGATAGGGCTCGTCGCTGCGGGTCGAGCTCTTGTCGCCCGATGCCTCGGCCAGCTTTTCGACCTCCCACGTCACCTCGGCCAGTTCGGTCGAGATCGACAGTTCGGCGCCCAGCGCGTGCAACTGGCGCAGATAATGGCCCAGCACCGCCTCCGCCCCGCGCGACAGCGCCAGGCGCAGCGAATCCGCGGTCACGAACGGATTGCCGTCGCGATCGCCGCCGATCCAGGTGCCGGGGCGCAGGAAGCTCGCCGGGCGATGCCCCAGCGCGCGCTGCCAGCGCGAATAGAGCGCGGGCAAAGTGGGCAGGAACACGTCGCGCAGATAGGCGAGCGCGGTCTCGACCTCGTCGGCGACATAGAGCCGCTCGCGGCGCAGCGGGCGCGTCTGCCACAGCAAGGCGATCTGACGGTAGATCGCCTGATCGATCAGGTCGCCGTCGACCGTCTCGGTCCGGCCGATATCCTTCAGCGCCATCAGTTCGGCGATATGGTTGCGATGATCGATCATGCTCTTGCGCCGCACCTCGGTCGGGTGCGCGGTGAGCACGGGGGCGATCAGCGATCGGTTGAGCAGATCGAGCACTTCGGATCGCGAAATCCCCTCCTGCTCGAGCCTTGCGAGTGCGGAGGCGACATCGGCCCCCGGTTCGGCCGCCACGCCCTGCCGATCCTCGGCCAGGTTGGCGAGCATCGAGAACAGCATGAAGCCGCGCACGAAGGAGAGCGTGTCGTCGAGCGTCAGCGCATCCAGCCCGCTGTCGATGCTGTGCGCGTCGACGATCCCGCGTGCGCGATCGACCGACGCGGAACGGATATATTCGATCCGCCGGAACAAGGTTTCGCCCCCATAGGCCTTGATCACGTCGCCAAGCAGGCGGCCAAGGAAGCGGATGTCGGGGTTCTGGGTGATCGGGGGTGCACTGGACATGATCGGATGCTGCGCCGCGCGAATGAAGGCGTCAACCATTCGTCGCAAAGCGCGCCAAAGCCGGCCGAATCCCCTTTCGCTAAAGCGGAAATTAACCATAGTCCGCGAAGGAAGGGCGATCCGGGGGGACGCCCGTCGCGCCGTGCGTGCGCGTCCGCCACATCGGGGGTTTGGGTATGCTTCCTGCGTTTGCGTTGATCTATGGCTTTGTGGCGATGTTCGTGGTGTCGAGCATCCAGCGCAACCGGCGCGAGCAGCGCGAACATGCGCCTGCGCTCATCTTCGCGGGTCGCGGGCTGATGGCGGCATCGGCCACCGGCGCGGCGCTCCTGATCGGCAGCGCGGCCTGGGCCAACTTCCAGCTTTAAACAGACTTGTCCGGCAGGCCGTCTTTCCGCTATCGGGACGGCTCCTGAGCGCGGGCGTAGCATAGTGGTAATGCTCTAGCCTTCCAAGCTAGCTAGGAGGGTTCGATTCCCTTCGCCCGCTCCAAACCTGAAACCCCGAAAATCAACTAATTTTTTACCAGTTTAAGCACGGCCTTGAAAGAACCTTCGTGCGGTAACCTGCGGTAAAGGCTCCGGAACACGCTTTTTGATGTCATCAATGACCACCTCGGTAGCGGCCAGAATCAGGCCCAGATTGGCCGGGTCCGGGATTGCATAGATGTCGAAATGCTCGCCTTCACATGGCCAGGCATCTTCGCGCCTTGCCGCCAGTTGACCTCCCCGACCGCCTTGCGGCCGATCTCGAGCTTGAGCTCGCGAATAACAAGGCGCTCGCAACCGCCAGTTCGGCCGCCGAAGCCGCGGCGAGCGAACGCGCTGGAGACCTTGCCCAGAACACCAAGCAGCAAGGGGAATTGACCCATGCGAGCAAGGCTTGCGCGACTGAGCATGATTGCCGCATCCGCCGTGGCTGTGTCATCCTGCGCTAGCAAGGGGCCGATACGGGCGCTATCCCCGCCTGCGCAAGACTTGGTCTCTGAGCGAGAGCCGGCCTAGCCTATCGCGGCGCTGGCCGATCCTGCCGCTGAGGATGACTGGAACGACGAAGTGCTTTTGTGGGGGCGCAGGGGATGGCAGCAGGTTGTTCGCATCTGCCGCTGGGTTGTCCGCAATGGGGCTTTGGACCCGGGCTGCCCCACCATGTAGAGCAGCCCGAGAGCATTATACTAGACCGTAGCTTCCTCATAGGTCGGTGGGGTCTGCGTCGTCCCGCCCGCCTTCCGCGCGACCATGAACTTGGAATACTCGTCCACGTCCTTCGAGTAGCCCACGAGATCGCAGGCAATATACTTCTGCAGGATTGTTCCCAGGCGTTCGTCGTAGATGTCGTCGCACAGTAACCAGCCACCGGGCTCAAGCAGCTCATTGATCGCTGCACCGTAAGCGTGGATCTCGCGCTCGTCGTGCAGCGTATCGCAGAAGATCATCGAATAGCTTGAGCGCTTCGGCACCTTCAAGAAGTCACCGCGGACGAACGTGGTCACGTATTGGAGCAGGCCGGCATTGCGAATCGTGTCAATCAGTACCGCAGTGCTGCCGCCCTTGGTATGAATGCTGCGAACGACCGCATCGTTGTCGAGGAACGCCGAGAAGGTATCGCCAAACATTTCGTTCCACTCGGCGATCGAGGTCGGGCCATAGTCGATCGTGTCGAACGGTGTTTCTTTGCCAGAATCCCTAATAGCTGCGGCGATAGCGAGGGTAGAGCGGCCAAGCCACGGCCCGATTTCCAGAACAGGCCCTTCGACGTTCTTGGCGAGGGTATAGAGCAGATTCACTTCGGTGAGGTTCGTCCAGCCCTGCGGAAAGTGATGTTCATGTACCGGGCATCCCTCAAGATGCTCAACGTTGATTACATTGCCATCCAATAGTTGATCGATCACTTCCGAAACCCCCGTGTGCTGTTAGTTGCTTGCGGTGCTCGGCCCTAATGGCATCGGCGTCCAATGTGCCGGGTCGAGAGAAGCACCGCTGGTCCCGATGACCGTCCAGAAGCCGCCGCCGTTTCCTGCCGGCGTTCAGTAAGCGAACGCCATGTTGGTGCAATGCTGAATGGTAGCCAGTCAGTTCCCCTCATGGCGTTCTAATGTACGAAGGAAATTTGCTGGTGCAAGGGGCTTGGCCTTTTAAGGCATTGGTGATGTGGTAGATTCATCGGGCTGCGGCGGTGCATCATGCAGCGCAGTTGGTAGTGCGCACTTCAGGGGGTTCCCAGTAGGAGTACGGGTTCGATTCCCGTCATGGTGTCGAACAGCCGCAGCAGCAGTTATCCCTCCCGCCCGATCTGCTCCCCAAACCTCACCGTCTTCACTAGCAAGTATAAAGAGCAGGATAGACTGTCCTGCTTACCCCTCTGCTGAGCCAGCTTTGCGCGGTGGAGGATGCGGGATTTGCCGGTCATCGGGCGACGTCCTCGATCGACACGCTCTGGTACATCTGCTCAGCCATCTGGGCGGCTGCCCAATGCGGATAGCCTTGCTGCAGCCAGTACCTGTACTACATCCGGCGGAGACCGCAGTATGACCGCTTCATAGTCTCAGTGAGCGCCGCCAGTTGACCGTTGTGCGCGGCCTCAATGCCCTCGCGCACTTTCCGGCGCTTTTTTGAACCAAAGTTACCAGCTTTTCATCTCGGTCATGTCTGAACTCCTGCGTCCATTCCCATCCGTAAAGGACATATCTTCCTGTAGGAAGGGATCAGCCAGAGGGTTGGGGTTGGAACTCCCGCCGCTTCTTCGTCGAGCATCCATCGCGCATCGTGCCCAGTAATGGCCTGAGCTTTCATGGCCGGATGCGTCGTCGATAAGGCTGGGTTGGTATCGGCCTCTGGCCTTTCGTGGTCATCCGGATTCTCAACACGTTCGTGTTCGGCTTCGTAAGGGTTTTCGTAAAGCGTCATTGCGCCGAAAAGTTGGCCGATCTGGCGCTGGGCGCCGAGACCCTTTCGAGGCAACCAAAACCGATCGATCTGCGATTTCCATTTTGAGCTTAATTTAAGCGTCACATGCGGGTTTTTAGCCGAGTATGTTTCTGGCTGATCGGCTTCGCCCGCTCCACGGCCTCGCAGTCTTGTAAAAATGCGACAAGTCGTTGCGGACGCGATCCTAAATCATTGTAAAATAGTCGAATCGCGGATTGCCGTTCAGGCAACCTTCATGTCATCCGTTCGTTTGTTGCATAATAAAGACGAGCGGAGAGGCTCATGGCTACACTTCCCCATCGCGATGAACCTCGTCGCGGATCGCGGATCTATCTTCCTCCGGGGCAGCCGGTACAGGCGAAGCCTGCGCTGCGACCGGCGGAGGCGCGGCCGTCGCGGATCCAGCGGATGACCTTCATCTTCGGTGTCAGCACGATGCTGTGGCTCGGCATCGCGGCGCTGGTGGTGGCGCTCTAACTAAGCCCTAGAAGTCGGGCTTCTCATAATGATCGGGGGGCGAAACCAGCTCCATCCGATCGGCCAGCACGGTGCGCAGCGACCGGCGCGACTTCATTCCCGAATACCATTGGCGCGTCTCGTCATGCCCGCGCCAGTCGATCCCGCCCAGATAGTCGGCGACCGACAGATGCGCCGCGCAGGCCAGGTCGGCGAGGCTCAGCAGCGGCCCGGCGATCCAGCGGCGGCTGGCCACCAGATAATCGATATAATCGAGATGGTCGTTCGCGGCCTTCATCGCATGGCGCAGCACGCCCGCGTCGGGCGACAGGCGGTGGACGATCCGCTTGATCGCGCGCTCGTGCAGCAGCGGGCCGACCACGTCGCCGTGAAACTTCTCGTCGAAATAGGCGACCAGCCGGCGCACCTCGGCGCGCGCGGCGACATTGCCGGGGATCATCGGCGCGCGTTCGACCGTCTCTTCCAGATATTCGCCGATCGCCTTCGAATCGATCAGCGTCAGGCCGAGGGTGGCGTCGGCCAGAACCGGGGTCTGGCCGCTCGGGTTCATGTCGAGGAACTCGTCGCGCCGCTCCCACGGGGATTCGCGCACCAGCTGATACGCGATGCCCTTCTCCTCCATCTGGAGCCGCACTTTGCGCGAATAGGGGCAGAGGGGAAACTGATACAGCTGGAACATCGCGCCCCAGCCTATCGACCGCAGGACGCGCTGTCAGCAGTCTGAACGCAAAAGACCCACAGCTTTGTTGCTGTCAGCCATAATCCTCCCCGGAACGGGGAGGGGGACCATCCGCAGGATGGTGGAGGGGGCTGGAGGCCAGGTCCATCGCCTGTGGCGAACCCCCTCCACCGCTTCGCGGTCCCCCTCCCCGTCCCGGGGAGGATCAGGCGTGGATCACTCCGCCGCCACGACCTCGGCGTCGTTGTCGTTCAGCGGATATTCGAGCCGGCTGACCATTTCCTTGGGGCAGACCTGCCAGATCTTGCCGCGCCAGCGATCCCAGTCATCGAGCACCGAATGCGCCCACTTGCTGTCGGTCATCACCGCATGTTCGGCGATCAGCGCCTTGGCGCGCTGTTCCCAATAATGCGATTCGAAGCGCTGCCACAGGATGCTTTCGGGGTTGGCGTGCGTCGCGAAGCTGCCGTCCTCGTCCAGGACGAAGGCCATGCCGCCGGTCATGCCCGCGCCGAAATTCTCGCCAACCTTGCCCAGGATCACCGCGGTGCCCCCGGTCATATATTCGCATCCGTTCGCGCCGCAGCCTTCGACCACCACGGTCGCGCCCGAATTGCGCACCGCGAAGCGTTCGCCCGCCTGGCCCGCCGCGAACAGCTTGCCGCTGGTCGCACCGTACAGGACGGTGTTGCCGATGATCGTGTTGTGCTTGGTCTCCAGCGGGCTCGACACCATCGGGCGCACCGTGATGATCGCGCCCGACAGGCCCTTGCCGACATAATCGTTGGCGTCGCCGAACACTTCGAGCGTCATGCCCTTCACGCCGAACGCGCCGAGCGACTGGCCCGCCGAACCGCGCAGGCGGATGTGGACGTGCCCGTCCGCCAGCGTCGACATGCCGAAGCGCTGCGTGATCTCGGCCGAGAAGCGGGTGCCGACGGCGCGGTGCGTGTTGCGCACCGTATAGGTCAGCTGCATCTTCTCGCGCCGTTCGAACACCGCCTTGGCGTCGTCGATCATCTGCGCGTCGAGGCTGTCGGGCACTTCGTTGCGGAAGCCCTCGATGTTGAAGCGCCGCTTGGATTCGGGCGCGTCGACCTTCGCCAGGATCGGGTTGAGATCCAAGTCGTCGAGATGCTCGGCGCCACGGCTCACCTGACGGAGCAGCTCGGTGCGGCCGATGATCTCGTCGAGCGAGCGGACGCCCAGCTTGGCCAGGATCTCGCGCACTTCCTCGGCGATGAAGGTCATCAGGTTGATGACCTTTTCCGGCGTGCCGACGAACTTCTGGCGCAGCTTGTCATCCTGCGTGCAGACGCCGACCGGGCAGGTGTTCGAATGGCACTGGCGCACCATGATGCAGCCCATCGCCACCAGCGACAGCGTGCCGATGCCGAATTCCTCGGCGCCCAGGATCGCCGCGATCACGATGTCGCGGCCGGTCTTGAGGCCGCCGTCGGTGCGCAGCTTGATGCGATGCCGCAGCCCGTTGAGCGTCAGCACCTGGTTCGTCTCGGTCAGCCCCATTTCCCACGGGGTGCCGGCGTACTTGATCGACGTCTGCGGCGAAGCGCCGGTGCCGCCATTGTGGCCCGACACCAGGATCACGTCCGCGTGGGCTTTTGCGACGCCGGCCGCGACCGTGCCGATGCCGGCCGAGCTGACGAGCTTGACGCAGACCCGCGCGCGCGGATTGATCTGCTTCAGGTCGTAGATCAGCTGCGCCAGATCCTCGATCGAATAGATGTCGTGGTGCGGCGGGGGCGAAATCAGCATCACGCCCGGCGTCGAATGGCGCAGCTTGGCGATCATCTCGGTCACCTTGAAGCCGGGCAGCTGCCCGCCTTCGCCGGGCTTGGCGCCCTGTGCGACCTTGATCTCCAGTTCCTCGGCGGCGCCCAGATATTCGGCGGTCACGCCGAAGCGGCCCGACGCGATCTGCTTGATCACCGAGTTCGCATTGTCGCCATTGTCGTAGGGCGTGTAGCGCGACTTGTCCTCGCCGCCTTCGCCCGACACGGCCTTCGCGCCGATCCGGTTCATCGCGATCGCCAGCGTCTCATGCGCTTCGGGGCTGAGCGCGCCCAGCGACATGCCCGGCGTCACGAAACGCTTGCGGATTTCGGTGATCGCCTCGACCGAGTCGATCGGAATCCCCTCGCGCGCCCAGTTGAACTCCAGAAGATCGCGCAGATAGACCGGCGGCATATCGCGCACGCCGCGCGAGAATTGCAGATAGGTCGAATAGCTGTCGGTCGACACCGAGCTTTGCAGCAGGTGCATCAGCTGCGCCGAATAGGCATGCGCCTCGCCGCCGTTGCGCTGGCGATAGAAACCGCCAACCGGCAGGTTGACGACGACATCGTCATGCGCCGCTTCGTGCCGCAGCATCGCGGACAGCTGGAGCGAGTTATAGCCTTCGCCCGAAATCTTGGTGGGCATGCCGGGGAACAGATCGTTCACCAGCGCACGGCTCAGGCCCACCGCTTCGAAATTATAGCCGCCGCGATAGCTGGAGATCACCGCGATCCCCATCTTCGACATGATCTTGAGCAGACCGTCGTCGATCGCCTTGCGATGGCGCTTGAGCGCGTCGGCGATGCTGATGTCGCCGAACAGGCCGCGCGCATGGCGATCGGCGATCGCCGCCTCGCTCAGATAGGCGTTCACCGTGGTCGCGCCGACGCCGATCAGCACCGCATAATAATGCGTGTCGAGGCATTCGGCCGACCGCACGTTGACCGACGCATAGGAACGCAGCCCCTTGCGGACCAGGTGGGTGTGGACGGCCGCCGCCGCCAGCACCATCGCGATCGCGACCCGGTTCGGCCCGACATGTTCGTCGGTCAGGAAGATTTCGGTCTTGCCCTCGCGCACCGCGATTTCGGCCTCGGTCCGCACGCGGGCGATCGCGTTGCGCAGCCCATCCGGCCCGCCATCGGAATCATAGGTGCAGTCGATCTCGGCCGCCTGCGCGCCGAAATGGTTCTTCAGCGTGTGCCAGTCGCGGCAGTGGAGAACCGGGCTTTCCAGCACCAGCACGTCGCTCTGCGCCGCTTCGCTGTCCAGGATGTTGGCGAGGTTGCCGAACCGCGTCTTGAGCGACATCACGCGCGTTTCGCGCAAGCTGTCGATCGGCGGGTTGGTCACCTGGCTGAAATTCTGGCGGAAGAAGTGGCTGATCAGGCGCGGCTTGTCGCTGATGACGGCCAGAGGCGCGTCGTCGCCCATCGAACCGATCGCTTCCTTCGCATCCTCGACCTGCGGGGACAGGATCAGCTCCATGTCCTCCATCGTCTGGCCGGCGGAAACCTGGCGACGCAGCAGTTCGGCGCGCTCCCAGCGCGGGATCATGTCCTCGTCCGGGGTCGGCAGGTCGGCCAGGGTGCGGAAACCCTTCACCCATTCACCATAGGGCGCTTCGCCCGCGATCTGCGCCTTGATCTCGGCGTCGCCGTACAGCTTGCCCTCTTCCAGATCGATCGCGATCATCTGGCCGGGGCCCATCCGGCCCTTCGACACGATCGTCGATTCCGGAACGACGACCATGCCGGTTTCCGAACCCACGATCAGCAGATTGTCGGCGGTGCGCGTGGTGCGCAGCGGGCGCAGCGCATTGCGGTCGACGCCCGCCACGACCCAGCGGCCGTCGGTCATCGCCAGCGCGGCCGGGCCGTCCCAAGGCTCCATGACCGAACCGAAATAGCTGTACATGTCCATGACGGGCTTCGGCAGATCGGTGCTGCCCTGCCACGCCTCGGGGACGAGCATCAGCTTGGCGGTCGGTGCGTCGCGGCCCGACCGGCAGATCGCCTCGAACACCGCGTCAAGCGCCGCGGTGTCGGACGCGCCCGACGGGATGAGCGGCTTGATCTCGTCGGAGTGCTCGCCAAAGGCGAGCGACGCCATCTTGATCTCGTGGCTCTTCATCCAGTTCTTGTTGCCGCGGATCGTGTTGATCTCGCCATTGTGCGCCAAGGTCCGGAACGGCTGCGCCAGCCACCATTGCGGGAAGGTGTTGGTCGAATAACGCTGGTGGAAGATCGCGACGCGGCTGACGAACCGCTGATCCTTCAGGTCGGGATAGAAGACCGACAGCTCCTCGGCTAGGAACAGCCCCTTATAGATGATCGAACGCGCGCTGAGCGAGCAGATGTAGAAGCCCTGGATCTGGGCCTCGATCACCTTGCGCTCGATCCGGCGGCGGATCAGGTACAGGTTCTTTTCGAACTCGGCTTCGGACATTTCGTCGGGCATCGGCCCGGCGATCATGATCTGCTCGATTTCGGGGCGCGTGCTCTGCGCCTTCTCGCCGATCACGGAAACGTCGACGGGCACCTGGCGCCAGCCATAGATGGTGTAGCCGAAATCGATGATCTCGGCCTCGACGATCGTGCGGCACGTCTCCTGCGCGCCCAGATCGGTGCGCGGCAGGAAGATCATGCCGACAGCCAGCCGGTTCGGGCGCGGCTTGTGCCCCGCATATTCGATCGCATCGTCGAAGAAGCGGACGGGCAGGTCGACATGGATGCCCGCGCCGTCGCCGGTCTTGCCATCGGCGTCGACCGCGCCGCGATGCCACACCGCCTTCAGCGCGTCGATCGCCGCCGCCACCACGCGCCGCGACGGCTTCCCGTCGGTTGCCGCGACCAGGCCCACGCCGCAGGCGTCGCCTTCATATTCGGGGCGATACATGCCTTCGCGGGCGAGACGCTCACGCTCGCCGGCCATCCATTCGTTCTCGGTGTGGCTCATCGCGCCATCCCTTCCAAAATCCATCGTCATGCCGCCACCTTCGCAGGGGAAGCGGCCTTCTTCGCCTTCAGGAAGGCGTGCATGCGTTCCGCCACATCGCGGCCGTCGCGGATCGCCCAGACGACCAGCGAGGCACCGCGCACGATGTCGCCCGCGGCGAACACGCCCTCGACGCTGGTCTGCATCGTCTTGTGGTCGACGCGCAAAGTGCCCCAGCGGGTTACCGACAGATCGGGCGCGCCGAACATGTGCGGCAGTTCCTCGGGGTCGAAGCCCAGCGCCTTGATCACCAGATCGGCGTCGAGGCGGAACTCGCTGCCCGGATCGGGCTCGGGCGCGCGGCGGCCCGAAGCGTCGGGCGCGCCCAGACGCATCTTGATCGCGCGCACGCCGCTGACCGCATCGGTGCCGTCGAAGGCTTCGGGGGCGGAGAGCCACACGAACTCGACGCCTTCTTCCTCGGCATTCTTCGTCTCGCGCTGCGAACCCGGCATATTGGCCTTGTCGCGGCGGTAGAGGCACTTGACCGACTTGGCGCCCTGGCGGATCGCGGTGCGGACACAGTCCATCGCGGTATCGCCGCCGCCGATCACGACGACATTCTTGTCCGCCGCGTTGAGCCCACCATTGTCATAGGCTTCGACCGCGTCACCAAAGCCCTTGCGGTTCGACGCGATCAGATAGTCGAGCGCATCGACCACGCCCGGCGCGCCGACGCCCGGCGCCTTGATCGCGCGCGGCTTGTAAACGCCGGTGGCGATCAGCAGCGCGTCGTGCCGCCCGCGCAGCTCGTCGAGGGTCGCGTCGCGGCCGACTTCGAAGCTGTTGTGGAAGACGATGCCCGCATCGGCCAGCCGCTTCACGCGGCGCATCACCACGTCCTTTTCCAGCTTGAAGCCGGGAATGCCGTAGGTCAGCAGGCCGCCGGCGCGATCGTGACGGTCATAGACGTGCACCTCGTAACCGCGCGCGCGCATCAGTTCGGCGGTGGTCAGGCCCGCGGGGCCGGCGCCGATCACACCGATCGACTGGCCCTTTGCGGGGCCGACGCGCACCGGCTCGACCCAGCCATTTTCCCAGGCCGTGTCGGTGATGTACTTTTCGACCGACCCGATCGTCACCGCGCCGTGGCCGGAGAATTCGATCACGCAATTGCCTTCGCACAGCCGGTCCTGCGGGCAGATGCGGCCGCAGATTTCGGGCATGGTCGACGTCGCGTTCGACAGTTCATAGGCCTCGCGCAGACGCCCTTCGGTCGTCAGGCGCAGCCAGTCCGGAATATGGTTGTGCAGCGGGCAATGCGTCGCGCAGTAAGGCACGCCGCACTGCGAACAGCGCGAAGCCTGCTCGCCTGCCGCTTCGTCATTATAACGTGCGCTGATCTCGCCAAAATCGGCGGTGCGATCGGATGCGTCGCGTTTGACAGGATAATCCTGCCCCCGCACGACGAACTTCAGCATCGGTTCATTGGCCATGAATGCGCTCCCTCATGGCGCGCCCATTCTCACAGGAAACCGCCGGAGTCACGCGCAATCCGCGCAATGAGTAAGCTTTGCTTACCTAATATCTGGGGAAAAGCGACTTATTGTGAATCATTCGCGACAAGTCGCTCTCCCAATGGGTCCGATGTGGACCTTATCGTGCCAAGAGCCAGATCAAAGCCGCCGCGCCCACCACGATTCGATACCAGGCGAATGGCCCAAATCCGCGCTTCGTCACCACGGCCAGGAACCAGCGGATCACCACGATCGCGACGACGAACGAAATAACGAAGCCCAGCGCGATATCGGTGATCTGATCGCCGCCCAGCTCATGCCGCGCCTTCCACAGCGCCAGCGTGGTCGCGCCCAGCATCGTCGGGATCGCCAGGAAGAAGCTATATTCGGCCGCCGTCTTGCGCTCGACGCCCAGCAGCAGCGCGCCCATGATCGTGGCACCCGATCGGCTGACGCCGGGGATCATCGATATGCACTGGACAAAGCCGATGCCCAATGCGGTGCGCCAGCCCATCCCCTCGACGCTCTCGGTCGTGATCCGCTTCGCCATCCGTTCGATCGCCAGCATCGCGACGCCGCCGACCAGCAGCGCGATCGCGACCACGATCGGCTGATTGAGCAGCGCCTTGATCGCCGAATAGGCGACCGCGCCGATCACCGCGGACGGCAGGAAGCCGAGCAGGACGTTGCGGGTGAAATGGATCGACGCCGGATCGCGCCGCCCCAGCCCCGCCAGCACCGCGGCGAAGCGCGCGCGATAGACCACGAGCACCGACAGGATCGCGCCCAGCTGGATCACGATGTCGAACGTCTCGCTGCCCTCGGGCACCTTCACCAGCTCACCGGCCAGAATCAGGTGCCCGGTCGAGGAGACGGGGATGAACTCGGTCAGTCCCTCGACGATGCCGAGGAACAGGATGACGAGGAACGGCACGCCTTAGGCGGCCGGCTTGGCGCGCGCCGGGGCGAAGCGGCCGCGGGGCTTGAACTGCACCAGCCAGGCGGGGGCCACCGCGTCCATCGGGGTCGGATCGATCCCGAACGCGGCAAAGCCGTTGCCGGTCGCGACATTGTCGGTCTGCAGCATCGCCCACTGGTCGCGCGTGATCGGCGCGCCGGGCAGCAGGCCGGCCACGGTCGCCACCATGCCGCCGATCGCGTCGGGGATGGGGGCGAAGGTCGGCTCGCGCCCGGTCTCGCGCGCGATGAAGTCCTGCAGGCCCTGCATCGTGATCTGTTCCGGCCCGCCCAGTTCGTAGGTCTGGCCGCCATAGGTCGCGGGATCGAGCGCCGCGGCCGCGATCGCGCGGGCGACGTCGGCCACCCAGGCCGGCTGGAACTTCACGGTCGGGCGCATCACCGGCACGATCGGCATCGCCTGCATCGCGGCGAAGCGGTTCACGAAATCGTCTTCCTGCCCGAACAGGATCGACGGGCGGATGATCGTGGCGGCGGGATAAGCGGCCTTCACCGCCGCTTCGCCCTCGCCCTTGGTGCGGCCATAGGCCGACGCGCTCTCCGGATCGGCGCCGATCGCGGAAATGTGGACCAGCGCGGTCGCGCCCGCATCGGCGGCGGCCTTGGCCACGTTCGCCGCACCCTCGACATGGATGCGCTTGAAGTCGCCCGAAAGGATGCCGACCAGGTTCACCACCGAATCGCTGCCCGCAATCGCGCGGGCGACGCTCGCCGGCTTGGTGATGTCCGCCGAAACGAACTGGGTCTGGCCCAGCCCGCCCAGCGGCTTGATCGCCAGCGCCTTGCGCGGATCCCGTTCCACCACGCGCACCCGCGCGCCTGCCTTCAGCAGCTCCTGCGCCACATAGCGGCCCAGAAAACCGCCTCCGCCGAACAGCGTGACCAACCGGCTCATTGTCGCAAACCTCATGGATATTGTCGCCGCACGCATTGCCCGCGACAGAAGCTGTTGACAAGGCGCAACCGCCGCCACTATCAGCCGCGCTCCGCTCCGGATGCCCAGGTGGTGGAATTGGTAGACGCGCTGGCTTCAGGTGCCAGTGGCCGCAAGGCCGTGGAGGTTCGAGTCCTCTCCTGGGCACCAACGGCTTTCTAAGTCGTTGATCGCGTGACAAAAACCCTGTTTTCCGTGACTTACGCCTCTTTGGCCGGTACAAAATCCGGGACGCGAAGGCATGGGTTTGATCGTGAATAACCGACACATTCAGAAAGACCCTGCGACCGGTAGGCTCTCCTATCGGCGGGCCTTTGAACCGTCCTTGCGGCCATTTTTGGCGAAGCCGCGTCGCGAGCTGAAGGTGTCACTTGGCTCGACCAACCTCCGAGACCCAAAGGCAGAGCGGAAGCGGCTGGAGGCTGAGCAGCAGTACGAGCGCGAGGTCCGGCAAGCTACCGCTGCACGCCGAGTCGCCATGCAGGAAGCCTCAGGCCGCGTCGACCGATTGACGCCCGAGCTAGTGCAATACCTCATCGTCAACTGGCAGGTGGATGACCTTGCGCTCGACGAAGAGGTCCGGTGGGCCCCTCGCTCTCGTGATCGCAAACTCCAAGCTCAAGCCGATCTGCGGGCGCACGTCACCGATGAACTGGCGGAAGCGATGGAGCTGCGCGGGCTTGGCGACCTTGAAGGCATTTTGGAAGGTTGGGGAGCGACCGCAGCAGAACATGCCGCCACACACGGCTACAATGTGGATTTGGAGACGGCTGGTTTCCCCGAGTATGTTGTGGCGCTTCACGATGCCCAAATCGAGAGCTGGCAGGCCATCCTGCGGCGCATAGGCGGCGAGCTGGTCCCCACGCCCGTCGCGTTGCCGAAGCCGCAGATTAACGCGGTTCCCTCAGTCCAGGACGCAAAGACCGTTCAGGACCTAGCTGACGCCTACCAGAAGGCAAAATGGGACGGCTGGAGTGAGTCGACGCGCTCAGCAATCGTGCCGGTCATTCGCGTCTTGGTAGCTGCGGTCGGCGATCGTGATGTTCGCTCAATCCTCCGTGAGGATGCCCGACAGGTCTTTGAGACCGTAAAGTCCCTTCCCGCCGGCATTGGGAAGCGGAAGGAGCTGCGGGGCCTTTCGGTCCCCGCCGCGATCGAAAAGGCGAAGCGGTTGGGCCTGCCGTTGCTGAACCCGAACACGGTAAATCGGGGCTACATGGTGCACATCGCGTCCATGTTCGGTTGGGCGGTTGCTGAGGATTGGGCAGACAAGAACCCGTTTGCCAAGCTCGCGGCGGTTGATCCCGTGGCGGCAAGGGACCGGCGCGACCCCTTTACCTTAGAGCAGCTCCAAAAGCTCTTTGCGGCCTCGCCGTGGGATCGCCGACCCTCGTGGGGCATGGCGAAGCCCGGACGGTATTGGGTACCCCTTATCGCTCTTTTTACGGGGATGAGGCTGGGGGAAATCGCCGGCTTGCGGCTCATGGACTATGAGGCGCTTGAGGGCGTCCCGGCGCTGCGCGTGCGGCCTTACGAGGGACGAAGGCTCAAGAACGCGGAAAGCCGGCGGGACTTGCCTGTCCATTCTGAGCTGATCCGGCTGGGGCTGCCCGACTTCATCGCAGCACGACGCAAGGTTGCTCGGCCGGGTGATTTGATTTTCCCAGACGCAAAGGCGAACAGCCGGAGCCAATGGGGGGCGAGACTCGGCCAATGGTTCGCGGCCCTCGTGGCAGAGAAGGGTTTCGCGGGAACTAAGCTCGGGATGCACAGCTTCCGTCATGGTTTTGAGGACCGCCTGAAGGCCGCTGGATTGCATGGACGTGCAGAAGGTCAGGCCTTGGCGGGGAGGCGGGTGACGGGATCGGAAGCGTCCTATGGCAACGGCTTCACGATATTCCAGCTTCAGGCTGCTCTAGAGACGATTACGCATCCTGGGCTCGACCTGAAACACTTGGTACCGCCAGCCGCCTAGTGGACCGCTGTGTCCGCTTTCAGCCCCTTCCGAAGCGCCAGAAGCTCCTTCGCCCCATCAGCCTACCGCCGGGCCAGAGCGGCCCCCACAGCGTCCTCAAGAGCCGCAAAGAAAGCCCGCACCCGATCGGCGCTAACGGCCTGATGCGAGATAAGCCAAGCATGATCGCGGAGGGCGTTGCAAAGCCGTTGGTTCGCTGCGGGTGGCAGGGGCGTTTGGCCGCTACCCTCTCCCCCGCCGGAGCGAGGGGGCTTAATCACACCCGCAGCGGACGGTAGGATAACTGTAGAGCCCCCACACTTACAGCGGGAATTGATACTCTCCCCTGCATGGCAAACTTGTCACTGCAAGACCTTAAAATCCTTGTAGAACGGGGGTTGTGCCGGCTGGAACCGATAACGCCCCTATCGGCCCTCAAATCCCCAAAGGGTTCGCCAGTTTATCCAGAACGGCATGGGGGTCCTCCCCGCGCTCTAGCGTTTCCACGAGTGTCCTGGCGGCCCCTAAGAGCCTTGCTTGATCACCGTCCTCAAGTTGGCTGAAGATTGCGCCAAACTTGTGAAGACAGGATGTCGCCTCGTCGGCGGCTTCCTCTGCCAACTCCTCCTCGGTTGCGTGGCCCTCCGGCTCCCAAGTCTTGAAGCCCTCACCCTCGTTCAACGTGAGCCCCATTGCCTTTAGGCGCATGCGGATCGTTTCCCGGCTGTAGATGCCATCAAGCTCCGCCTCGATCACGCGGGAGGACTTAGTTTCCCCCATCGGGTCCACTTGGCGCCCATCCGCGATGTAGGCGTCCCAAAGGACCTGCCGGTCTTTCCGGCTGAGATTGAGCCCGTGCTTGGTGTTGGCTTTCTCAGCCTCCTCTCGGGCCTCCTGAAGGCTCATGCGGGCAACCTCCGCGGTCACAGTGCGGGACCCGTGGCTCCGATGGGCCTCTAAGCGGTGGAAGCCGTCAACGAGATACAGCACCTTGCCGACATGGGCGACCTTGAGGGCCGGTAGGGTCTTGCCTGCCGCCAGCTCTCTCGCGAGCTTCGTGGCGTGGCGGCGGTCAATCCCCTTCGCCCGTAGCTGAAAGTTCGCATGCTCCCGGACCTCGTCAATGAGAAGGGTGCGGGTCGCCCACTGTTTACCCTTCGCGGTCACTTGGCGGTCTCCTGAGCGCCCAGCCGGGCCATAAGATTGCGGACGGATGAAGCATGCCAACGCCCCCCTCGGGCAGTCACGATGCCATCGGCATTAAGGGCCTCTGCGATCCCTGCGAGAGAAGTGGTCCCTTGGGCCCGCAGGGCCTCCACGGTGCCTCGCAGGCTCTCTGCGCGATCACCGGCGTAAGACGCTACCGCCTCTAGGGCTGCGGTGGTCCCCTTGCCGGCCCTGCGAAATGCAGCGGCACCGTTGGGATTGCCCAGCCGGACCCCACGGGCCTTGGCGGCTGCAAGGGCGTCCTTGGTCCGCTCTGAGATGAACCGGCGCTCCTGCTGGGCCACGAGGGCCATGATGCCCACGGTGAGGTCATTAGCGTCCGGCATGTCCGCAGCTACGAAGCGGACGCCGCTGTTCTGGAGGGTCAGGAGGAAGGCAGCATCGCGGGAAAGGCGGTCCAGCTTTGCAATCACCAGTCGCGCTCCCGTCAGCCGTGCCCGCTCAAGAGCCTTGACCAGTTCGGGCCGGTCCGCCCGCTTGCCGCTCTCGACTTCCTGAAAGGGTGGAGCGATCAGGTCCCACCCCCGTTGGGCACACAAGGTCTCGACGGCGGCCCGCTGGGCCTCAAGGCCGAGCCCCGAGGCACCCTGGCGGGCCGTCGAGACACGGTAGTAGGCTACTGCTCTGTCCGTCATATTTCGCCTCGTGCAAATCTGTCTGACGAGCGTTAGATGGATTTGTAAAGTGTTGTCAAGCTCCGAGTACAAGACGCCCACGACGCTGATCACCGCACTGACCTCAACACTGTATTGCCTAAATAAGACACCGCAATGAAGCCGAATGTCTGGCCGCCCGGAACCGCCGCAATCCCGCAATGTGGCGCAGGGGGGAGGCCCCCACTCTTCGGTGGGGCATTGGCCCGGTCCGACAACTACGCCTCCAGCATTTCCGCCGCTTCCTGGGCCTAAGGTCCCTGTCGCCGATTGGGTCCCTATGGGTCCCCTTCAGCCGCTGCGGGTTCCCCCAGCCGGCCAAACACAAACACGGTTCGTAATTGGCGGCTTCGCTCGACCGCTAACGCGAGCGTCGGACCCCAAATGAAACGCCGCATTCCCTGAGTTTTCTGCGCAGCCGGCTACCCGATTATTTTAGGGTCCCATTGGGTCCCATGCCGGCCTCTAAGGTTCCCTTGGCGGAGCGATTTCCTGCCGTGTCCGAAGGGTGCCCACAGTTTTCGGCCAGGGTCCCTCCGGGTCCCATCTGGGCTGATTAGTGTAGGCATACGCACAGCCGTTGAAGTCAGCTGCAGCCTTAATGCTGACATATGCAGCACCACGCGCACGCCGTCCTCCTTGCTGGGTCCTCCAATCACAGACGCCGCGTGTGGTCCCATCAACCCTCCAGCTGAATACCTTTGACCTTCGATCCTCAAAAGGCCGCCCGGACCCTCTCCGGCCGGTCTGTCACCCTCTGCCCGCTGCCGGGCACTAAGGGTTCCCCTGCGGGCTTCCCGCTGCACGGCTACATTGCCCGCAAAGGCGGCGGCCAGAACCCAATGACCTTCCGCGCGGATGGGACTGCCCGCCGTGGTGCCGGCAATGACCTCGTCGACATCCGGCCCACCTTCGATCCCACGGCCCCGATTTGGGACCAGGACGGCTGCCGTGCAGCGATATTCGCGGTTAGCCCAATGGCGATCCCGTTCCCCATCACCGCCCTCGTTCGCACTGAAGGCGGAAAGAAGTCCCCGCGAGACTTCGACCGCATGGGCGTGAGCCGGGCAGGCCCAGCTTTCTACCTTACCAATCAGGACCCACGACATGATTAACGGCGCACTGTTCGCCCCCGGCGCACTACGCCCACCCTTCGAAAATCTTCCCACGTCCCCCTCAATTGGCGTCTGCGGTTCCTATGCCCTCAAGGATAACCGTTAATGGGCGGCCTTTTCGGCGGTTCTCAGAAGACCAAATCGACCAGCACCACGGACACCGGGCCCTCGAAGTTCCAGGAACCCTATCTCCAGTCGGCATTCGACGGTGCGCAAAGCCTATACGATAGCAAGACGGGCACCCCGTTCTATCAGGGCGACCTGTACGCAGGCATGAGTGACGCCGCGAAGAGCGACCTCTCGTCCATGAAGGCCTTCGCGTCTGGCACGGGCCTCGATACCGCCGGCCGCCTCTCCGCCCTCGGTGCGGACCTCTCCGGCCACGCATCGAAGGCCGGCACGTCGATCGACGACTTCCTGAAGCTCGCCAATGGCGACGCGACGGCGGAGAACATCGCTGCGGCGAGCAAGTACGCGGACAACCCGTACCTCTCGGGCCAGATCGACGCTGTCAACCGTGACGTGTCCCGCCAGCTCAACGAGCAGACGCTTCCGACGATCAACCGCGTGGCCTCGGCGACCGGCAACATCAACAGCTCCCGAGCAGGTGTCGCGTCCGGTATCGCCGAGCGCGGCGCTGCGGATCGCATGGCCGACAATGCAGCCACCGTTCGCGGGCAGGCATACGACCGCGGCCTCTCGCTGGCCTCCTCGGACCGCTCGACGAAGCTCTCGGCGCTCGGCACGGCCGCGAACGCCTACACGGGCCTAGCAGGCATGGGCATCAGCGCCCTCGGGGCTGGCGCACAGGCTGGCTACGGCGCCTATGACGTCCTCAACCGAGCCAATCTGGCCGAGCAGGCGGACCGTCAAGGTCAGGCCGATGCCGACTACAAGAAGTGGCAGGGCGAGGACACCCGAGAAGCGGACCTCCTAGATCGGTATTACCAGATAATCGGTGGCAATCCTTGGGGGCAATCCGGGACCACGACGGGCACTCAAACGACCAGTGGCGGGGCGGGCCTTCTGAGCACCCTTGCTGGGGGCGCGGCCCTCGCAGGCGGTCTCGGCTGGAAACCGTTCGCGAAGGGGGTGGCGAAATGATCACCGTCACCCTCGCAGACGGTCGCAAGGTCGACGTGCGGACCAACGACCCGCAGAAGGCCGCCAAGATCGCCCACGGCTGGAGCCGAGGCAATCCTAAGGGGCTCCCCAAGGCTCCGCCAAGCTCCGCCCTCCGGACTGCGCGGGGCCTCGCAGGCAACTTCGCGGAGGGTGTCCTTCCCGGTTCCTCGGGGTTCCTCTCGGGTGCCGGCAAGGCCCTAGTGAACGCCGCCGAAGCTCCCTTCTCGGACGAGGTCGATTTCGAGCCGATGGCGAGCTACTCGGCGGGCCAGCGGGACCAAGAGGCCCAGAATAAGGCCACGACGCAGGAGCATCCCTATCTGTCCGGCGCGGCCCAGTTTGGCGGCATGGCGGCTGGCGTGCTTCTGCCGGGGGCCAACATCGCTCGTGGGGCTTCGCTCGGCCAGAAGGCGTATGCAGGCGTGAAGACCGCCGGGGCCTACGGGGTGGCCTCGGGGCTGATGTCGTCCAAGGCTGACAACGTGTCGGACCGGGTGGCAGATGCGGTCTCGTCGGGAGCTATCGGAGCCATGACCGGTGGGGCCTTCCCGGTGGCCGGCAGGATCGCCAGTGCTACGGCCGCCCCCTTGCGTCCGATCATCCAGCCCGTTGTCAGTGCTGCGGGCAGGGGCCTCCAGCGTGTCGGCGCTTCCCTTCCGGGCCGTGCGGGAACCGTCATCAACCGCGAGGGCCAGCAACTCGCCCGGGACCGTGGGCAGGCCGCAGGAAATCAGCGGCTGGACCGCATGATCCGTGAGGCTCCCCACCCGGTTACCGGCGGGCCCATGAGGCCGGCGCAAGTCGCCCCTGAGGTCGCCCGCCGGCAACAGATGGGCGTTCCTGCAGTGGCGGCTGATATCAGCGAGCCGGTCCGGAGCGGCTTCCGCACTGCCGTCCGGTCCCCCGGACCCGCCGTCTCTGCGGTCCGCCGCGCGATCGATCAGCGGCAGGCCCAGGCGGCTGAAAGGGCCACGGGGCACATCGGCGCGACGTTGGGCCCTGTCGGGAACGTTGAAGCGCAAGCACGGGCGCTCACGGAAGAGGCCAAACGGGTTGCGGGGCCCCTCTTTGACCTGAGCGACGCTCAGCCGATCCCGCTCACCCGAGAACTTCAGGAGTTGTTCTCCCGTCCGGGTGGCAATCGCGCCATGCGTCACGCTGCAACCAGTCTCCAAGATGAAGGCCTAGAGCCTCTCCGGCAGGGGCTAGTGGAAGCGGCGGACGGATCATTCTCGCTGGGTCCCGTACCGGGGATGAAGTTCTACGACAGGGCCAAGTCGTCCCTTGACGAGGAAGTGTTTGCGGGACGATCACCCTTCGCTACGCCCGATGTCCAGCGGCATGCCCGAGGGGCTGCCTCAATCCGTGCTCGTCTTCTGTCGATCATGGACGGTGGTGAGGACTTTGGGACGGGAACGTCCATTCCGCCCGAGGGTCTCAACCCGCACTGGAAGCCGGCACGGGATGCCTACGGTGGCCCGGTTCAGTCCCGCAAGGCGCTGGAGTTGGGGCAGGAGCTTGCCACCTCGGACGCTGCGGAAATTGGCAACCGCATGGCGGCTATGACGCCTGAACAGGTGGGGCACTTCCGGCTGGGGCACCGTTCAGGGCTTGCAGCGGATGTCAGGGCAGTGCCCGACTATGGCGATCCCGCACGGCGTCTGGGAGGCACTCTGGAGCGGCGAGAGGCTCTCACGGCGGCTCACGGCCCAGAGGCTTCCGGACGGCTCCTAGAGCGCCTGGACGCGGAGCAGGACGCCTCACGGACCTATCAGGCGATCCGGGGCGTGAACGGCGACGTTGCGCCCAATATCGAGGAACAGGAACGGGCCATTGCCGATGCGGCGGGTAGTCTTGTCCAAATCGTGTCGGGTCATCCCGGCGGGTTGCTTTCGGCTGGCCGCGCCCTTCTAAAGGGCGACAGGACCGGAACGGAGGCTGATGCCTTCATCGCCGACGTCCTCGGGATTAGGCACCCCGACCTCTTGCAGGCCGCAATGCGCGACGTTGGCCGCGAACGTGCCCGCAGGACTCTCGTGGATCAGAACGCCGCCCGTGCCGTCCAGCAAGGCGGTAGGGTGCTCGGGGGTATCCTCGGGACCAACATGATCGAACCCGCCGACCCGTCCGGCTACTAAGAGCCCCAAAACTGAACCCCTCCAGCTAGACCCTACCCGGTCCGGCTTGGAGGGGTTCTTTTTTCACCTGCGTTTCCTCTTGTCCTCTTCGATTATGACGAGGACACCGAGCAGGAGAGGAGCGCCGAGGATGATGCCGCCGAGGTACGGGAGGTTTACGAACCAGTCCCATGCTTCCGCGATCGACCAAGCGAGGAACATCGGTCCCTAACCTCGTCAGGCCGCCAAACGGTCAGCGGCGGGCGCCGCATAGGCGTATGTGGTCAAAATGGTCTCGCAGTCCTGCCCCGTCAGCGTGACATCTTGCGTATCCCGAGACAGTTCGTCGAATTGCGTAATCAGCCACATTCCGTCGCCCATGCTCTGCGCGGTGCCGTCTGTGAGCTTCAGCGCGGTGGCCTTGCTGTCCCTGAGGGCCTGTACGTCTTCATAGGCCACGACGACGCTTTGGCCTCTGCCATCGCCCTCCTTTGCCACCAGAAAGAGCCCGTCCCCCATGTAATACACACGTCCTTCATTAAGCGGCGTGTAGTCCCGCTTGTCGAGCTTCCCCATGTCTAGACCTTTGTGCTTGTGCCCCTCCGCTACGGGAGTCCGCGTATCCAGCATTGGCTTTGATTTGACGTCAATAGTGCATGCACGCTTCTAATGTTCTGCATCTGCGGACATTCCACTCTTGCAGATGACCTTAAACGCCAATTGCTCTCATTCGGGCGGACGGGTGTGCAGCAGTTTGTCCGCAAGTGCAGAATATTATTGAGGGGCGATATTTATTTTCAGGAAGAGGATATGGCACGGAAAAGGCCCCTATGCGCCCTTGATCGGGAGCGGTAACGCGGTACAAGCGGCCGTACAAAGTTGACACTGTGCCGCGCCGGTCCAGGCCCGGAATTAAAGGGTTTTGGGGAGATGGGCGCTCTGTCCTCTCCTGGGCACCATCCTTATAGCGATAATATGGTTCACCGGACTTCCCCGACGGGGTTTGGCCGGATGGACCGAATCGCGTCCCAATCGGGCGCCATTTTCCCGACGCTGATTCAGGAACGCTCCGACGCTTTGCGCGTATGAGCCACCGTGAACCATAAAACAGATGTGCCCGCGCGGCGGGCGTGGATCGTGGCGGGTAGTCTGGGAGCGGCGGTGGCGCTGTTCCTCCTCATATTGGCTGCTTTTCCGTGGGGGCTGCTGCGCGGCCCGGCAGAGCGGGCCTTGTCGCATCATTACGGGCAGCCGGCGCGAATCGCGGCGCTCGAGAGGGTCGACGGCTTCTCCTTCCATCCCATCGTCGAGGCGCGCGGCGTGCGGCTGCCGCAGGCGCGCTGGGCAGGGGCGGGGGAGCTGGCGCGGATTGATCGGGCGCGGGTGCGCCTTTCGGTGTGGGCGCTGCTGACCGGCCGATTCGCGCCGAGCGAGGTGACGGTGGACGGCGGCCGGCTGCGCTTCGTGCGGATGCCCGACGGGCGCGAGAACTGGCGCGACGGGCCGAAGCCGCCGCCCGAGCGATCGAGCGGGCGCCCCGATCTGGGCAGGCTGGAGGTCCGCAATCTGCGCGTGACCTATGATGATGCGAAGCGGGATCGCGATTTCGACGTGCTGCTGAGCGCAGGCGCGCAGGGCGTGCGGATCGCGGGCACCGGCCATGTGAAGCGCAACCCTGTCACCCTGACCGCGACGGGCGCGCCGATCGTGGCGGGGCGGGCCTGGCCGTTCCGCGCGGCGATCGACGGGCCGGCGATTGCGATGACCTTTGCAGGGCGCATGGATCGTCCCCTCGACATCAATCACCTGAACGCCAGGGCGACCGCGCGGGCGGACGATCTGCGGCTGATAGATGCGATCATCGAGGCGGGACTGATGGGCACGCAGCCGGTGCGCCTGACCGCCGATGTGCGGCGCGACCGGCCCGACTGGAAGGTGAGCAACCTTAAAGGCACGATCGGCCGATCGGACATTGCGGGGGAGGCGACCATCGTGAAGCGTGACGGGCGTACGCGGATCGACGGGCGGATCCATGCGCGCCGCTTCGCCTTCGACGATATTGCGTCCGACGCGGGGCTGGCCAGGGCGGCGGCGAAGCGGGCGCGCTTCGGGCTGCGGCTGATCCCCGATACCGCGATCGATCTGGACAATGTGCGGCGCACCGACGGGCGGCTGGCGGTGAAGGTCGACCGGCTGATGTGGCCGGGGCCGTCGCCGATCCGCAGCCTGGACGCGGTGATCATGGTCGATCGCAGCCGGCTGGAGATCGCGCCGCTGCGGCTGGGGCTGACCCACGGCGTCATGGCGGGGCGCATCATCGTCGACCAGCGGGGCGGGCGGCCGCCCAGGCTGACAGTGGCGCTGGATATCGACCGCGCCAGCTTCGCCGATTTCCTGCCCGAGACGATTGAAGGGCCGCTGACCGGCCGCGCGCGCGTATCCGGGCGCGGGCTGACGGTGCGCGAAGCGATCGGGCGGGGCGACGGCGCAGTGTCGCTGGTGGCGCGCGGCGGGACGATCGGGGCGCGGACGGCGTCGCTTCTGGGGCAGGATGTCGGCCGCGGGCTGACCACCGACAAGGACAAGCGCACCGAGCTGCGCTGTCTGGTCGCGCGGCTGGACATCAAAGGCGGGATCGCGCGGGCGAACCCGGTGCTGATCGACAGTCACCGTGCGCTGACCGAGGCGAAGGGGACGATCGATCTCAAGACCGAACGGATGTCCTTCGCGGTCAACGGCGCGCCCAAGGGCGACAGCCTGCTGCGCCTGCAGGGGACGATTGGTGCTGCGGGCACGATCAAGCGGCCGCAGATCGAGCTGCCTGAAAAGGCCAAATCGGTCGGCGGGATCCTGTCGATGATCGGCGATGCGATCGCCGACAAGCAGGAGCCGGTGGCCGCCGACGCCGATTGCGCCAAGGCCGCGAATCGGGCCTTGAGCGTTCAGTAGGTCACGTTTCGGCTCGTCTCGTCTTTGACTCATGTCATCTCGTCCCAATGGGCGAACCCGTTTCGTGGGCGACAGGGTTGGTTGGGACATGAGGTACGATCAGCTTTCGCTTCGCCCCGGCCTGACCGCGATTGCCGCTGTCCTGGCCCTGTCCGCAACCCCGTCGCTGGCCCAGAGCGCCGACGCACCGATGGTGAGTCCGCCGCCCGTAAGCGCCGCGACCGCAACCCCGGCGCCCGCCCCGGCCGCTGCGCCGACGCCGGCTCCGGCCGTTCAATCGGCGGCTCCCGCCACCAGCCCGGCACCCGCCGGCGGTGTCGTGACCGCGCCGATCATCGGCACGCCGAGCCAGGCCGCCGCGGCCGCCCCGCCGGCTGCTGCCCCGACCCCCGCACCCGCCCCGGCCGTCGCCGCGACGACCGTTGAGGAGGAGCCGGCTGCGGCCGCCCCCGCCCCGACACGCCGCACCACGACGACCACGCGGACCGAGACCCGCACGACGCGGACCGCCGCGCCGGCTGAGGCTGCTCCCGCACCGGTCGCCGCCGCCCCGGTTGCGGCGCCGCCGGCGCCCGCCCCTGTGGTGCGCGCCAATCCGAACCCGGCGCCTGCCCCGGTCCAGTCGACCACGACGGTCGACATGGATGAGGCTCTGCCGATCGCCGGTGGCGTGGCCCTGGGCCTGATCCTGATCGGCGGTGGCGCCTATGCCTTTGCCCGTCGCCGCCGCGATGACGAGGATGTCGTCTATGCCGACGAGACCCTCGCCGCCCCGGCCCCCGCTGCCGCGCCGATGGCCGGTAACGTGACCGCTGCCGCCGCGACGCCGGGCTTCACCGCGCCGCTGATGGCGGGCGATACCCAGTCGGGTGCGCATGCCGTGGCGACCGCACCTACCGGCGCCGCCATCGATGGCCCGGTGACGACACTGCCGAACGGCTTCGACATCTCGCGCTTCGGCCGCCACACGCAGGCCGCCTATCGCGGGCCGACGCCGGAGAACCCGTCGCTGTCGCTCAAGAAGCGGCTCAAGGTCGCCAGCTTCTATGACGGCCGCGAGCGGATGGCCCGCGAGGGCAAGCCGGTCGAGACGTTCGAACCCTCGGCGCCGATCCCGGCTGCTGCGGCCGAACGCCGGACCACGGATCACATCACGGTCCGCAAGCCCGCCGCCCGCCCGCGCACCGGCTTCCGCCCGGTCTATCAGGGCTAAACCTATCAACCCCTGACCCGAGAGGGTCGTACCGGCGCCGTCGTCTCCCCAACCGGAGGCGGCGGCGTTCGGCGTTTGGCTCCTGATCCTCCCCCGCCAGGGGGAGGTGGCAGCGCAGCTGACGGAGGGGGAGGGCGGCGGCCAGCTCTTGTTCTTCGTGTCCTCCCCCTCCGTCGCCTTTGGCGCCACCTCCCCCTGGCGGGGGAGGATTGAGTAGGGCGATCAGAGTGAGCGAGATTGTTCGTTCGTAATTGCGAGCCATTCGCAATAAATGGGCGTCTCCTCCACAGGACGCCGACGATGAACCGCGATCTGATCAAGACCTTCACCTATTTGTCGATCCACCTGACCGTGGGTTTCACGGTGGCCTACGTGCTGACCGGATCGGTGGCGCTGGCGGGCGGGATCGCGTTGATCGAACCGTGTATCAACGCGGTCGCTTTCTACTTCCACGAACAGGCGTGGAAGCGGGTGGACGCGATGGGGCCGTCGCCGGTGGCGGTGCCGGCGCTCGCTGGAGTGAAAATGGCGGTTCGCTGATCAGGTCATCGGGCCGAAACTTGTCAAAGTTGTCACTACGTCTGCGTCGGAGACGCTTCCCGCAGAATCAGGGTGAGTCCCCGCCGAGGAGGCGGACGCGCGGGCCGGTTCCGGGCATGGACCGTGGCGGCACCCACGGCTCGTAAGGCGGCGGCGGGACCGGTTCGGGCGCTATTGGTTCGGGCGGGGTTGGCTCGGCGTCGGAATATTCATCGAGCCACGCATAATCCTCATCGCGATCGCCGTACTCCGGTTCTCCGGGAGCGAAGCGTTCGGCGAAATCGTAGCGGGCTTCCTCGGCGGCGCGGCTCTGTTCGTCCCACTCCGCCTCGGTGGGGAAGCTGGGTTCGATGCCGGCGAGCGGGCGCAGATCCTCGGGCGGCTCGCCATCGGCCATCGCATAGGCGGCCTCCATCGCGCGATCGGTGGCGATGTTGAGCATGATCGCGGCGGCGTCGGGCGGGCGCTGCGCGGTCAATTTGTCGATGAAGCGACCGTAACGGGTGGGATCGCGATAGCGCAGGATGAACTGGGCCAGGCGCTCGTCATAATAGCGCCGCTCGCCCACCTGTTCGCCCTTGTAGAAGATCGGGCGGGCGACGCCCTTGATCGCGCGGCTGAACACCGCGTCGGACAGGCGGCGCACCGCATAATCGAGCGCGGCCTCCCACGCTTGCCGAAAGCTGACCGCGTCGATCCGCCGGCGCAGCGCATAGGCCGCGGTGGCGGATATGCCGACGCGCCCGCACGCCTCCTCCACGCAGCCGCATTCGGCCAGCGCTTCGATAAAGCCCAGCTGCCGTTCGGGCGTGAAGCCGCTGACATGCTTGCGCGTGGCAACGGGCGTGAAGGATCGGAATCCCGGCCGCGCGGGCTTTGCGGGCGCGGGGGGATGCTTGTGCGCCTTGGCCCGGCGCGGAGGGTTGCGTCGCTTCTTCATGGACCAGGGTGGATCAGAAATGCGTCGTGTAGGACAGCGATTTCGGGCGATGCCGATCGCTCCATAACGGAGCCACTTCGGATTGTTTGCGCGACTGACCTGGCCGAACGTCGCGCGAACGGACGGGGGCGTCATGGGCTTGGTTATGCAGCGCGGGATCGGGGCGGCGGCTTATGGCTGAAGCGCCGTTCACCGCCGAACAGGAGGCGCGCATCCGCGCGATCATAGAGGAGGCGCGGCGCGACGAATGGGCCGACACCTATGTCGTGCCCGACGATATCGCCGCGATCCGCGATCTGCCGGCCCATGCGCCGGAGACGGGCTGGGCGGGGGTGATCCGCCTGATCATCGCCGTGATCGCGATCGGCGCGCTGCTGTTCGTGGGGGCCCGGGCGGCGGGCTTTTGAGGCGGGGCCGCATTTGCGCTGCGGCATGATGGCATGAAATCGCCGAAATTGCGGGCGCTACGCAGTCGATTGCTGGCGATACTGTCCTATACGGACGCGCGATATTGGAGCCACTTCGCCCTGTTCGCGCCGCAGCTTTTGCCCTGATCTTCGCGCGGACGGGCGGAGACGTCATGGGTTCGGACACGGGTTGCGCGATCTGGATTGGGGCCGATGGCTGAACCGCCGTTGAGCGCCGAGGCCCGCATCCGCGCGATCATCGAACAGGCGCGGCGCGACGAATGGGCCGACACCTACGTCGTGCGCGACGATCACGCCCCGAACCGCGATCAGCCAGCATCCGATCGCCCTCTGGCGAGCCTTCCCGTGGCCGATCCGCCGCGCGGCGGCGGGGTGGGGGGCATGCGCCTGCTGATCATCGCGATCGGCATCGGCGTGGCCCTGTTCGTGGGGGCGCGGGCGGCGGGGCTTTGAGGCGGGCTTGAAGGCTGCGCGGCCCTTGGGATGACAATCTTAGCGCAATTTCCTATAATCGCCGCATGGCACAGATGAACGTCTCGATCCCCGAAGCCCTCAAGAGCTGGTGCGAGCGGCGCGTCGCCGAAGGGCGATACAGCAGCACGAGCGACTATGTGCGCGATCTGGTGCGCCGCGATCAGGAACTGCAGGCGAAGATCGATCGCCTGCAGGCCGCGATCGATGAGGGGCTGGCGTCCGGCGAGAGCGACCAAGATCCGTTCGAATATCTAGAGGAACTGCGTCAGGGGTTGCGTAATCGCAATGCGGCTTGAACTGAGCCGTAAGGCTCAGGCCGATCTCGACGACATTCGCGATTTCAGCGTCGAGCATCACGGTGTGGATGGCGCGATCGCTTATCTCGACGGCATCGAAGCCGCATTCCGGCGGATATTGAGTTTTCCGGGTGTCGGGCTGGTGCATAGTGCGTTGGAGCCGGTCGTCCGTTCGCTGACATGCCAACGACACCGCATCTTCTATACGGCCGATGCGGATCGGGCGTTGATCATCCGCATTCTGCACCAGTCGATGAACGCCGATCGGCTGGTGTGACGCCGCCTCAGCGGGCGAACTCGATCAGATCCCACAGATTGCCGTAGAGATCGGCGAACACCGCGACCGTGCCGTAATCGTGGGTGGCGGGTTCGCGGACGAAGCGGACGCCTTTGGCCAAGAAGGCGGCATGATCGCGGGCGAAATCGTCGGTGCTCAGGAACAGGAGCGCAGGCGCGCAGCCATCACGGGGTGATGGCGAGCACCGAGCCGCCCGCCCGCCTGATCGCCGACGAACGCCGCCTGCTCGGGCGTGGCGGCGCGGGCGAGGAGGATGGTGGTCGCGTGTTCGGGCGCGCCCGGCGGGCGGATCGTGACCCACCGTTTGTCCTGCTCAGGCTGATAGGTGTCCTCGACCAGGGTGAAGCCGAGGGTGCCGACATAGAAGGCAAGCGCCTCGTCATAGTCGCGGACGATCAGGGCGATGTGGGCGAGATGGGGCATTCCTCGACCATAACCGTGTCCGTCGCCCCAGCGAAGGCTGGGGCCTATCGCTATTCGGGCAAAAGGTGCCGTTCGGGGCGGGAGAAATAGGCTCCAGCCTTCGCTGGAGCGACGGGTTGTGATTGTACAGATTTTAGCACATATTATGCTGAAGGAGATCAGCCATGAAGTCGGTCAGCTTTTCGGAAGCGCGCGCGAACCTGAAATCGGTGATGGATCGCGCTGCGGCCGATCGCGCGCCGATCACGATCACGCGGCAGAAGGCCGAGAATGTCGTGCTGATCTCCGAAAGCGAATGGGCGTCGATCGAAGAGACGCTGCATCTGCTGAGTTCGCCGAAAAATGCCGAACGGCTGCTGGAGGGCATTCGTGGCCTCGAAGCCGGTGAAGGCGTGGAGCGCGAGCTGATCGAACCGTGAAGCTGGTCTTCGCGGAGACGGCCTGGGAAGATTATCTCCACTGGCAGGCCGAGGACGCCAAGACGCTCGAACGGATCAACGCGCTGATCAAGGAGTGTCTGCGCGATCCCTTTCGCGGGACGGGCAAGCCCGAGCCGCTGGGCGGCAACCTGTCAGGCTGGTGGTCGCGCCGGATCAGCCGCGAGCATCGGCTGGTCTATCGGGTAAGCGGGAAGGCCGAGGCGCAGGCGCTGGAAGTGGCGCAGTGCCGGTATCATTATTGAAGGGGGCGATCATGGATTTGGATTTGCAGCTTTCTCAAATGAAACCCCGCACAAAAGGTTTGGTTTTCGACTTGGTGTCGGAAGCTGGCTTTGATGTCACCGACTGGCTGAAGTCAGCCTCTCAACCAAGTAAAGCTAAGGCAAATCCGAAATATTGCTATGAGTGGTCGTTTGTACAGCCGGAGACGGTCGTAATCTTCAATCTATGGCATGATATAATGAAACCGCATGATGGATATATCGTCTATCAGGAGAATTTTCGAGCAAATGCGGAGCATCACCGGGCCAACGGCGGAAAACAGCAGTGGATCACGCGCGGCGAAAAGCTTGATAGAGACGTCTCTGTCGCTGCGAATGGCGGACTACCTGTAAGGGTTATCGTTCTCGACGGCGATCGGCGGAATACCGAGGATCCAAACTCTGAGTCTTCGAAGGTGAGGTTTCGCGAACTCGATCCCGAACCCTGGCATGTGCTGAAATATGACCGGACCAATGGCGATTTTATTCTCGCCCGTGGAAAGCCGAAAAATCAGTTTGTTGATCAATTTGATGTCGGCCTGCCCGATCAAGCCGACCGTGTCTCCGCAACGGTCAATCGTTTCGTTCGAAAAGCTGAGGTGCGTCAAGCTGCTTTGTCTCGTGCAGCGGGGCATTGCGAACTTTGTGGCGAAGCGGGCTTTGTGATGGAAAGCGGTGCTATCTATCTAGAAACGCACCATATAATTCCGCTTTGCGAAGGCGGATCGGACGACATCCGGAACGTGGCAGCGGTTTGCCCAAATGATCACAAGCGAGCGCATTTCGCAGCAAACCGCAGCACAATTCGCGATAAACTCCTGTTAGTTGCTAACGACTAATTTCACTCCGCCGCCGGCAGGTAAATCTCGCCGCCCTTCTCGCGGAATTTCTCGCTCATTTCGGCCATGCCCGCTTCGGCCGCCAAAAATCCGTCGGCGGGCTGGTTCTGCTTGGCTGCGAAGTCGCGGACTTCCTGGGTGATCTTCATCGAGCAGAATTTGGGGCCGCACATCGAGCAGAAGTGGGCGGTCTTGGCGCCCTCCGCCGGCAGGGTCTGGTCGTGATATTGTTCGGCGGTGTCGGGATCGAGCGAGAGGTTGAACTGGTCGCGCCAGCGGAATTCGAAGCGGGCGCGGCTGAGCGCGTCGTCGCGCAGCTTTGCGGCGGGGTGGCCCTTGGCGAGATCGGCGGCGTGGGCGGCGAGCTTGTAGGTGACGACGCCGACCTTCACGTCATCGCGATCGGGCAGGCCCAGATGCTCCTTGGGCGTGACGTAGCAGAGCATCGCCGTGCCGAACCATCCGATCATCGCCGCGCCGATCGCCGAGGTGATGTGATCGTAACCCGGCGCGATATCGGTGGTGAGCGGCCCGAGGGTGTAGAAGGGGGCTTCGCCGCACGCCTCCAGCTGCTTGTCCATATTCGCCTTGATCTTGTGCATCGGCACATGGCCGGGGCCTTCGATCATCACCTGCACGTCATGCTTCCACGCGACCTGCGTGAGTTCGCCAAGGGTGGCGAGTTCGGCGAACTGGGCTTCGTCATTCGCGTCGGCGATCGAACCGGGGCGCAGGCCGTCGCCCAGTGAGAATGCGACGTCATAGGCCTTCATGATCTCGCAGATGTCCTCGAACCGTTCGTAGAGGAAGCTTTCGCGGTGGTGCGCCAGGCACCATTTGGCCATGATCGATCCGCCGCGCGAAACGATGCCGGTGACGCGCTTGGCCGACAGCGGGATGTAGGGCAGGCGGACGCCCGCGTGGATCGTGAAATAATCGACGCCCTGTTCGGCCTGCTCGATCAGGGTATCGCGGAAGATATCCCACGTCAGATCCTCGGCGATGCCGCCGACCTTTTCGAGCGCCTGATAGATCGGCACGGTGCCGATCGGCACGGGCGAGTTGCGCAGGATCCATTCGCGGGTGTCATGGATGTTGCGGCCGGTCGACAGGTCCATCACCGTGTCCGCGCCCCAGCGGATCGACCAGACCATCTTGTCGACTTCGGACGCGACGTCGCTGGCGACCGCGCTGTTGCCGATATTGGCGTTGATCTTGACCAGGAAGTTGCGGCCGATCGCCATCGGTTCGGATTCGGGGTGGTTGATGTTCGACGGGATGATCGCGCGGCCGCGGGCGACCTCATCGCGCACGAACTCCGGCGTCACATAATCGGGGATGGCGGCGCCGAAATCCTGCCCGTCGCGGACCAGCTTTTCCTTCAGCGCGGCGCGGCCGACATTTTCGCGGATCGCGACATATTCCATTTCGGGGGTGATGATGCCGCGGCGGGCATAGTGCATTTGGCTGACGTTCTGCCCCGCCTTGGCGCGCAGCGGACGGGTGACGACGTTGGGGAAGGGTTTGACGCCGCCCGAACGATCGACGCCCTTCAGGCCATTATCCTCGGGCTTGATCGCGCGGCCCTGATAGTCCTCCACGTCGCCACGGCCAAGGATCCAGTCGCGGCGCAGGGGGGCGAGGCCGGCCGAAATGTCGATGCGGGCCTTGGGATCGGTATAAGGGCCGGAACAGTCATAGACGCGGACGGGGCGTTCGTTGGCCGACGGCTCCAGCGCGATTTCGCGCATCGCGACGCGGATGCCGCCTGGCCCTTCGACATGGATCTTGCGCGATCCGCGGATCGGGCCGGTGGTCACGCCGATTTCGGTGGGGGTGGGGACGTCGGCCATCGCAATCATTCCTTCGCATGCCGAAGAAAGACGGATTGCGCGCGCTCGTCGCCGTCCACTTCCTCCGCCGGTCTCAACCGGATCAGGTTCTACGGGTCGTGCGGAACGCCGCACCTCTCAGCCGCCTGCGCGGCCCCCCGGGGATGCAGCGGACCTTATGGGACGGGCGCTGCGTTGTCCACAGGTGCGGGGCGGTGTAAAATCTTGTGACGTTGGCGTAATTGTTCGCCGTTGCGGTGCAGCGGGGTGGCGCGATGCACAATCGTTCGCCATAGTTGGTTAATGGCGAGCGACCCTCCCTACGACCTGATCATCATCGGGGGCGGATTGTCGGGCGGATTGCTCGCGCTCGCCTGCCAGCGTGCGCATCCCGAACGCCGTATTTTGATGATCGAGGGGCGGCCTGCATTGGGCGGCAACCACCTCTGGTCCTTCCTCGACAGCGATATCGACGCGGGCGATCGGCCGCTGCTGGAGCCGCTGATCAGCTATGGCTGGCGGCAGGCGCATGTGATCTTCCCGGCCTATCAGCGCACGATCGGATCGCAGCTTTACGGGGTGCGATCGGACCGGTTCGACGCGGTGCTGCGCGAGACGCTTCCGCCCGATGCGATCATGACCGGCAAGACCGTGATCGACGCCGGCCCCACCTGGGTCGAGATGGAAAGCGGCACGCGGATCGAGGCGAAGGGCGTGATCGACGCGCGCGGCGGGGCGGACCTGAACCTGCTCGATCCCGGCTGGCGCAAGTTCGTGGGATATGAGTTGCAACTCGCGGGGCCGCACAGCGTGCGCCACGCGCGGATCATCGACGCGGGCGTCGAGGTGCAGGAGGAGGGGTTGAGCTATTGCACGCTCCTGCCGATCGAGAAGGACACGTTGTTTATCGAAGAGGTGCGCTACGGGCGCGATCCGACGCTGAACGTGCCGGGCTATGCCAAGCGCATCTTCAATCTGGCGGCGCGCTTCGGATGGAAGATTTTGGATAGTGCGCGGGGGCAGGCGGGCGTCATCCCGATCGCGACCGGGGGCGATTTCGAGGCGTACTGGGATTCGGGCAGTCCGGGGGTGGCGAAGGTGGGCGTGCGCGCCGCCCTGTTCCACCCCGTCACCGGCGCGTCGCTCCCCGATGCGGCGCGGACGGCGCGGATGATCGCGGAGATGCGCGACTGGTCGGGCGATGCGCTGCACCAAACGCTGCACGCGCATGCGGCGCGGATCTGGGGCAAGCGCGATTATTACAGGCGCTTCGCCCGCTCGCTGCTCGATGAAAATGCGCTGGCCGAACAATATAAGCCGCTCGAAGTGCTCTATACGAAGGAGCCGGGGACGATCGCGCGCTTCCACAATATGCGGCTGACGATGATGGACCGGATCGCGCTGAGTTTGGGCGACGGCCCGATGCCGCTGTCGGCGGCGCTGAAGGGATAAAGTGATGAAGCGGTTGTGCGTTTTTTGCGGATCGAGCCCGGGCAACGATCCGGCTTATGCGGAGGCTGCGCGGGCGCTGGGCCGCGCGATCGCGGAAGCGGGCATGGGCCTCGTCTATGGCGGCGGGCGCGTGGGGCTGATGGGGATCGTCGCCGACAGCGCGATGGCGGCCGGGGGCGAGGCGATCGGCGTGATCCCGCAGGGCCTGTTCGACAAGGAGGTCGGCCATAAGGGGCTGACCGAGCTGCGCGTGGTGGATTCGATGCACACGCGCAAGGCGATGATGGCCGATCTGTCGGATGGCTTCGTGGCGCTGCCCGGCGGGATCGGCACGCTGGAGGAATTGTTCGAAATCTGGACCTGGGGGCAGCTGGGCGATCACGCCAAGCCGTTCGCGCTGATGAACGTGGGCGGCTTTTACGATCCGCTGGCGGTGTTCCTCGATCGGCTGGTGGAGACGGGTTTTGTCAAGCCCGAGCATCGCGGCATGCTGGTGACGGGCGACGAACCGACCGCGCTGATCGCGGCGATGCGCGCTTACGAGCCGCCGGCGCTGGGGAAGTGGATCGAGAAGCTGGAGCGGTGACGTTCGTATATATCCTACCCCTAATGAATGGGGGGGCGGTTTAGAGCGAAAATTTCTTCGGATCGGGGCCGTTGTCTTCCGGTTGTTCCGTCAGCTTCGCGATGTTGGACGTAGCGGTCAGCGCGCCGATCAGCGAGAATTTCGAGATGTTGAACGTCCCCGTCGATGTAGGAATGGCGAACCGCACGTCGCCGCCCATTTCGAACGTATCGATCAGCACATCGTTGAGCGGCATCGTCAGAAAATGATCGCCATCGACGATGTCGCATTTCAATTCGAGTAGAACAGCCCCGGCTTTCGAGTTCATCATCGCCGGATAGGAAGCGCCTTTGTCGCAGGCTTTCTGCGGATTCAGGAACGCAAAGCAGACCGGCCCGCACATGACGCCAAAGGCTGAGCCCGAAGGATTCTTGGTGGATGCAACGGCCCACTTCTTGGAGGGCGTGACCACCCAATCGCCGACTGTAATCTGCTGCGTCGGCGCGACCGGCGCGGCATCAGTCGCCGGCTTTTGCGCTGCGATCAACAACGGGGCCAACGCCCCCGCAAGCCATAGCCCTTTCGCCATCCTCGCCCCCTTCGGATGTGCCCTGCCGCGCACCATAGCGAAAACAAAACGGCAAGCATCGAGAAGTTGTCGCGCGATCGGCGAAGTAGGTTAGGCTCACCCCAAAATCCCCAAGGAGATTCCCATGACGAACGGTCCGTGGAGCCATCATCGCAGCAGCGGCATGGCCGATGATATCGACTTCGAGATCAAGGGGCAGGAGCTGCAGTTCGTCGAGATCGAGCTGGATCCGGGCGAGAGCGCGGTCGCGGAGGCAGGCGCGCTCGTGTGGAAGGATGCGGCCGTGGGCATGACGACCGTGTTCGGCGATGGATCGGGCGGGGCCGGCGGCGGGTTCATGGACAAGTTGCTGGGGGCGGGGAGAAGGCTGGTGACGGGCGAGAGCCTGTTCACGACGGTCTTCACCCACAACGGATCGGGCAAGGCGCGGGTGGCGTTTGCGTCGCCGACGCCGGGGTCGATCCTGCCGATCCGGCTCGATCAGGTGGGCGGGACGCTCATTTGCCAGAAGGATTCGTTCCTGTGCGCGGCCAAGGGCGTGTCGATCGGCATCGCGTTCCAGCGGCGGATCATGACCGGGCTGTTCGGCGGCGAAGGCTTCATCATGCAGAAGCTGGACGGCGACGGATGGGTGTTCGTGCAGATGGGCGGCACGGTGATCGAGCGCGAACTGGCGCCGGGCGAGGAGCTGCACGTCGACACGGGCTGCATCGCGGCGTTCACGCCGTCGGTCGATTTCGATCTGATCGCGGCGGGCGGCGTGAAATCGATGCTGTTCGGCGGCGAAGGCGCCTTCTTCGCGCGGCTGCGCGGGCCGGGGAAGGTGTGGGTCCAGTCGCTGCCCTTCGCGCGGCTGGCCGGGCGGATGATGGCCGCGGCGATGGGCGGCGGGCAGAATCGGGGTGAAGGTTCGGTGCTCGGCGGGCTCGGCGATTTTATCGGGGGTAACAGGTAAGACGTCTTCCCCGCGCAGGCGGGGACCCATCCAGTGCCGTCATATGCGGAGAGACTGGATGGGCCCCCGCCTTCGCGGGGGTGACGGGACAGTTCAGAACTTCACGTTGATTTCGCCGCCGAAGGTGCGGGGTTCGTTGAAGAAGCCGCTGACGCCCGATTGGGGGCTGAGCGATTTGTAGAAGAGGTGCTGTTCGTTGAAGAGGTTGCGCGACCAGAGCGCGACCGTGACGAGCGCGTCCGAGCCCGGCATTTCGATATCGGCGATCGCGAGGCGGCCGTTGACGATGAACGCCTTCTCGCCCTTCGGCTGGCGGACGTTGGCGGGGTTGTTCGGCCCCAGATAGACCGGGTCATTGCCGTTCGAATAGAAGCCGCCGTCATAATTGCCGTCGATATGCGCGCGGATCGCATAGCCGTTCATCGGCAGTTCGTAGTCGATCGAGCCGCTGGCCGAATGGCGCGGCGTATAGGTCTGGTAGATCGGCACCGCGATCGTGCTGACCACGCCTTGTGCGTTCGGATAGGGGTTCACCGTCGCCGGGATCTTCACATATTGATAGGCGTAGGAGGCCGAGAGGGTGAGGCCTTCGACGGGCAGGACGGTCAGTTCGGCCTCGACGCCGCGCAGATCGCCGTTGCCCGGCGCGTTGATCGTCGAGGTGGTGGTGCGCGTCTGGCGGATGCCGCCGGTTTCGTAGGGGCGGCTGAAATCGACCTGGATATCCTTGTAGGTGCCCAGATAGCCGGCGATGTTGAAGCGGGCGTGGCGATCGAAGAACTCGCTCTTCAGCCCGATTTCGAAGATCGACACCGATTCGGGATTGAACGGATCATATTCCTGCGAGCGTGAGTTCGCGCCGCCCGATTTATAGCCGGTCGACCATTTGCCGTAGGCGTGGACATCGTCGGTCACGTCGAAGGCGAGGTTGACCATCGGATCGACGCGCGACCAGCTGGCGTCCAGCCCGATTTCGGCCGAGACGCCATTGCGATCGACCGGCAGCAGGCCGTTCACGATTTCCAGCGCGCCATGCTTGCTGTCCTTCGTCCAGCGCAGGCCGCCGGTCAGGTGGAGGCGATCGTCCATCAGGTTCGGCGTCCAGGTCGCCTGACCGAAGGCGCCGATGCTCTTGGTCGTCACATGGCTGGCGCGGTCGATCCGCTGGGCGCTGCGGACGAGGGGGGTGACGGTGGTGGCCGAGCCGGCCGCATTGGTGAAGGCGACGGTGTTATAGGCCTGCGCGTTGTCGCGAACATGCTCGCGATAATAGAGCGCGCCGGCGACGAACTTCACGCGATCGAGCGAGCCGATCACCTGGAATTCCTGGCTGCGCTGGTTCTGCGCGAAATAGGCCAGGCTGTAGCGCGCGAAGCCGAAGTTGAGGAAGTTGCCGGTCGCGTTCGACATGCTCGACGCGGCCGAACCATTGTCGAGCTGGTCCTGGGTGAGCTTGCGATACGAACTGATCGACTTGAGCGTGATCTGCGGCGCAACCTGATATTCGAACGTCAGGCGATGGCCGTGGACCTTGCCGACGTTGATCTGCTGCGGAACGCCGACATTGGCGGTGCGAACGCGATCGGGCTGGATCGTGGCGATTGCGGCCTGACGATTCGTGCCGGGCGAGATGAGGTTCAGGTAGAGCGGGGTCGATTCGTCCTTCGACGTGTCGAACGAATAATCGGCGCTGAACTCCGGCGTGGGCTTCCACAGGGCTTCGGCGTGCAGACCGCGCTTGTCATACTGGTTGAAGCCTTCGGCGCCCGACAGCGGGTTCTTCACCAGCGGATCGCGATGCGCGACGACGCCGTCGAGCTTGACCGCGATATTGGCGAAGGCGGGCAGATCGACGTGAACCTCGCCCTTGTAATGGCCGAAATTGCCATAGCCGCCGGTGGCGTTGACGTGGAACTCGCCGGTCGGCTTCTTGGTGGTGATGTTGACCGCGCCGCCTTCGGTGTTGCGGCCGAACAACGTGCCCTGCGGACCCTTCAGCACCTCGATATTCTCGATATCGAACAGGGCGGTGCCCAACCCTTGCGCGCGGCCCAGATAGACGCCGTCGATATAGACGCCGACGCCCTGATCGCGCGCGGGCTGGTTACCGTCGGAGAGGACGCCGATGCCGCGGATGTTCACGATCAGCGCCGAATTGCGCGAATAGAAGGGCGCGACCTTGAGCGAGGGGATCGCGCCGTCGCCCATGTCGAGCAGCGAAGTGACGTGGCGGTTGGCCAGATCCTCATTGCGGAAGACCGAGATCGAGATCGGGGTCTTCTGCAGGCTGGTGGGGCGCTTTTCGGCGGTCACGACGATGTCGGCCAGGCCGCTGCCGGCGTCCATGCCCGCGGCATCGTCTGCGATCGGGGCGGTGGACGGCACCTGCGCCATCGCAGCGGCGGGCGCGGCGATCATGGCGGCGAGGATGAGGCGCGAGGCGGCGGCCGCGACGATGCGACGTTGCTGGATCATGGCTGTGCTTCCCTGATATTCACCCGCCCTGATCGGCGGTTCGCCGCGGCGGTTAACGGGAGCGTGTTGCGCCGCAGCGAAGGAATCATTTCCGGATCGTGACAATCATTTTTGGTTGATTGCGTTCGCGGTCTTCATCCTCCCCCGCCAGGGGGAGGTGGCGCCGGAGGCGACGGAGGGGGAGGTTGCGGCCAACTTCTGACGATCGTGTCCTCCCCCTCCGTCAGCTGCGCTGACACCTCCCCCTGGCGGGGGAGGATGGGGTGGGGCGGAATGTTCAGCTTGAGGCAAGGCGTGCGTGCCTAGTGCCGTGGAATGACCCGTTTCGCCCGCCTCGTGCCGCTCGCTTTGCTCGCGCTCGCCGCGTGCACCACCGTTTCGCCCGAAGCCAAGGTGCGCGCGAAACTGATCGAGGCGGGGGTGAAGCCGCCGGTCGCAAGCTGCATGGCCGAGCGGCTGGTCGATCGATTGTCGCTGGCGCAGCTCAAGCGGCTCCAGTCGCTGAGCGGGCTGGCGCGCAAGGATGTCAACGCGATGAGCATCGATGAAATCGCCCATCGCCTGCGCGGGCTGAACGATCCGGAGATCACCGCCGTGGTCCTGAAAGCGGGGATCGGCTGCTCGATTGCTTTCTGACCTATGGGTCAAAATTTGCCAAAGAGCTAACTCTATTTTGACGCGCTGCGGCACCTCTTCGCCATCCAGGGGTTTCCTTCGCCGCGCGACTATGCTTTAGCGCCCCAGATTTCTTCGGACTCGGGGATCCTCACGACATGAACATCCATGAATATCAGGCCAAGGAACTGCTCGCGAAATTCGGCGCGGCGGTGCCCGCAGGCTTTGCGGCGCTGACGGTTGAAGAGGCGGTCGAAGCCGCCAAGAAGCTGCCTGGGCCGCTTTATGTGGTGAAGGCGCAGATCCACGCTGGCGGCCGCGGTAAGGGCAAGTTCAAGGAACTCGGCCCCGACGCCAAGGGCGGCGTCCGCCTGTCCAAGACGCTGGACGAAGTCCGCGCGAACGCCACCGACATGCTCGGCAACACCCTCGTCACCATCCAGACGGGCGAAGCCGGCAAGCAGGTGAACCGCCTGTACATCACCGACGGTGCGGACATCGCGAAGGAATATTATTTCTCGATGCTGGTCGACCGTAAGACCGGCCGCATCGCGATGATCGTGTCGACCGAGGGCGGCATGGACATCGAAACCGTCGCGCACGACACGCCCGAAAAGATCACCACGATCGTGATCGATCCGGCCGAAGGCTTCATGCCGCACCACGGCCGCGCCGTGGCGTTCGCGCTGAAGCTGCAGGGCGACCTGAACAAGCAGGCCGTCAAGATGGCCGAGCAACTGTACAAGGCGTTCGTCGCGACCGACATGTCGATGCTGGAGGTCAACCCGCTGGTCGAGACCACGGACGGCAAGCTGTTCGTGCTCGACGCCAAGGTCAGCTTCGATTCGAACGCGCTGTATCGCCACCCCGACGTCTTCGCGCTGCGCGACGAGACCGAAGAGGATCCGGCCGAAATCGAAGCGTCGAAGTACGACCTCGCCTACATCAAGCTCGACGGTAACATCGGCTGCATGGTGAACGGCGCGGGCCTGGCGATGGCCACGATGGACATCATCAAGCTGAACGGCGAATTCCCCGCCAACTTCCTCGACGTCGGCGGCGGCGCGAGCAAGGAGAAGGTGACCTCGGCCTTCAAGATCATTCTCGCCGATCCGGCGGTGAAGGGCATCCTGGTCAACATCTTCGGCGGCATCATGAAGTGCGACATCATCGCCGAGGGCATCGTCGCGGCCGCCAAGGAAGTGAACCTTTCGGTTCCGCTGGTCGTCCGCCTCGAAGGCACCAACGTGCAGCAGGGCAAGGACATCCTTGCCAAGTCGGGCCTCGCCATCGTCCCCGCAGACGATCTGGGCGACGCCGCCAAGAAGATCGTGGCCGAGGTTCGCAAGGCCGCGTGATCCTCTCGTCGCCGCGGCTCGGGCGCCCATCAAAGTACTACTTTGATGGGAACCCCCGCAGGGCCGCGGCTTCGGGACGGTGCGTGGGAGCCGCGCCCGACCGGAATGCCGGGGAACGGCATGACGATGCGTATAGGAGAAGTGGGAAATGAAGGTCCTGGTACCCGTCAAGCGGGTGATCGATTATAACGTCAAGCCGCGCGTCAAGATGGACGGCACCGGCGTCGACCTGACCAACGTCAAGATGTCGATGAACCCGTTCGACGAGATCGCGGTCGAAGAAGCGATCCGCCTGAAGGAAAAGGGCGTGGTCACCGAGATCGTCGCCGTTTCGATCGGCGAGCAGAAGGCCCAGGAAACGCTGCGCACCGCGCTGGCGATGGGCGCGGACCGCGCGATCCTGGTCGTCAGCGAAACCGAGGTCGAGCCGCTGGGCGTCGCCAAGATCCTGCAGAAGATCGTCGAGGAAGAGGCCCCCGGCCTCGTCATCCTGGGCAAGCAGGCGATCGATGACGACAGCAACCAGACGGGCCAGATGCTCGCGGCGCTGATCGGCCGTCCGCAGGGCACCTTCGCGTCGAAGGTCGAAGTTGCGGGCGACACCGTGACCGTGACCCGCGAAGTCGACGGCGGTCTCGAGACCGTCTCGCTCAAGACCCCCGCGATCGTCACCACCGACCTGCGTCTGAACGAGCCGCGTTATGCGTCGCTGCCGAACATCATGAAGGCGAAGTCGAAGCCGCTCGCGCAGAAGACCCCCGCCGATTACGGCGTGGACGTTGCGCCGCGCCTCAAGACGCTCAAGGTCGCCGAGCCGCCGAAGCGCTCGGCCGGTATCAAGGTTGCTGACGTCGACGAACTCGTCGCGAAGCTGAAGGCGATGGGAGTTGCGGCATGACGAGCCTCGTTTGGGTCGAACACGACACCGGCGCCATCAAGGACGCCACCCTGTCCGCCGTCACCGCCGCCGCCAAGCTGGGTGACGTCCATGTGATCGTCGCGGGTTCGGGCGTGGGCGACGTCGCCGCCGCCGCCGCGAAGATCGCCGGCGTTTCGAAGGCGCTGGCCGCCGACGACGCGGCTTATGATCACGTTCTCCCCGAGAACGTCGCGCCGATGATCGCGGGCCTGATGGCCGGTTACGACGCGTTCGTGGCACCCGCGACCGCCAACGGCAAGAATATCGCGCCGCGCGTCGCCGCCCTGCTCGACGTGATGCAGATTTCGGACATCCTCTCGGTCGAGAGCGCCGACACCTTCACCCGCCCGACCTATGCGGGCAACGCGATCGCGACCGTCCAGTCGTCGGACGCGAAGAAGGTGATCACGGTGCGCGGCACCGCCTTCGAAAAGGCGGCGCGTGAGGGCGGTTCGGGTTCGGTCGAAGCCGCTTCGGGTCCGGGCGATGCGGGGCTTTCGAGCTTCGTCGGCGCCGAAATCTCGAAGTCGGAGCGCCCGGAACTGACCAGCGCGAAGATCATCGTGTCGGGCGGCCGCGCGCTGCAGAACTCGGAAAACTTCCACACGGTCATCGAGCCGCTCGCCGACAAGCTCGGCGCCGCGGTCGGCGCGTCGCGCGCCGCGGTCGACGCGGGCTATGTCCCGAACGACTATCAGGTCGGCCAGACCGGCAAGATCGTCGCCCCGGAAGTCTATATCGCGGTCGGCATTTCGGGTGCGATCCAGCACCTCGCCGGCATGAAGGACTCCAAGACGATCATCGCGATCAACAAGGACGAAGAAGCCCCGATCTTCCAGGTCGCGGACATCGGCCTGGTCGGCGATCTGTTCAAGGTCGTGCCGGAACTGACCGGCAAGCTCTGAACATAGCTTCGGCGAAGAGACAGGGGCGGTCGACCATCGGGTCGGCCGCCCTTTTCTTTTGTCCGGAGGCGACTTGCGGCCGGCTACGGAGATGTGTGATCTCCCCTGATGGGCACGCGCACACTCTATTCGATATCTGCCGGGTTAGCCGCTTTGATACTATCAGGCTGCGACCATATATCGGGTATTCGTACGGATGCTGATTTTCCCCACATCGATGTGAAATGCGTGGACTCCGCACTCAGGGCGACGACCGGCATAGGCGCGATCTCCTACAGCACGGATCGGAGCGAATCTTTTCAAATCGCGCCTTATCGAGGGAAGGTCGTGACCACTTCCTACATGTGGTTCTACGGAGAGGGTCAGATAGCTTCGGTGCAGATCTTTTACGATGGAAAGAGCTGGCACTATTCCAATGGTATGGGGAAAATGGGGCCGCCATTGCCCGCATCCAAACTAGACGCGTATCGGCCATTGATGGTGCAAGTTAACACAAATATCGAGCGTAGCTGCGGATTGCCGTTGGCGGCGCAGGGGCACATACGGCGGGTAGAGTAGCCTCCTCACGCCCATATTTACTTTAGCATGCTATAATTTTATCGCTCCCGTTTGATCGCAAATCCGGGCACAGTCTCCGTAACGAAAAGCAGGAGAGCGATGATGGCGGAGCGGGTGGCGCTAGTGACCGGCGGGAATGTCGGGATCGGGCATGAGGTGGTGCGCGCTCTGGCCAAGGCGGGGCATGTCGTGTGGCTGGCGAGCCGCGATGCCGATAAGGGCAAGAAGGCGGCGGCTGACCTTGCCGGTGAGGGCGATATCCGGCCGGTGCGGATCGATGTGACCGACGAGGCGAGCATGGTGGCCGCCGTCGCCGCGATCGAGGCGGCGCACGGCAAGCTCGACCTGCTGATCAACAATGCGGGCGCGACCTTCGGCGGCGGTGCGGCGCATGTCGCCGATCTCGATGCCCTGCGCGCGGCGATCGAGAACAATGCGATCGGGCCGCTGCGCATGTCGCAACTCGCACTGCCGCTGCTGCGCAAAGGGGAGACGGCGCAGATCATCATGGTGGGCAGCGGGGCGGGGAGTCTGGCGTGGCTCGGCAATCCGGCGCCGGGCTTCGAGGGGCGGATTCCGCTGGGCTATGCGACGTCGAAATCGGTGATGCATTCGATCAGCGTGCAGCTGGCGCAGGCGCTGAAGGCCGACAGGATTGCGGTCAACGTGATCAGCCCCGGCTACGTCAACAGCGCGGTCAGCCAGTATCAGGGGACCAAGTCGACCGCCGAGGGTGCGGCCCCGATCGTGCGCCTCGCGCTCGATCCCGCGCCACCGACGGGACGCTTCATCAGCGACGTCGAGGGACAGGAATTGCCTTGGTAGAGACGGTTACGGAACAATAACGGGGCGTAACGGGTTCGAACGCAACAACAGGGGCATCCAGACCCCAGGTTCGCAGGAGGCCCTTAATGCTGATTCACATCATTATCGTATTGATCATCGTCGGCGTGCTGTTGTGGCTCGTGAACAACTACATCCCGATGGACGGCAAGATCAAAAGCATCCTGAATGCCGTCGTGGTGATCGTCGTGATCCTCTATCTGCTCCAGGCATTCGGCCTGCTGGCGGGCGTGGGGATTTAACCTAGAAGTTGGTCCTCCCCCGGCGGGGGAGGTGGCAGGCGTAGCCTGACGGAGGGGTATTGGCCGGCAGCGATCTGCTTGCGGCGAATACCCCTCCACCGCTTTCAGCGGTCCCCCTCCCCCTCCGGGGGAGGATCTAGAGGCGGGCGGCTGCCGCCAAATCCTCAACAAAGCGCGCGTATTCGACTTCGGCCTGTTCGCGGTCGGGGAGGCGGAGGAGGTAGCTGGGGTGGACGGTCGCGCGGGCGGTGGCGCCGTCGCCGACATCCAGCACGCGGTCGCGGACCGAGACGAGGCTCTGCGCCTTGCCGGTCAGCGAATGGACTGCGGTGGTGCCGAGCAGGATGATCCGCTTCGGCCGCACGATCCGGCGTTCCTGATCGATCCACCAGCGGCACGCCTTCACCTCGCCCGCATTGGGCTTCGAATGGATGCGGCGCTTGCCACGCTGCTCATATTTGAAATGCTTGACCGCGTTGGTGACGTAGGCGCGTGCGCGATCGACCCCGGCGTCGGCCATCGCGCGATCGAACAATTGGCCGGCGGGGCCGACGAACGGCTTGCCGGCAAGGTCTTCCTGATCGCCGGGCTGTTCGCCGACGAACATCAGATCGGCATCGATCGGGCCTTCGCCGAACACGGTCTGCGTCGCGCATTTGTGTAGCGGGCAGCGGGTGCAGTGCGACGCTTCCTCGCGCAGTTTTTCCCACGCCGTCGCGCCGTCGCCGCGGGGGGCGGTATGTTCGACCATCGCGATCTCGCGGGCGCGGGCGCCGGCGATCAGGCCGGGGATCAAGGCGGTTTCGGGCATGTTGGCCCAGTATCGGCGGGGCATTTCCTTCACCATCATGTCGACCTTCAGCCGCGCGGGATTGAAGATCGAGGCGTAATAGCCCTTCCATAAGGCCTCGACCGGATCGTCGCCCGGCGCATCGGCGCGGGTGGCGCCGGGGGCTTCGGTGAGCGTCGTGCCGTCCCAGTGGATCGAGAGTTCGGGGGTCAGGATCGACCAGCGCATCGTCGCGAAGCGGTGCAGGAAGAAGCCGGCGTTCGCGCGGACGATGTGATGCTCCGGCTCGAAAAAGGCGACGAAACGCTCGCCGTCGGCATCCTCGACTTCGCGGAAGCGGACGAAGGCGCGCATCTTGTGGATGTCGCGGCGCACCTCCTTGGCGAGCAGATCGAGCCGGCGGCGCAGCGGATCGGATTCGTCGTCGATGCGCGCGGGATCGTCCTTCAGCCGGCAGAGCATCGTGTAGAGCAAGGCGAAGCGTTCGGGATCGCGATGCAGGATCACGCTCTGCGCGAGATCGACGAAGCGGCGCGGGACGGCGAAGGCGGGCGCGGTCGGCGTGGGGCGCGGGGTGGCGGCGGTGCCGAACAGGTCGCCGCCTTCGCCTTCGACCCGCCAGACGATGTCGGCGGGCGCGACATCGGCCATCGCGAGCGCGCGGGCGGCGTCGCGCCAGGCGTCGATGTCGTCGGGGCGGGGGAGGATGAATAGGTCAGGCCGCGAACAGCTCCAGTTGCTCGCGCTTGATGCGGGGCTTGAGGTCGAGGCGGTCGATCAGGGCGGTGGGGCGCCAGTCGGACGCGACGATGAAGGGGCGGATCTTGGCGATCGAGACGGTGAGGCGTCCTACATCGGCGAGCGACAGCCGGCGCCATTTGCGCGAGACGAGGATCGCGTCGACCGCCTTCACGCCAAGGCCGGGGACGCGCAGCAAAGCCTCGCGCGGGGCGCGGTTGACGTCCAGCGGGAAGGCGTCGCGATATTTGAGCGCCCAGGCGAGCTTGGGGTCGATATCGAGCGGGAGCATGCCGGCATCGTCGGTGGCGGCGGCGACCTCGGCGGGCTTGTAGCCGTAGAATCGCATCAGCCAGTCCGACTGGTAGAGCCGATGCTCGCGCATCAGGGGCGGGCGGCTGAGCGGCAGGACGGCGGAGGCATCGGGGATCGGGCTGAACGCCGAATAATAGACCCGGCGCAGCGCATAGCGATCGTAGAGCGTGGCGGCGGTGCGGACGATGTCGCTGTCGTTCGCCGCATCGGCGCCGACGATCATCTGGGTCGACTGGCCGGCGGGGGCGAAGGCGGGGGCCGAGCGATAGCGTTTCTTCGCATCATGCCCGTCCTCGATCGCGGCCTTCATGCCGCCCATTGCGGCGCGGATGCCCGACGCGGACTTTTCGGGGGCGAGGCGGGCGAGGCCGGGGTCGGTCGGCAGCTCGACATTGATCGACAGGCGATCGGCGTGGCGGCCGGCGGCCTCGATCAGCCGGGGATCGGCATCGGGGATCGTCTTGAGGTGGATATAGCCGCGAAACTGATGATCCTCGCGCAGGCTCCGCGCGACCTCGACCAGCTGCTCCATCGTGTAGTCGGAGGAGCGGATGATGCCCGAGGAGAGAAACAGCCCCTCGATATAATTGCGCCGATAGAAAGCGAGGGTGAGATCGACCACCTCCTTCGCGGTGAAGCGCGCGCGGCGGACGTTCGAACTCTTGCGGTTGATGCAATAGTGGCAGTCGAAGATGCAGCTGTTGGTCAGCAGGATCTTGAGCAGCGAGATGCAGCGGCCGTCGGGGGCATAAGCGTGGCAGATGCCCATCCCCTCGGTCGATCCGATCCCCTTCGCCTTGCCGGCCGAATCGCGCTTCGCCGTGCCGGAAGACGCGCAGGACGCATCATATTTGGCCGCGTCGGCGAGGATTTCGAGTTTTTGCCGTGTATCGAGCTGCGCCATTTGTTCTTTTTATGTTCGCCTTGGCGCGGTGGCAATGATCCAGATCAATCGATCGCGCCGGGCCGGGTTTGACGTCGGTCAAAGCGAATCACCGGGCGGCGCGCCAAAGCTGTGGTCCAGAAGCGGAGCTTGGAAGGATCAGGCGCATGACCGACGTTATCGTCACACACGGCGTGCCAGTGCCGGGTCGTCCGGGGTCCGCTTCACCTCCCAATGCCCGGATCGCCTCGACACCGTCGCGCCCCGCCACCGCCGCGTCCTTTGCGACGCCCTATCAGGCGCTGGGCGGGGCGGCGGTGATCGAGGCGATCATCGATCGCTTCTACGATCTGGTCGAACATGACCCGTCTTTTGCCGAGCTGCGCGCGATGCACGCGTCCGATCTGGGGCCGGTGCGCCGTTCGCTCGCCCGCTTCCTGACCGGATGGTGCGGCGGGCCGCGCGACTGGTTTCGCGAGGATCGGCCGGGCGGCAGCTGCGTGATGTCGCTCCACCGCAGTCTCGCGATCGATCCCGCGACCGCCGGCCAGTGGATCGACGCGATGACCCGCGCGATCGGCGGCCAGCCCGACATCGACGAGAGTTTGGCCGCTTTGATGGTCGAGCGGCTCGACATGATGGTGCGCGGGATGATCAACCGCGCGGTGAGCGTGGACGCCGCGGCGCGGGAGCAGGCGGAGTCGGTGGCTTAGGTCAACGGCTTATCAAGTGCGGCGTGGCTGCGTTCGCCGCAATTGCTGCCATCAGCTGATCGTGGCACGTTCGTTCGATGAGCCGTCAGCTTTATCTAAGAATACGCCGCTTCGTTGACCATGATCAATCGACACGCGCTCGACCTGCAACGCCATTTTTCGGCATCCTACCCTTAGCGGTTATGGGCTTACTTCAATCACGACTTAACGAGGGCGCTGCCGCCGCAGGTTGGATTGTCGCAATTGTCACGGGGGTAATCTGGACGGCTTTCGCTTGTTGGCGTGGTTATCGTCTTTTTCGAGCGTTTGGCATTCGAAGTGACAGGCGGTTTGACCAACAAGTAAAGCTATTCTTGCCGCCCGAATACGCGCAGGCCGAAAGTGCGACGAAGGCTAGACAACGCAGCCGAGCAAGAAAACGCGCCGGCAGCTAGCTACCCCATGTCAGCCGGTCAGCCCACGCGCCGGAAGCGGTCGCTTGGGGGCGTACCTAGTCCAGCTGGTGCAGGATCATCGTGTTGCCGTCGGGGTCGAACACGTTGATCATGCGGCAGTGCGGGCCTTTGACGATCTCGCCCTCGGCGATCCGGCCGCCCTTCGCGCGGACGTCGGCGATCGTGGCGTCGAGATCGTTGACTTCGAACGCGATCATCGCGCCCGACGCCGGATGCGGGGATACCGGCATCACCGTGGTGATCGCGAAGCAGCCGCCGCCCGGCAGATCATATTCGACCCAGGGCGACGCCGCCCCTGCACCGCTTTCCAGACCCAGCACGCCTTCGTAGAATCCGCGTGCGGCGGCCATGTCCGAAACCATGTAGAGCGTGAAGGCGACCTTGCGCAGCATCGGCGGGCTCCTATCTGTCAGCCGACCTTATCCCGGATCGGCGCCGGAACGAAGCGCATGCGGCGCTCGTTGCGTCGCACCGTATCAATCGGCTAGGACGGTCGCAGAGGTTCTTTCGCACATGATTATCAGCATAGTTCTTTTCCTGCTCGGCATCCTGAAGATGATCATCATCGTTCAGGCAATCATTTCGTGGCTGGTGGCGTTCAACGTCATCAACACCTACAACGATTTCGTCCGCCAGTTCCTCTACGCGCTCGATCGGCTGACCGAGCCGCTGTACAAGCCGATCCGCAAGATCTTGCCCGATTTCGGCGCGCTCGATCTGTCGCCGCTGGTGGTGCTGATCCTGATCATCATCCTCGAAAAGATCCTTGTCGGCATCCACACTGGCGCGCCGCTGATCTGACGGTCTGGAGCGCACATGCGGACGGCGTGATCCTGGCCGTCCGTGCGCGTCCGCGCGGTGGGCGCGATACGATCGAGGGGGTTGCGAGCGATGCCGACGGGCGCGACTGGCTGTCGGTCCGGCTGGCCGCGGCCCCCAGCGACGGCGCGGCGAACGAGGCGCTGGTCGCGCTGCTCGCCAAGGCGCTCGGCCTTCGAAAAAGCGACGTGACACTGGCGGCCGGGGCCACAGCACGGCTAAAGAGGCTGCATATCAGGGGCGACGCGACCGCATTGGGCGCCGCCATCGACGAACTCATCAGGGGTAAGGCATGACGGCGCAGATTATCGACGGCAAGGCGTTCGCAGGCGACCTGCGCGCGAAGGTGGCGGCGATGGTGCCCGCCTTCCGCGCCAAGGCGGGCCGCGCGCCGGGCCTCGCGGTCGTGCTGGTCGGCGAAGATCCGGCGAGCCAGGTCTATGTGCGCAACAAGCACAAGATGACGATCGAAGCGGGCATGGAAAGCTTCGAACATCGCCTGCCCGCAGATACGTCGCAGGACGCGCTGATCGCGCTGGTCCATCAGTTGAACGCCGATCCGAGCGTGGACGGCATCCTCGTCCAGCTTCCGCTGCCCAGGCAGATCGACGAGAGCGCGGTGCTGGCCGCGATCGATCCCGACAAGGATGTCGATGGCTTCCACGTCGTCAATGTCGGGCGGCTTTCGACCGGCATGGCGGGCTATGTGCCGTGCACGCCGCTGGGCTGCGTGATGCTGCTCAAGGATCGGCTGGGCGATCTTTCGGGCAAGGATGCGGTGGTGATCGGCCGATCGAACATCGTCGGCAAGCCGATGGCGCAGCTGCTGCTCGCCGAAAATTGCACCGTCACCGTCGCGCACAGCCGCACCGCGAATCTGCCTGAAGTCGTGCGCCGCGCCGATATCGTCGTGGCGGCGGTGGGGCGGCCGGAAATGGTGAAGGGCGACTGGATCAAGCCGGGCGCGATCGTGATCGACGTCGGCATCAACCGCGTGCCGGGTGCAGGGCCGGGCAAGACCAAGCTGGTCGGCGATGTCGACTTTGCGGAAGCGGTGGAGGTCGCGGGCGCGATCACGCCGGTTCCGGGCGGGGTCGGCCCGATGACGATCGCGGTCCTGCTGCGCAACACGTTGGTCGCCGCGCACCGGCTGGCGGGCGTGCCTTATGAGAAGGGCGCGATCTGACGATGATCGCTCTCTTCCTCTCGGCCTTCGTGACCCTGTTCGTGGTGATCGATCCGCCCGGCTGCGCGCCGATCTTCGCCAGCCTGACGCCGGGCGCGAGCGATCGGCAGCGGCGCGCGATGGCGATCCGCGCCACGACGATCGCGGGCGTCGTCCTGCTGCTGTTCGCGCTGATCGGCGAGAAATTGCTGTCGACTTTGGGCATCAGCCTCGATGCCTTCCGCATCGCGGGCGGCGTGATGCTGTTCCTGATCGCGCTCGAAATGGTGTTCGAAAAGCGCACCGAGCGGCGCGAGGGCCGCGCCGAGGAGATCAGCAAGAAGGCGGCCGAGGAGCATCGCGAGATCGAAGATATCTCGGTCTTCCCGATGGCGATCCCGATGATTGCGGGGCCGGGATCGATCGCGACGACGATGCTGCTGGTGTCGCGCAGCAATGGCGTCGAACAGTCGGTGGTGGTGATCGTGGCGCTGCTGGCGGTGCTGGCGCTGATGCTGGCGGCGCTGCTGGCCGCGGGCGCGATCATGCGCGTGCTGGGGCCGAAGCTGGAGGCGATGATCACCCGCATATTGGGCGTGCTGCTGGCGGCGCTGGCGGTGCAGTTCGTGATCGACGGGATCACGAAGGCCTTTCACCTGTCCTAAATCCTCCCCCGGAGGGGGAGGGGGACCGCGAAGCGGTGGAGGGGTATTCGCCACGAGCGGTCCGCTGCCGGCTAACTACCCCTCCACCATGCTGCGCATGGTCCCCCTCCCCTTCCAGGGGAGGATCTGATTTTTAGTTCACCAGTTTCCACAGCCGGTAGGGCGAGTTGGCCGGAAGTTCGACCCGCTCCAGCCAGCTCGGCACCTGATCCTTCATCAGCTGACGGTAGAAGCCGCCTTTGTCGTAGAGCGTCGTTTCGGCCATGCCGGGGCAGACGAGCAGCATCGTCGCGCCGTGGCGCTTCATCACGTCGTGCGCGACTTCGGGCGACTTTTCGCGGAAGGCGTGGTGGACGTCGAGGATCGCCTGCTGGTTGCGGTGATAGGGGCCGGCGATCGCGCTGTGGCCGGTCATCGCGATCAGGCGCGGGCCGAGATCGACATGGGTGAGGATCACGGTCGGCTTGAACGCACCCAGTTCGCGCAGATAGGCGATGCGGGGGCAGCGGACGCTGCGATCGACGGCCTTCTTCTTCGCGGGCTTTTCGGACTTGGGCCAGTGCGTCGTGACATATTCGACGCCAAGGCCGGAGACGGCGAGGAAGGCCGCCGTCGGCCCCAGCACGCGGACGATGCTCGACTTCGCATTCAACAGCCGGCTCATGATCGGCCATGCGAGCGCGGTCGCGCCGAACACGCCCAGCATCTGCGCCTGCGGGCCGTAGCGCGACTGCCAGAACATGCAGGCGGTGGAAAAGACGCTGAGCAAGGCGATCGTCGCCCAGGCGGGGGCGGTCGCCTGCCCGCGCGCGCGCCACGCGGCGACGATCGCGCCCAGCGCGCCGAAGACGGGGAGGGCGGCGATGTTCATCGCGTCGCGCCACGCCTTGGTATGGAGCGGGCGCACCTCGCGCACATGGCTGAACCACAGCTTTTCGAGTTCGGGCGAGAGATGTTCGGGGCGGCCCAGGCATTGCGGGAAGGCGCCGGCATAGACGCCGGCCACCGCGCCCGCCGCGACGCCCGCAAGCGCCAGACGCAGCACGCGGCTTTCGACGCGGGCGTAGGAGAGGGCGAACAGCAAAGCGCCCGCGAGCAGCATCGCGGTGAGATAGACGGGCGAGAAGGCGTCGCACACGGCCAGGCGATTGTCGGTGGAGGCGAAGCCCGCGAAGATGAGCGCGGAGCCGCCCGCCAGCACGAGCGCATAGCCGCGCATCCGATCGGCCTCGGCCCGGTCCCAGATCCAGCGCAGCACCGTCGCCGCGCCCGCCATCGCCATCGACGGCAGCAGTTCCAGCCCGATGCCCAGCGACACCACGGTCGCCGCCGCGACGGTGACGCCGCCGCGCTTGCCGACCGGATCGGCAAGCCCTGCGAGCGCGAGCATCAGCATCGCCAGCTGCCAGCCATGATGATCGACGCGCAGCGGGAACCACATGAACATCGCGGTCTGCGCGCACAGCAGCATCGCGAAGGCGAGCGGGTAAGCGAGCGGGGCGATCAGCCGGCGGCTCGCGAGGATCAGCGCCCACAGGGTCGCCCCGAAGGCAAGCATCGGCGCCACCGTGGTCGCGAAGCGCAGCGAGGTGAAATTGTCGGTCACCTGCCGCGACAGGAACAGCAGCACCGCGATCGGCAGATCGACGATCCGGGTCCAATGGATGCTGGCGCCGGCCGGCGGATCGAGCTTGTGCTGGCGCAGATCGAACCAGCCCTGTCCGTTGAGCCATGCCTGCACCTGCGCCAGCCGCATATTGTCATCGGTGTCGCCCAGCCCCAGCACGCGGATGGCCGGCCATTTGTAGATCAGCATGTAGATGATCGTGCCCGCGAACATCAGCCAGAATGTCCGCCGCCAATGCCGCTCGACGAACGCGATGATCCGATCTTCCACCGATACCCCTGATGCTGTGACGGCGCGACCGTAGAGCCAAGACCCTCCATCGTCACCCCCGCGAAGGCGGGGGCCTATCCAGAGCCATTACATGCGGAGAGACTGGATGGGTCCCCGCCTTCGCGGGGATGACGGTGGGAGCTATTCGCCTCGCGCCCGCTTGAGGCGCGGACGCTTTTGTGGAAGAGCGCGGAGCACATGCGCAGCGCGGGCATCCTTTCAGCCGAACGCCTCGTACTCCTTGGTCAGCTCGTCCGATATGGGATCAGCGGCGGGATCGCGAGCCTCGTCAACATCGGTGTGTATCACGCCGGGGTGAAGCTTGCGCATCTCGATCCCAACCTGGCCTGGACGATCGGGTTTCTGGCAGCGGCGGCGACGGGCTATGTGATCCATTCGCGGTGGAGCTTTCGCGGGCATGGCCGGCGCGACAATGTGTGGCGGCAGACGTCGCGCTTCTTCGTCGTCTCGCTGATCAGCTTCGCGCTCAACAGCTTCTGGGTGTTCCTGCTCGTCCAGCATTTCAGGCTGCCGATTTGGGCGCCCTATCCGTTCGCCTTGTTCGTGACCCCGCTGCTCGTCTTCTGGCTCAATCGCATATGGGTATTCGGGTGAAACTGCCCCTGATCAGTCTTATCGTGCCGGTGAAGAACGAAGAGGACGCGATCGTCCCCTTCGTCACGCGCGTCACCCGCGTGCTCGATGGCCTGCGCGAGCCCGATGGCAGCCGGGTCGATTGGGAAATCCTGTTCGTCGACGACGGTTCGACCGATGCGACGCTGGCCGCGATGATCGCCGCCAATCAGGTCGATCCGCGCGTCGTCGGCATCTCGCTGTCGCGCAATTTCGGGAAGGAGGCTGCGCTGTCGGCGGGCCTCGACAATGCGCGCGGGCGCACCGTCGTGCCGATCGACGTCGACATGCAGGATCCGCCCGAGGTGATCGGCGAGATGCTCGACAAATGGCGCATCGGTTATGAGGTCGTCTATGGCGTCCGCCGCAACCGGATGACCGACAGCTTCCCCAAGCGGCTGACCGCCGATCTCTATTATCGCGCGCACAATTATCTGTCGGCGGACAAGATCCCCGAACATGCCGGCGATTTCCGCCTGCTCGATCGCCGCGTGGTGGAGGTCATCCGCCAGATGCCCGAGCGGAACCGCTTCATGAAGGGGCTGTTCGCGTGGAGCGGCTTCCGCCAGACCGCGGTCGAATATGATCGCGCCGAACGCGCGGTGGGCACCACCAAGTTCAATTACTGGAAGCTGTGGACGCTCGCGATCGACGGCATCACCTCGGCCTCGACGCTCCCCTTGCGGGTCTGGTCCTATATGGGCGCGGTGATCGCCTTGTTCAGCCTGTTCTACGCGCTCTATCTGCTGGTGCGCGTGATGATCTACGGCGTCGATACGCCGGGCTATGCATCGATGATGGTCGCCACCCTGTTCCTGGGCGGCATGCAGCTGCTGTCGCTGGGGATATTGGGCGAATATGTCGGCCGCATCCTGGTCGAGACCAAGCATCGGCCGATTTACGTGGTGCGCCAGCGCATCGGCGCGCCTGAAGGAGAAGAGTGAGTTGGATCGCGCCGTCTATGACCGCATGGCCGAAATCGATGCCGATCACTGGTGGTTCGTCGCACGGCGCAAGATCATCGCGACGCTGATCGACACGTTCCGGCCGAAGGCGGAGCCGATGAAGATCCTCGAGGTCGGCTGCGGCACCGGATCGAACCTCGCGCTGCTGCAGGGTTACGGCACGGTCGACGCGATCGAGCCGGACGATGGCGCCCGCGCGCTGGCCGCCGAACGCAGCGGTCTGGCGATCAAGGGCGGCTATTTGCCCCACGGCGTGCCGCTGGAGGACGGATATTACGACCTGATCGTCCTCTTTGACGTGCTGGAGCATATTCCGGAGGACGTGCCCGCGCTGACGGCGCTGCGCACCAAGCTGGCGCCCGGTGGCCGCATCCTCGTCACCGTGCCCGGCACGCCGTGGCTGTGGAGCGCACATGACGTCGCGCACCACCACCAGCGCCGCTATACCGAGGCGAGCCTGAAGCGAGTGTTCGCCGAGGCGGGGTTGAAGCCGCGCCACATCAGCCATTTCAACACGCTTCTCTTCCCGCTGATCGTCGCGGTGCGGGGCGTGGGGAAATTGCTGGGGCGCGAGGGCAATGACGACAAGATGCCGTCAGCGCCGGTCAACGCCGCGCTGAAGGCGATCTTCGGCGCCGAACGTCACTGGGTGGCGAAGGCGCGGGTGCCCTTAGGCGTTTCCATCGCCATGATCGCCGAGCCTTCGATCTCGTAAAGCGCGCCGCGCTCGCCACCGTTCCAGATCTGCTTGAGGCTCGGATCGCCCTTGGGCCAGTGTTCGGGCGCGGTGTTGATCAGCCACAGATAATCGAAGGCGGCGTGCGGGAAGAGCGCGATCGAGCTTTCGATGCTGCGCGTCGTGCGGCCGCGGCAGCGCCTGGGGCGCATCACCTGGGTCGGATCCTCGGCATAGCCCTTGGCCGGGGCGTAGCGGATCGACAGGAGCTGCGCGCCCGGCATCGTCCATAGCCCGTTGACGAAGGCTTCCTTGCGGACGACCGCGATCGCGCCGAGATGCTCCAGACGTGGCGCCTCCCACCGGCTGAGGCACGGCAGGTCGATCAGCACGAAGATGCGCGACCCCTGCTTCACATGATCGAGCGCCTTCAACTGCTGCTCATAGCGGGTCGAGAAATCGTCGAAGCGGACGGTGCTGAGGTAGAGGCGGTAGCCGAACAGGCCGAGCGCGATCAAAGCGGTCGCGGCCAGCGCGCGCCGATCGGTGTAACGCGGGACGATCGCAATCACCCCGATCGCGATCAGATAGGGCGCGAGGCGCATGTCGGCATAAGCCGAACCGATCACGATGCGGGGCATCAGGACATAAGCGATCGCCAGCACGATCATCGCGACGCCCAGCATGCGGCGCATGCGGAAGCCGATGCCGATCATCGCAAAGGCGATCAGCACCAGCAGCAGCGCGACATTGTACATGTCGAGCGTCATCCAGTGGTTGCGCAGCGACGAGACCAGATAGACGTATTTGGCGACCCAGTTGAACCAGTCGGTCGTCTCCCCCGTCACCGCGCCCGATCGCCACGCGACCATCAGCAGCAGCGGCGGCGCGAGCGGAAGGCAGTGGAGGCTGCCCTGCCACAGTGACGCGAACACGCTCTTGCCCGTATCGCGCACGCGAATGATCTCGGCCGCGAAGGCGAGCAGGCCGAGCACGCCCCAGGCGAAGCCGTGCGCGAGCCATATGATCGCGCCGATCGGCACGAACAGGATCGCGCGCAGCCGCAACCGCCCCGTCCGCGCCAGCCACAGCCACAGGGCGAAGGCGTTGAGCGTCAGCGCCATCGCGAAGACGTAGTTGATGAAGCCCCACTGGAACGGCCAGCTGAACGCGAAGGGTGCGACGAATGCGGCGGTGGCGGGCAGGCGCCCGTGGACTTCGCGTGCGACCAGCAGGAAGCCGAGCAGGGTGAGCGGCGGCACGCTCATCACGATCAGCTTCACGCCCAGTTCGAGCCCGAAGATCTTCGCCATCGGAATGATGAGCAGATCGACGCCCAGATTGCCCATCAGCGCCCATTTGAAGCCGTAGAAGCGCGACAGAAGCGGCGATTCGGGCGACGCCGTCTCGACCGCATAGCGGGCCATGTGGCCCAGCAGGTCGGTGAGCGGGATGATCTGCGGCCGGATCATCGGGATCAGGCAGGCGAGCGACAGCGCCGCGATATACCAGGGGCTGGTCCACCAGCCCTTCGGGGGCGTCGCATGCGGCGCGGATCGGAACATCAGGCGGCCTTATTTCGGCGCGCGGCGGGCTGCAAGGGGAGCGGCGCGGTTACGCGATCTTCCGCCACATGCGGAACGGGCTTCCCGGCAGCGCGACGGGCTGTAGCCAGGCGGGCGGATGGCCGGCCATCAGGCGGGCCATCAGGCCGTGGGGGGCGGCCTTGATGTAAATCTGCGCCTCGTCCGCTTCCGGGTCGATCAGAACGTGGGTCATGCCCTGCGCCGTCATCATCCGGCGGGTCGCGTCGATATCGCCGGTGAAGGCGGTGATCGTGCGGCGCAGGGGGACGGCGTTGCGATGATAGCCCGACGCCGGGAAACGGTGATGCGTGTGGACCAGCAGCGACGGCGCGACGTCGAGCGTGGAGAGGATGTAGGTTGCGGGCAGGGCTTCGAGCGCGCTCCAGCGGTCGCAACCCTGCGCGCAGGCGAGGGGCGTCGGCTGGCCCTGCTGCGCCACCGGAGCGGGATCGATCGCGTCGATCAGCGCGCCGCCGATGCTGGTGGCGGTCAGCGGGGAGGCGGCGAGGATCGCCGCGCTCGATCCGACCACGCGGACGAGCAGGCGATGCGATTTGCGGACCCGATCGAGCGCGCGGGCGAGCAGCCACGCCGCACCCGGCAGCGCGAAGCCGTGCGCGACCGCCGAGGTGCGCTGCACCAGCAGCGAGAGCGCGAAGGCGGCGCCCGCGATCAGCAGCAGGCTTGCCCATTGGCGGCGGGCGGCGGGCGTTTCCGCCGCGCACCAGCCGAGCGCGAGGCCGGCGATCCCGATCAGTGGGAAGGCGAGAATCATCCCCTGCATGTCGGCCGACTGGCGCCAGATCGGCAGCCCTTCGACGACATGATCGTACCAGAAGGCGCGCGTCACCGGATCGAGCGCGCCGAACGGTCCGGCGGCGCAAAGCGGCGCGACGTGGAGAAAGGCGGTGAGGCCCATTGCGGTGCCCATCACGATCGGCACGGCACGCACGGCGCGGGGGGCTGTGGCAAGGTGGCGTGCGGCGACGATCGCGCCCAGCGCGCCGCCGCCGATCAGCATCAGCCAGGCCGGCCCCATCGCGTCGCATTCGGTGTGCCCCCAGGCCGACAGGCGATGCGCGACGAGGAACCAGAGCGCGGCGCCCCCCGCAAAGGCGGTGGCGAAACCCTGTAGCCGCGCGGCATGACCGGCGTCGTCGCGACCGATCAGGAAGCGCAGGATGACGAGGCCGAATATCGCCGCGACCATCGGCACGCCCTCCATCGACACCGACAGCCAGATCGCGGCCGCCAGCCCGGCGAGCAGGCCGCCGCGCAATGCACGCGGGTCGAGCAGGGCGGCGGCGGTCGCCATCGCCATCATCGTCTGCCAGCCATGATGATCGATCCGCATCGGCATCGTCTGGAACAGGATCGGCGGGCAGCAGGCGACGAGCAGGGGCGCCGCGAATGACGCCGCCGGCCCGCCGACCCGGCGCGTGGCGATCATCAGCGCGGCCATGATGCCGAGCAGGATCAGCAGCGGGACGACGCACAGGGCGGCCCGCTCGCCCAGCACATCGCCCAGCAAGGGACGGAACAGCAGGGTGAGCGCCGCGATCGGCAGATCTACGATCCGCGACCAGTGCATCGCGAAGCCGCGCGGCGGATCAAGCCGATATTGGGTAACGTCGAACCAGCTCTGCCCGGCCAGCCAGTCGCGCACTTCGAGCAGGCGCATATAATCGTCGGGATCCCACATCCGCAGCAGCACGACATGCTGCCACGCGAGGAGCATCGTGACGGCGGCTGCGATCGCCCAGGGCGCGAGGAGGGCGAGTGCGCCTTCTCCCCACGCCGTTCGTGTCGAGCGAAGTCGAGACACGTTGTCTTGCGGGGCCGTGTCTCGACTTCGCTCGACACGAACGGAAGTGGGGAGATCAGTCACGGAAAGGCTCAGGCGGCCTTCTTCAACCGCCGCGGGACCAGCCGTTCGGAGCGCAGGGCTGCGGCGACGCCTTCGTCGTCACCCTCGCGGCCGGCCTCGTGATATTCGGCATCTTCGTTGACCGACCACAGATCGTGGCGGCGACGGCCTTCGACGATGTTTCGCACCGCGAGCATCGCGGTCATCATCGCATGATCCTGATTGTTATAGCGGTGCATGCCGTTGCGGCCGATCATCTGGAGCGTGGGATAACGCGCCTCCAGTTCAGTGCGGATCGCCTCGACATGGCCCGCATAATGATCGTCATAGACCGGATAGGCCTTTTCCTGCCGCACCACCGCGCCGCCGACCACCTGGTTGGGATCGCACAGGCCGAGGCGGGCGAGTTCGGCGGTCGCGAGCGCGATCAGCCCCTCGTCGGTCGAGCTCCACAGGCCATCGCCTTCGAAACAGAAATATTCGAGGCCGACGCAGGCCAGCGCCTCATCAGGCACCATTTCGGGCGACCAGCTGCGGAAATTCTGGATACGGCCGACCTTCACCTTATCCTCGTGGATGTAGATCCAGTTGTCGGGGAACAGATCTTCCGACCGGATCATCAAGGCGACGGTCAGGAAGTCGCGATAGTTGAGCGCCATCGCGTTCGGCATCGACTTGGGCATCGGGTGGATGCGCGCGACCAGTTCGCGCACCGGGGCCGACGAAATCAGATGATCTGCGGTGATGACGCGGGTCTTGCCCTCGGCCGACTTGATCGTGACGCGCCAGTGGCCGGCGCGCTCGTCCCAGCTCGCCTGGTGCAGCGCATGGCCCATCAGGAAGCGGTTGCCATGTTTGAGGATGCGATCGCGCGCGGCATCCCACATCATGCCGGGGCCCTTGCGCGGATAGCGGAAGCTTTCGAGCAGGGTCTTGGCCTGCATCCCGTCATTGGGGCGGCGATTGAGGCCCAGCGAGCGCTTGATCCCGTCGAACACCGCCTTGCCCAGCGACAGCCCCTTGATCCGCTGCGCCGCCCAATCGGCCGACATATCCTCGCACGGCATGCCCCAGACCTTCTCCGTATAGGTCTTGAAGAAGATGCCGAACAGTCGCTCACCAAACTGGTTGATCACCCATTTGTCGAAGGATTTCACATCCTTGTGGGGACGCAGCTTGGCACGGAAGAAGGAGAGCATGCACAGGGTGGATTCGATCAGGCCGAGCTTCTTCAGCGCATCGAAGGCGCGCAGCGGATAATCGTAGAACTTGCCGCGATAGTAGATGCGGCTCATCCGCGGCCGTTCGATGAAATCGTTCGGCAACAGCTCGTCCCACAGTTCCACCACCTCACGGGACTTGGAAAAGAAACGATGCCCGCCAATGTCGAATCGGAAGCCGTCATGTTCGACGGTGCGGCTGATTCCGCCGACCTGTTCGGCGTCTTTTTCGACCAGAGTCACCGAAAAACTGCGCTTTCCCAGCAGATAGCCGGCGGTCAGGCCCGCCGGCCCCGCGCCGATGATCGCCACGTCGCTATGCTGTTCGACCGGGCTCATGGGTGTCGCAATCCTTTTCCGTCAGACGGACAAGGCTTCTGGACGGCCAGCCTCTAAAAGATGGTTAACGGAAGATAACCCGTCGACCGCGTCATCCTCTTTTTAGGGGAGGCGTCTGCAACCTTAGGACGACATATACCGTAGCATTAGTGCAAATGTGCGTTTTGCCGGCAGGCGCCATGATGCATTGGGGTTTCCGTTGCTCCCGCGAACAGGGGCGGGGCCGGCGACCTAAGTGTCGATTGGTCATGTCTTTTTCGGTTACTTACAACCGGGATGACAGGAGCGACATTTGCAATTAACAGTCGGCCACAAATTGGGTGGCCGTAATTTAGTTGCAGGGGGGTGCGTGGTGCGTAACCGATTCGCGTTGATCGCTGGCGTGGGCGGCCTTTCGCTCGTTGCATCGCCAGTCGCCGCACAGGTCGCCACGCCGCAGCTCGCCCCGACTCGCGAAGAAGTCACCCGCAACCAGCGCGGTGGCGACGTGCCGACCGCCAGCAGCAAGCTGATGGTCGACGGCGGGATCGAACGCGCGCCCTGCGCGCTCGACGATCCGGCCTATGCCGACATCAAGGTCACGATCACTGCGGCCCAGTTCAACAATCTGCAGGGCGTGACGCCCGAAGAATTGCGCCCGGCCTATGAATCGGTGCTGGGCCAGGAACGGCCGATCAGCACGATCTGCACGATCCGCGACGCCGCCGCCACGATCCTGCGCCAGAAGGGCTATCTGGCCGCCGTGCAGGTGCCGGTGCAGACGATCGAGAACGGCGTCGTCAAGTTCGAGGTGCTGTTCGCCAAGATCGTCGCGGTCCGCGTGCGCGGCGATGCCGGCAAGCAGGAGGCGATCCTCGCCCGGTATTTGTCGAAGCTGACCCAGGATCCGGTGTTCAACCGCTACAATGCGGAACGCTATCTGCTGCTCGCGCGCGATGTGCCGGGCATGGACGTGCGCCTGTCGCTCAAGCCCGCGGGCACGACGCCGGGCGAGCTGGTCGGCGAAGTCAGCGTGGTGCGCACGCCGTTCGATCTCGACGCCAATGTCCAGAATTTCGCCGCGAAGCAGACGGGCCGCTGGTCGGGCCTGTTGCGCGGGCAGGGTTATGGCCTGCTCACCTCGGGCGATCGGCTGAGCGCCTCGGTCTCCTCGACCGCGGACTTCAAGGAACAGCAGATCGCGCAGCTCGGCTATGACATGCGGCTGGGTTCCGAAGGTCTGGTGCTGTCGGGCAACCTCACCCAGGCGTGGACCAAGCCGGAGATCGACGTTCCCGGCCTCTCGCTCAAGGCGCGTACATTGTTCTGGACCGGGGGCGTCAGCTATCCGATCAAGCGCAGCCAGGCGATGAGCATTGCGGTGGCCGGTGGCCTCGATTATCTCAACCAGACGGTGCGCGTGAACGGCATCGTCTTCTCGCGCGATCAGCTGCGCGTGCTCTATGCGCGGCTCGACGGCGATTTCGCCGATATTCAGGAAGGTCGCCCGTCGCGCTGGCGCGGTTCGGGATCGATCGAGCTGCGGCGTGGCCTCAGCATCCTGAACGCCAGCGAAAATGGCCCGCTCGGATCGTTCACCGATCGTACCTTCACCGGCCGTCCGCTGGGCGATCCGACCGCGACGGTGATCCGCGCCTCGGGCGAGTTCGAGGTGAACACCGGCTATAATCTGTGGCTCGCGGTTATGCCGCGCGCGCAATATGCGTTCGATCCGCTGCTCAGCTTCGAACAATTCTCGACCGGCAACTACTCGATCGGCCGCGGCTATGATCCGGGCACCACGATCGGTGATAACGGCATCGGCGCCAGCTACGAAGTGCGCTGGAACCGCTTCACGCCCTTCCCGCGCTATAACCTTGTCGTGCAGCCCTTCCTGTTCGCCGATGTCGCGCGGACCTGGATCAAGGATGTCGGCGCGATCCAGGGCTATCACGACACGTCGATCTCGCTGGGCGGCGGCGTCCATGCCGCGCTCAACAACCGCTTCCGCATCGATGCGACGCTTGCCGTGCCGATGCGCCGGACCGGCTTCCAGACCGAGAAGCCCGATCCCCGCTTCCTGATTTCGCTGACGACCAAGCTTTGGCCCTGGAGTGCCCGGTAATGCGTAACATCACCGATCCGTTCGCGCGCAAGAATCGCCCCGGCTACAAGCCGCTGTTCACCTCGCGCACGCTGACCTCCGTCCTCGCCCTCGGCACCGCGCTCGCGGCGCCGGTGACGAACGCGATCTCGGGTAACTTCACGATCAACGGCATCGTGGATGGCGGGAACTTCTCTTCGCCGGGCCAAGGCGGCTTCCAGGGCGAAATCGTGGGCGGTACCGGCACTGTCCGCCGCTACAGCAATTTCCAGGGCGAGACCGTCACCAGCGGTATTCCCACCGACCGCATCTTCATCGGTAGCAATACGGCCGTCATCGATTGGGCGCCGATCGACAATGCCACCAACAATGGCGTGCCGATCAATTTCCTGCCCAATGGCAATCGCGGCTATTTCCAGGCCGACGGCGTCAGTGATTACACCGTTCTCAACCGCATCCTGCCGGGCGACACGAGCCGCCCGATTGCGCTTAATGGCCAGATCAGGGCCTTCCGAGATTTCTTCGGCCCCGCGACCGAGGTGAACGGTGGAATTGGCGGCAATGTCTGGTTCTACAGCCCCGGCGGCGTGCTGGTCGGCGCGACGGCGAACATCAATGTCGGCGGCCTGCTGCTGACCTCGCTCGATCCGGCCGGCTTCGGCAATAGCACGGTCAGCTTCTCGAACGATCCGCTGAACACCGGCCTGACGCGCGGCGGCAAGGTCGAGATCCAGTCGGGCGCGACCGTCGCGGTCAACAATTATATCGGCATCGTCGCCCCGGTCGTCACGCAGAACGGCAATGTCAGCGTGGGCGTGCCGAACGGCATCGAGAATGTCAGCGCCACCTATGTCGCGGCCGAAGCCGCCACGCTGACGCTCAACCAGGGCCTGTTCGACATTCAGGTCAACGTCGGCACCGATGGCGAACTGTTGCCGGACGGTTCGATGCGCGCGCTGACGCATGGCGGTACCACCACCGGCCCCGCCAACGATTTTGAGCAAAACGTCCAGCAGCAGATCAAGCTGGTCGCGGTGCCGAAAAACAGCGCGATCACCATGTTGATCGAAGGCAATGGCCAGCTTGGTTTCCAGGTCGCCAACGCCGTGCAGCAGGTGCGCAACTCGATCATCCTGTCGGGCGGCTACAACGTGGCACAGAATGGCAGCGTCGATCTGATCAACGGCCGTGCGCCCACAGTCGGCGATCCCAATACCACCTTCGCCAATATCAACATCACCGGCAGCACTCTGCCCGAAGGCAATCCCAAGTTCCTGAGCAATGTGAACGGCTATGCGACGGGCAATGCCTCGATCAACGCGTTTAGCGGCCAGCGCCTCGATTTCGTGGGCAATCTCGTTTTCAATACGTCGCACCGGGCGCTTGGCGACGGCGTTTCCGCGACGGGCGGTAACCTGACGCTCGCTGCGCAGCCGGGCGGTGTGGTCACGGTGGGCGGCATCGCCAGCCTGACGTCCAACGGCTATGGCAGCAGCGCGGCGATGCAGGCGTTTGGCGGCACCGGCATCGGCGGCCTCGTCTCGGTCAACGCCAATGGCGGTTCGGTCACGCTCGGCGCGCTGGAAATCTATTCGGACGGCTATGGCGGCTTTGGCGGCACCAGCGGCGTCAAGGGCGGCGCCGGCTATGGCGGTGGCGATCCGTTCGGCGGATCCTTCGTCACCGGCGCCTCGCTGGGCGCGAACAATGGCGGCACGCTGACGGTCAACGGGCCGGTGGGCATGAGCGCGACCGGCACCGGCGGCAACAGTTCCGATAATGACGGCGGTTTCGGCTATGGCGGCCGCGCCGTCATTTTCAACAATGCGTCGCAGACCATGAACCTGAACGGGCTGGTCAACATCGTTGCCGACGGCAAGGCCGGTAACGGCTTCAATTCGGGTGGCGCGGTCGGCGGCTTCGCGCAGATCGGCGCGGAAAGCGCCAGCGTGATCACCGCCAGCAGCGCAAACCTCTATGCCCGCGCGGTTGGCGGCGAGGCTTTTGGCGGGGTTGCCGCCATCCTGGCCGATGATACCGTTTCGCTGCGCGGCGGCACGGCGCTCCTGTCGCGCAATGGCGCCGGTGGCACGATCATCGGCGGCTCGCTCTATCTCGACGGCTCGGCTTACGGTCTCGATCCGTCGGGCGGCGAAGTCTTCGCACCCACCATCACCTATCCCGATTTCAGCGGCGCATCGGCGCGCGGCGGGCAGGCGACGGTCTCCGCCAGCGGCGGCGGGATCACGCTGAACAACGGCCTCTACGCCTATGCCGAAGGCTATGCCGGCATCAACCAATCTGGTGACGGTGGCGTCGGCATCGGCGGCTTCGCGCGCGTCCGCGCGATCAACGACGCCGACATTACGATCTTCAACGAGGCGCAGCTGCTCGCCAGCGGCTTTGGCGGCGTCGGCTTTAATGGCGGCGAAGGCATCGGCGGTGAGGCCAGCATCACGGTCGCCAATGGTGTTCTGTCAAACGGGACGCCGGGCGTAAGCGGCGCGACGATCACCCTCAACGACACCGGAATGTCGTTCTTCGGGCTGGAAATGCGCGCCGACGGTCGCGGCGGTGATGCGGACATCGAAGGTCAAGTCGGCAATGGCGGCAGGGGCATTGGCGGCTTCGCGTTGATCCAGGCCAATGGTGGCCCAGGCCTTTCCAACAATGCGATCACGTTGGGCGGCAATGTTTACGCCTCTGCCAGCGGATATGGCGGAGACGGCGGTTCGGGCTTCGACGATGGCGTTCTGCAGAACGGCGGCGCGGGCGGCGACGGCATCGGCGGCAATCTCGTCGATGGGAACAACAACCAGCTCAAGGGCGTCGCGATCGGCGGCACCGCCGCCGGCGGCATCCTCACGATCAATGGCGCGGCGGAGGCCAGGGCCGAAGGCGAAGGCGGCGAAGGCGGAAGCGGCTCCGACAACGGCTCGACCTTCACGGCAGGCGGCAAGGGCGGCAACGGCTTTGGCGGCCTGATACAGGTCGGCCTGTTTTCCGGCGTAACCGGAACGCCGACGACCGGGTCGGCCAGCTTCAACGGCGGCCTCGACATCAATGCGCAGGGCGAAGGCGGCGAAGGCGGCCTGGGCGCGAATGACGGCGACGGCATGTTTTTTGCGGCAGGCGGCGAAGGTGGTCGTGGCTCGGGTGGCTTCGCCAACGTCCTTCAGCGCGGCGGATCGGCCCTCATCAATTTCATCGACATCAATGAATCGGGCGCGACGGTCGATGTATCGGGTCGCGGCGGCGATGGTGGCGAGGGCACCACAGCGGGCACGTTTGGCCGTGGATCGGGTGGTGACTTCGCGATGATCGCGTCGCCCCGCTTCCAATCTGCCGACGTTGGCGTGCTCCAGCTTCCCAATGGCGTCACGGCCGATGTCAGCGGCTATGCCGGCTCGGGCACCGCGCCGGTCACGTCCGATCCTGTCGCGGTTTCGGGCGAGTTCCTCGTCGCAGCCATCAATGGCGGCACGATCAACGCTGCTGGCATCTCGATCGCGAATGACGGCGTCAAGGGTACCCGCGAGTTCATCGACTTTGCCAATCTGACGCAGATCCTGACACCGCCGAGCTTCAGTGAATTGTCTGCGACCGGCGGTGGATCGATCGTGCTGGGTTCTGGCGGATTGACGCTTGTCACTCCGGGCGATCTCTCCTTGAACGTCGATGCGCTCAGCTCGATCTCCACATCGGGCGACGTCGTTCTCGGCGGCGCATCAACGAGCCGAATCATCCAGACCGCTGCACCGAATGGCAGCGGCGTGTTCAGCGCCAACGCCTTCAGCATCTTCGCCAATTCGATCGACACGTCGGCGACGCTGAACCAGTTCAGCGGCAATCTCAGCCTTTCCACTTCAGGCATGTTGCGCGTCGGTGGGCTCATGGCATTGGCAGGTGGCGTAAGCGCGGGCAGCGGCACGTCGCTCGACGTTGGCAATGTCACGGCTCGCGATTTTGTCCTGCTCAACTCGATGGGCAACCAGCCGATCGAGCCGATCGTCCCGATCAATGTGACGGCGGGCAATATCATCTCTGGCGGTCCGGTCGTCGTGGCGGGCGGGACCGTCGCCACCGGCGATATCATCTCCGGCGATACGATCGCGTTGCGATCGTCGGTGGGGGGCACGACCTTCGGCAATCTGAGCGCCGGTGTCGTCAACCCGGTGCCGCAGCAGGTGTCGCAGGGCTATGGCGTCGGCATCCGCTCGGCGGGCACCGTGGTCGGCGGCGCGATCAGCGCGCGCGGCAATGTCGGCATCGTCAGCGAGACGAGCACGATCACCACCGGCGACATCGCCTCGCTGCAGCAGTCGATCGTCCTGCTGGGCAAGGGTACGCTTACCACTGGCGCGTTGACGGCGGGTTCGACCTCGCTGGGCATCTACGCCGCCAATTCGAGCATGTTCAACGCCAGCGGCCAGAGCCTCGATCCGGCCGTCTATTTCCAGCAGCAGCCGGTACCGCTCAATTCGCTCACCACGCCCGGCGGCGTGGTGCCCGGCGCGCTGATCGTCAACGGCGCGATCACCGCGAACCGCTTCGTCACCGCGGCGAGTGGCCTGATCCGCACTGGCGATGTCAACCTCACCAGCGCGCTCAACCTGCAGGCCGGCGGGATCACGCTTGGCAATGTTTCGGCGGCTTCGGTGACGCTGAATGCCGTCGGGTCGATCAATACCCAGGCGATTACTTCGCCGGGCCAGGTGCTTCTGAACTCGGGCCTGTTCACGACGACGGGTGCTGTGACCGCTAGCAGCATCCTGTCCGGATCGGGCGGCAACATCGTCATGGGCGATCTGACCGCACCGAACGGCATTCTCATTTCCAGCGGCGTCCCGCAGATCCAGACGGCGCAGCCACCGATTGGCACCGTGCGCGTCGGCAACGTCGTTAGCACCGGCGGCGACGTCTCGATCTTCAGTCAGCGCAACAGCATTACCGCCGGGAACATCACCGCCGGCGGCTTTGTGGACATGTTTGCTGGAACGAGCATCGCCACCGGGAACATCCAGGCGGCTCAGGTGAGCCTCTCCGCGCAGACCGCGATTACCGCGGGCAACATCACCGCGACGGCGGGTGAGATCGATCTCGAAGCCGGTCCGGCCAGCGAGAGCGAGGACCTCTTCTTCGCAGCAGGGGCCGACATCACCACCGGCGCGCTGGTCGCGACCGAGGAGATTGCAGTCACCGGCGCGGGCAATGTCACCGTCGCCAGCGCCACGGTCAATCCGCCCAGCCAGCGTGATCCCGAGGAGTTTTACGAAGTCGGCATCGCCGCGGGCGGCAATGTGACCGTCGGGAATATCTCGGCACCCGGCACCATCGGCCTCGCCGCGCTGACCGGCGCGATTGCGACGGGCAATATCACCACGCAGGATGCGGTCGTCGCCCTGGCGGGCAACGGCGCCAGCTTCGGCGCGGTCACCACCGCCGGCAGCGGCTATGTCTATGTCGGGAATTCGAGCCAGCTTCCCGACGTCGACACCGATGACGGGATCGACGCCAGCGTGCTGCTGGCCAATGCGCCGGTTCGTACCGGCGGCGCGGTGAGCTTCGCCGGGCCGGTTTCGACCGGACGCTTCGATGTCGCGTCGGCGGGTGGTTTCTCGGCTGCCGGGATCACCGCCAGCACGGTGCGCGTGAATACGGGTGGTGCGGCCAGCTTCAACGGCGCGGTCGCGGCCCCGACGATCACGATCGCGTCGAATGACATCGCGATCGGCGCGAACGGATCGCTGGGCGGCGCCACGACCACGGCGCTGACGCTGAGCAACAGCGGCACCGGGCCGAGCACGCTGGGCGGCACGGCGCAGGCGACGGGCTATACGCTCGACGCGGCCGAGATCGGCCGTCTGCGCGCGACGCAGATCGCGTTCAATTCGGCCGGCAACGTGACCTTCGACACCGCGACGATCAACGCGGCGACTGCGCTGAACGGCGCGACCGGCGGCTTCACCGTCGCGACGCCGGGGTCGATCCGGATCACCGGCAATGTCGACTTCACCAACATGGCGGCGACCAACACGGCGAACTTCGTCGCCGGGCAGCGGTTCGAAATCCTGACCCCGACCGGGCAGCTGCGCCTGCTGGGCACCGGCACTGCGGTGAACGGCGTCGCCAATATCACCGCCACCAACGTGGCGGTGGGCAATGCGGCGCTGCTGAACCAGCTGGCCACCAACCCGCGCTTCAACGGGCGCGACACGCTGCTCGGCCTCGGCAATACGGGCAATGCGGTCAATGCCGGCGGCTATATCCAGGGCGGGCGTCTGGCCTTCACCGTCGCCGATACGCTGCTGATCGCCAATTCGGGCACGGCGACCGCGCCGGCAGGCTTCACCGCCGGCACCGGCGGCGTCACCGTCGCGGCGGCGCAGAGCCAGAGCAACGCACCGATCGACGTCGTGATCTACGGCCGCTCGCTCGACGCTGCCGGTAATCCGAGCACATCGGCGGGTACGGTCTCGACCGTCGTCATCGCGCCCGGCAGCACGGCGCGGATCAGCACGACCTCCAGCGTCAACGGCTGCGGCTTTGGCGGCGGCACCTGCACCGTGGGTGCGGTCGTCACCAACACGGTCCAGAGCCAGCTGACCCAGATCGCGGCGACGATCCAGTCGGCGGTGACGGGCACGGGCGGCAATGCGACCAACGGCCCGGCCGGCGGCGCGACCACCAGCGAGAATGCAGCCAGCGACGAAGGTTCGGATGGTGAGGATGACGGCGGCACGACGGCGGCGGCGCAGAGCGCGACGCGCGTCAACGTGCTGATCGACACGAGCAGCATCGGCGGCAGCGGCCCGAACATCGACACGCCTGTCACCAGTTCGGGCAATTCCAGCCTGTGGGGCGGCGACGCCGGTGGCGGCAGCGATGTCGGATCGACTGGCGCGGGCGGCCTGGGCGACACCAGCGGTCCGCTGGGCGATCTCGGCGGCGGTTCGTCGGGTGGTCTTGGCGGCGGCGGCAGCTTCGGTGGGGCTGCGGGCGCGGCCGGCGGCGGTGGCGCGAGCTTTGGCGGTAGCCTGGGTGGCGCATCTGGCGGTGCGCCGACGGGTGGCGCTGGCGGCGCGGCGGGTGCAGCAGGTTCGGCTGGCGGAACGACCGGCTCGGCCGGGGGCGCGGGCTCGACGGGCGGATCGGCTTCCGGCTCGACGGCGGCTGGCGGTTCGGCAGGCGGCGGCGCAGCGGGTGCCGGCGGTGCTTCGGCCCCGGCCGGCAGCGGTGACGCCGGCGCGTCGGGCGGTGGCTCGACCGGTGGCGCGGCTGGCGGAACCGAGGCGGGTGCTGGTGGCCAAAGCGGCGCGGCGGCGACCCCGTCGGGTGATGCGGGCGCCGGTGCAGCGACCGCCGCGACCGAGGGCGCTGCGAATGGCGGTGGCGGCGGAGGCGGCGGTGAGGCCGGCGCATCCGAACCGGGCGCCACGCCGGGTGGCGCCGCTGGCGGTGCTGCGGGCGGAGCGGCCGGCGGTGCCGGCGGCAGCAGCGGCGGCAACAACAAGGACGAAAAGACCGACAAGCCGCAGGGCGGCACCACCGGGGGGATCAACTGATGAAGACCATGATCCGTATCCTGCCCGCGCTGGCGGTCATCGGCCTGGTGGCGACGACCCCGTCGGTGGGCGCGCCGAGCCTGAGCCTGCGCAACAGCTTCCGCATCGGCAATGGCGGGGTGCTGTGCACCGCGCAGTCCAAGCCGCTGACGCCGAACCTGAAGAGCATGTTCGATCGCGGCTATTCGATCGTCTGCCGCGACGCGGCGACGCCGGTTGGCCAGATCAACGTGATGCGCAAGGGGATCGACGATCCGGTCGCGCGCGTCGCGAAGAACCGCGACGCCGGTATCGCGTGCGAAGCGCCGGCCCCTGCGCAGGTCGAAGGCCTGCCGGGCGCGACTGTCGCCGCCTGCGTCGAGAAGGAAAGTGGTCTGGCCTATCAGAGCTGGACCTGGTCGGATTCGAAGACGACCTATGTCGTCGATGGTCTGGCGGGCTATGAAAGCGCGCTGAAGCTGGCGCTGCGCACCGCCGCGGCCGATGCGCCGGTGAAGGGCGATGTCGAGGTGGCGACCACCTCGGCAGGTGATCCGGCCGCCTTCGCGCGCGCCCAGGCGGGCACGCTCGACAGCGAAAGCGCGCTCGCCGAAGCCTATTCGCGCAACAATGACGGCAGCTATGCCGAAGCGGCCGAGTTCTTCCAGGCGCTGGTCGAACGCGATGCTTCGGGCACCGAGACGAACGCGCGCACCGCCGAATATCTGGCGAACCAGGCGCTGCAGGAATCGAACCAGAAGAATTTCGCGGCTGCCGAAACCCTGTTCGCGCGCGCCTCGACCCCGGCGGCGCTGGGCGATCCGATCACGGGCCGCCTGCTGCGCAACTTCTACGCGATCCACCAGCTGAACGAAGGCAAGGTCGACAAGGCGATCGCCGAACTCGACAAGCCGGTCGTCAGCGTGAAGGCCGTCGGCACCGCCGATGCGGCGCTGGCGGGTGGGCAGATCACCCCGGCGGTCGCCGATCGCATCAACCGCGACAATCAATCGCTGTCGCAGATGGGCGGATCGGTCGACGCATCGCTGCAGCCGTTCGAGCGCGCCGCGATCCTCGATGCGCAGGCGCTGCAGCTGCAGGGTGTCGCCTATCGCATAAAGAACGACTTCCCCAAGGCGCGCGCCAAGTTCCAGGATTCGATCGCCGCTATGGCCTCGGTCCGCGAGGGCAAGCTCAATTCGACCGGCTGGCTGCGTTCGAGCATCCAGAGCGAACAGGCGCTGATGGCCGAAAAGGAAGGCAAGATCGGCGAAGCGCAGGCGATGTTCGAAGACGCGCTGAAGACGGTCGAGATCGGCCATCCGCAGACGGCGATCGCACTGGCCGCCAAGGCGCGCTTCGCGGGCTTCCTCGCGCGGCACAGTCAGGGCGATCGCGCACTGACGATGTTCGCCGAAGTGGTGAAGGACGGGCAGAACGTGCCCGGCGCTCTCACCTCGACCCGCAACCTGCTCAGCCCCTATTTCGCGTTGCTTGCCCAGCGCGCGCCGAACGATCCGACCGCGGTCGACGCGATGTTCCAGGCGAGCCAGGTGATGCTGCGCCCCGGCATCGCGCAGACGCAGGCGCTGCTCGCCCGCGAACTTTCGGGCGGCGATGACGAGGCGGCGAGCCTGTTCCGTCAGACGGTCGCGCTCACCCGCGAAATCGCCCGCACCACGGGTGACATCGCGCGGATGACGTCGACCCCGAACCCGGACGAGAAGGACGCGCTGCTCGCCGCGCAGAAGCGGCTTGCCCGTTACGAGCGCGATCAGACCGCGCTCCAGTCGCAGCTCAACAAATATCCGCGCTACCGCGTGCTGGCGCCCGAGACGATGTCGGTCGCCGAACTGCAGAAGTCGCTGCGCCCCGGCGAGGCTTACTTCAAGGTCACGATGGTCCAGCAGGACGTCTATGGCATGTTCGTCACGCCGGATGCGGCGAAGGCGTACAAAGTGCCGGCGACGACCAAGCAGCTCGAGGATGCGGTCGCCAAGATCCGCGATTCGGTCGTGAAGATCGAAAACGGCCAGATGGCGACCTATCCGTTCGACATCCGCCTGGCGCGCCGCCTCTATCTGGCGCTGCTCGGCCCGGTCGATGCGCAGATCCACGCGACGAAGAACTTCATCTACGAACCGGACGGCCCGCTGCTCCAGCTGCCGGCCAACCTGCTCCCGACCGAGCAAGCCGGGGTCGACGCCTATACGGCGCGGCTGAAGGGCAAGAATGCGGACGAATACGACTTCCGCGGCATCGCCTGGCTCGGTCGCGATCACGACGTGTCGACCGTAGTGTCGCCGCGCAGCTTCGCCGACGGCCGCACGACCGCGCCGAGCCATGCGAAGATGGCCTATCTGGGCCTGGGCGAGAATGCGAAGCCGGGCGACAATCCCTTCTTCGTGCCGCCGCCCGCGCTCAACGACGATTGCGCCTGGCCGGTCGACAACTGGAACAACCCGATCAGCTCGTCGGAACTGTATCTGGCCGCCAACATCATCGGCACCGACAAATCGGCGCTGATCACCGAAGGCCAGTTCAGCGACACGACGATCGAGGGCAAATCGGACCTGAACGACTATCGCGTCATCCACTTTGCGACGCACGGTCTGGTCACCGCGCCCAAGCCCAGCTGCCCGGCGCGCCCGGCGCTGCTGACCTCGTTCGGTGGCGGCATGTCGGACGGTCTGCTGAGCTTCAAGGAGATCTTCGACCTCAAGCTCGACGCCGACGTCGTCGTCCTTTCGGCCTGCGACACGGCCGGCATGGCGACGGTGGGCGCGACCCGCGAGGCGGGCGTGACGACGGGCGGCAACTTCGCGCTCGACGGCCTCGTCCGCGCCTTCGTGGGCGCGGGCGCGCGCACCGTGATCGCCAGCCACTGGCCGGTGCCGGACGATTATAACGCGACGAAGCGGCTGATCTCCGGCCTGTTCACCGCACCGCCGGGCACGGCGATCGCGACTGCGATGCGCGATGCGCAGATCGGCCTGATGGACGATGCGGACACCTCGCATCCCTATTACTGGTCGGCCTTCGCGATCGTGGGCGACGGCGAGCGCCCGATGCTCCCGGCCGATGCGCAGCCCGCCCAGCAGGTGACGACGGCCCCGGCCGCCGGCGCGCCGGCGAGCGCCAGCCGCTGATCGGCCGATCCTTCCGCGGCGTGGGGAGGGGCTGAGAAGATGTTAGGGGAGGATGGGGTGCCATCCTCCCCTTCTTCGTTTGGGATGATTTAGACGGGCGGGTAGCATGTGGGGCGGCGTGCCCTCACCCTCCCATTGCTGCGCAATGGGCCCCTCCCTCTCCCCTGCAGGGAGAGGGTTTTTAGCTCAGGAAGCGGCCGAGGTCGGCGACGTCGATCATCACTTCGCGGCGGCCGACATGGTCCGGCGTGGAGATGATGTCGTCCTTCTCCATCCGCTCGATCAGGCGGGCGGCGCTGTTGTAGCCGATGCGCAATTGGCGCTGGAGCCAGCTGGTCGATGCCTTGCGGTTTTCGACGACGAGCTGGATCGCTTTGCGATAGGTCGCGGTTTCGGGATCGTCGGCCGCCGGCGCGCCTTCGAGTGCGAAGCCGCCATCCTCGGGCTCCTCGGTGACGGCGCTGATATAATCGGGGGTGCCCTGCATCTTCCAATGCTCGGCGATGGCGCGGACCTCCTCGTCGCTGACGAAGGGGCCGTGGACGCGGGCGATCTGCTTGCCGCCGGGCATGTAGAGCATGTCGCCCTTGCCCAGCAGCTGTTCGGCGCCCTGTTCGCCAAGGATCGTGCGACTATCGATCTTCGACGTGACCTGAAAGCTGATGCGCGTCGGCAGGTTCGCCTTGATGACGCCGGTGATGACGTCGACCGAGGGGCGCTGCGTCGCCATGATCAGGTGGATGCCCGCCGCGCGCGCCTTCTGCGCCAGCCGCTGGATCAGGAATTCGACCTCCTTGCCCGCGGTCATCATCAGATCGGCCAGCTCGTCGACGATCACGACGATCTGGGGCAGCGGATCATATTCGAGCTTTTCTTCCTCGTAGATCGGGCGGCCGGTGTCGGCGTCGTAGCCGGTCTGCACCTTGCGGCCGAGCGGCTGGCCCTTCGCCTTGGCGGCGCGAACCTTGTCGTTGAAGCTGGCGAGGCCGCGCACGCCGACCGACGCCATCATGCGATAGCGATCCTCCATCTGCTCGACCGCCCATTTGAGCGCGCGCACCGCCTTTTGGGGTTCGGTGACGACGGGGGAGAGCAGGTGGGGGATATCGTCATAGATGCTGAGTTCGAGCATCTTGGGATCGATCATGATCATGCGGCACTGATCGGGGGTAAGCCGATAGAGCAGCGACAGGATCATGCAGTTCAGCCCGACCGACTTGCCCGATCCGGTGGTGCCGGCGACGAGCAAATGGGGCATGGGCGCCAGATCGGCGATGACGGGATCGCCGCCGATATTTTTGCCCAGCACGAGCGCGAGGCCGGCGACATCCTCGAACGCGTCCGACGCGATCAGTTCGGACAGGACCACGCCCTCGCGCTTCTGGTTCGGCAGTTCGATGCCGATCACGGTGCGGCCGGGGATGACGGCGATGCGCGCCGACATGGCGGACATGTTGCGCGCGATATCGTCGGCCAGCGCGATGACGCGGCTCGCCTTGATGCCGCTCGCCGGCTCCAGTTCGTACATGGTGACGACGGGGCCGGGGCGAATCTCGACGATGCGGCCCTTGACGTTGAAATCGTCGAGCACACTTTCGAGCAGGCGGGCATTGCGCTCCAGCGCGGCCTTGTCGACCGCCTTGCCGTTGCTGGGCGGCGGCGGGGCGAGCAGATCGAGGCCGGGCAGCTTGTAGGTATCGCCCAGCGGCAAGGCGCTCTGCCGGTCGCGCGCCTGCGCCTTGGCGGAGGGGGCGGGCGCCTTCTTGCGATCGGCGATGACGGGGGGCGGGGCGGGGGCCTCATCCTCGTCGATCGGCGCGTGGCGGGGAGGGCGCGCGGGAACGGGCATACGTTCGAGCGCCTCGATATCGTCCTCGTCGAACGGGAGGTCTTCCGCCAGATCGTCGTCGATCCGCGCGCGGCGGGCATAGGCGCCACGGCGCAGCAGCCAGTCGCGCTCGTCGGCCAGCAGGCCCAGGCCCCAGATCCACAGCGACAGGCCGAGCACGGCGAAGAGGGCGGCGATGCTGAGGCGCACCGCATTCTGCGCCATCGGATCGCCGATCTGATCGACGCCGAGCATCGCCAGCGCGCCGCCCGAAAAGCCCAGAACGCCGCCCAGACCGGCGGGAAGCCCGGCGACCGAACCCCCGCGGAACAGCGCAAGGCCGATCCCCATCGCGATGGCGGCGGCGAGCGCGATCGACAGCGATCGGCCCCAGCGGCCGACGGGCGCGCCGCGCCACAGCCGCATCCCCCAGACGAGGCCGAGCGGCAGCGTCAGCGCGAAGGGCGGGCCGACCAGGGTGAGCGCGAGATCGGCGATCCATGCGCCTGGATAGCCCAGCACATTGGCGGGCGGGCCGCCCGCTGCCGTGTTCAGCGCGGGATCGGTGACGTGATAGCTGATCAGCGCGAAGCCGAGCGCGATCGTCGCCGCGATCAGCGCCATCGCCGCCAGGATCATGCCCGCGCGTGTACCGAAACCCTTCAGCGTGCCGCCGGGTTTGAGAGCCTGTTCCGCTGCTGTCGCCATTGTCCCACCTTCGGAGCCTGTGCCCCAAATGTTCCGCAGGCCAGAATGCGCATAGTGGGGACTCGCGGTCAAGCCGCGTGCGGCAGACCCAGCTTTTCGGCGATATGGCGCGCATTTTTGGTCGGCGGCGTCGCGCTGGTATCGACCGTGACGGCGGAGGGGGGCATCGCGGCCTCGCACGCCTCGAACTGGTCGCGCAGGTGCCGCAGAAGGTCGAGCGAGCGGAGCTTGCCGAACTCGGCCCGGCTCGCGGCGTCGATGCGGCGTTCCTGCTCGTCGCGGCTGATCGTCAGCGCGACGAAGTCGATCCGCCCGCCGGCGGCCTCGACCATCGCGCGAACGCGGTCGGGGAAATCGGGCGCGACGCTGGCTTCGGGGGCGAAGGTGAAGATGAAGGAGCGATCCTCCGCGATCGCACCGGCAAAGCTGTCCATCCAGAAGCGTTCGCGCAGAGCCACGAAATTCGGGCTGCCGAATGGGAACAGCGCACCCACCGCATCGACGATCAGATGGTTATGGAACAGCGCATAGCCGCTGATCGCCGCCAGTTCGCGCGCGATCGTCAGCTTGCCCGAAGCGGCGGGGCCGTGGAGGAAGATCAGGTGCATGACCGGCATCAAAGCCTGAACCTCCCCTCCGTGCAAGGGAGGGGTGTTTGGTAGGTTGCCGCCCGCTCGCGCCGGGCTTACGGGAGTCGACATGGAACGGCATGACGTCATCATCCTTGGCGGTGGTCTGGTCGGGCTGACGCTCGGCATCGCGCTGGCGCGGCACGGGGTAAAGGTGGCCGTGGTCGATCCGGCGGATCCGGCGGCGACGCTCGCGGCGGGGTTTGACGGGCGGGCGTCGGCGGTGGCGAGCGCGCCGTGGCGGATGCTGCAGGCGATCGGGGTTGCCGATCGGCTGGCCGGCAAGGGCTGCCCGATCGACACGATACGCGTGCAGGATGGCCTCAGCCCCGAAGCCCTGATGTTCGAGCCCGACGCCGCCGATGGCGCGCTGGGCTATATGTTCGAAAATCGCGATATTCGCCGCGCTTTGTTCGAAACCGCGCAGGGCGTCGACGGCCTGACCCTGTTCATGCAGCGTCGCCCGGTGGACAGCGAGCGCGATCTGGACGGGGTGCGCGTGACGCTGGACGACGGGCGCGTGCTGGCCGGTTCGCTGCTGATTGGGGCGGAGGGGCGCAAGTCGCCGACGCGCGATGCGGCGGGGATTACGGTCGCGCGGTGGAGCTACAATCACGTCGCGATGATCGCGTCGCTCGCGCACCAAAAGCCGCACGACAATGTCGCGTGGGAAATCTTCTATTCGAGCGGCCCGTTCGCCTTGTTGCCGCTGGTGGACGACGAACAGGGGCGGCATCGCACCGCTCTGGTCTGGACTGTCGCGGAAAAGGATGCGCCCGCGATGCTCGGCCTGTCCGATCGCGCTTATCTGGCCGAAGCGGACAAGCGCATGGGCGGTATCTTCGGCAAGACCGAGATGATCTCGCCGCGCTCCGCCTATCCGCTGGGTTTCCATCATGCCGCGCGGATCACCGATACGCGGTTGGCGCTGGTGGGGGACGCCGCGCACGGCATCCATCCGATTGCGGGGCAGGGCGTGAACCTGGGCTATCGCGACGTCGCGGCGCTGACCGAGGTTCTGGTCGAAGGAATGCGGCTGGGCCTCGATCCGGGCGATGCGCAGTTGCTTGCGCGCTATCAGCGCTGGCGCAGCCTTGACAGCTTCATGGTCGCGGCGTCGACCGACGGGCTGACCCGGCTGTTCGGCATTCCCGGCCGCGCCGCGCGCACCGTGCGGCGGATCGGGCTGGGCGCCGTCCAGCGCATTCCGCCGCTGAAGGCGCGCTTCATGGCCGAGGCGCGGGGCGAAACGGGCAAGCTGCCGCGCCTGCTGCAGGGCGCCGACGTCTGATGGGCGAGCCCTATGTCCCGGTTCCGGCGAAGCTGAGCGCGACCGTCCTGATCGTCCGCGACGATCCGTTCGAAGTGCTGATGGTGCGGCGGCGCAAGGGCAATGTGTTCAACAATGCCCTGGTCTTTCCGGGCGGGCTGGCCGATCCCGAGGATCATCATGACGACTGGCTGCCGCTGGTCAGCGGGGCGGACGATCTGGACGTGCAGGAACGCGCGCTCAGGATCGCGGCGCTGCGTGAGACTTATGAGGAAACCGGGCTGCTGATCGTCGGGGAGCAGCTGGGGCCGTGCGGGCCGGATCTGTCGTTCGAGGATGCCGTGCGCGCGAGCGGGGGCAAGCTCGCGCTCGATCGCGTCGTGCGCTTCGCGCATTGGGTGACGCCCGAGCGCGGGCTGAAGCGGTTCGACACGCATTTCTTCATCGTCCGCGCTCCCGATGGACAGGATGCGGCGTGCGACGGGCGTGAGGCGGTGGCGATCGAATGGCTGCCGGTCGGCGACGCGGTGGCGCGCGCGGAGGCCGATATCTCCTTCATGCTGCCGACCCGGCTCAACCTGCGCCTGCTCAGCTACAGCGCCGACGCGGACAGCGCGATTGCGGCGGCCGAGGCGCGCCCGCATGTCCGCGTGATGCCCACGATCGAGGATCGCGAGGACGGCATGTATTCGATCCTGCCCGAAGAGGCGGGTTACGGCGTGACCGCGGTGTTCCTGCGCGAGGTCGGCGTGCCGATTCACGGATCCGACCCGGCGGGGCGGGGGCCGAAGCCGAACAATTGATCCTCCCCCGCCAAGGGGAGGTGGCGCCAAAGGCGACGGAGGGGGAGGATGCGAATCCAACGAGTTGGCCGCCGTCCTCCCCCTCCGTCAGCTAAAGCTGACACCTCCCCCTGGCGGGGGAGGATGAATTACGGCCGCACCTGCCCGCTGCCGCGCACCAGCCATTTGTAGGTGGTGAGCCCTTCGAGCGCGACGGGGCCGCGCGCGTGGAGGCGGCCGGTGGAGATGCCGATTTCCGCGCCCAGCCCGAACTCGCCGCCATCGGCGAACTGGGTCGAGGCATTGTGCATCACGATCGCGCTGTCGACTTCGGCCAGGAAGCGATCGGCGGTCGCCTGATCCTCGGTCAGGATCGCGTCGGTATGATGCGAACTGTGAGCCGCGATGTGCGCGAGCGCGCCGTCGATCCCGTCGACGATCGCGACCGACACGATCGAATCGAGATATTCGGTATCCCAGTCGGCGGCGTCCGCCGTCATCACCAGCGGGCTGATCGCCTTGGCGGCGGCATCGCCGCGCACCTCGCACCCGGCCTTGATCAGCGCATCGATGATCGGGCGGGGTTCCTGATAGGAACGATCTATCAAAAGCGTCTCGGTGGCGCCGCACACACCCGTCCGCCGCATCTTGGCGTTGACGACGAGGGGGAGCGCCTTGGCCGGATCGGCCGCGCGATCGACATAGAGGTGCACGATGCCGTCGAGATGGGCGAGCACGGGCACGCGGGCTTCGGCCTGCACACGCGCGACCAGGCTCTTGCCCCCGCGCGGCACGATGATGTCGATCAGCCCTTCGGCCGTCAGCATCGCGCCCACGGCGGCGCGATCGGTGGTGGGGACGAGCTGGATCGTGTCGGCGGGAAGGCCTGCCGCGCTCACGCCCGCGACCATCGCCGCGTGGATCGCCCGGTTGCTCGATGCCGCTTCGGATCCGCCGCGCAGGATGCAGGCATTGCCCGACATCAGCGACAGCGCGCCGGCATCGGCGGTCACGTTCGGGCGGCTTTCGTAGATGATGCCGATCACGCCCAGCGGCACGCGCACGCGCTGCAGGATCAGGCCGTTGGGGCGCTCGGCCTCGTCGATGATCCGGCCGACGGGATCGTCGAGCCCGGCGACGGCTTCGAGGCCGGCGGCCATGCCCTCGATCCGATCGGGATTGAGCGTCAGCCGATCGATCATCGCGGACGACAGGCCATTGGCCTGCGCCTGCGCGACATCGGCGGCGTTGGCGGCCAGAATCGCCGGTGCGGCATCGCGGATCGCGGCGGCGGCCTTACGCAAAGCCTCGGCCTTCGCGGCGGTTGGGGTACGCGAAAGCAGCCCGCTGGCCACGCGGGCGCGGGCGCCCATGTCGGCGATCAGATCGGCGGCGTCGATGGGCCGGGCGAGGGTGGCTGCTTCCGTCATGCGGGCGCGTCTATCATGGGCGCGAAGGCCGCCCAACCCCACTCGCGCTTGATCTTCGGCAATGCTAGCTTTGGCGCATGACGGGGGAATTCGAAGCGGTCGCCGACATGGCGACGGGGGCGCTTGCGAAGCGGGCGATCGACGGCGGCGATCATGGCCACGGCGACCATGACGGCGCGTGTCTGAACTGCGGCACCGATCTGGTCGGGCCGCATTGCCACCAGTGCGGGCAATCGGGCCATATCCACAAGACCGCGCACGCGCTGTTCCACGATATCGCGCACGGCGTGTTCCACTTCGAAGGGCGCACCTGGCACACGCTGCCGATGCTGTTCACCCGGCCGGGCGAGCTGACGCGCCGCTATATCGACGGCGAACGGGTCAAGTTCGTCTCGCCGATGGCATTGTTCCTGTTCTCGGTCTTCCTGATGGTCGCGACCTTTTCGCTGGTCGGTGGGCCGACCGGATCGAGCAATGCCGAAAATCGCGCCGTCGCGAACGAACAGGCGCGCAAGACCGACGATGCGCTGGGCAAGGAGGAGGCCAAGCTGGTCGGCCTGAAGGAGAAGCGCGCGACGCTGAAGGGCGATATGCGCGAGGCGAAGGAACTCGATATCGAGATCGTCGCGACCGAAAAGACGCTCAACACGATCCGTCTCGCCCAATCGACCCAGGCGGTGTTCAGCGGCGGCACGATGAAGGTCAACAAGGTCGAGCTGGAAACCGGTTTCGGCTGGATCGATCGCGCGGTCGAACATGCCACGCAGAACCCGGACCTCACCTTCTACAAGCTCCAGTCGAGCGCGTATAAATATAGCTGGGCGCTGATCCCGATCTCGATCCCGTTCATCTGGCTGCTGTTCGCCTTCCGCCGCGACGTGGGGCTGTACGATCACGCGATCTTCGCGACCTATTCGCTGTCGGCGATGACGCTGATGGTCGTGGCGCTCAGCCTGTGGTCGGCGACGGGGATCTGGCAGGCGCTGGTCGGCTGGGTGCTCGTCTTCTTCCCGCCGTGGCACATGTATCGGCAGTTGAAGGGGGCGTACGGCCTCAGCCGGGGCGGCGCGATCTGGCGCACCGCCTTCCTCATTTTCTTCGCCTACACATCAGCCTTCCTGTTCGTGCTGATGCTGCTGGCGATGGGGCTGAGCCACTGATCTTGTCGGTCCTCCCCCGGCGGGGGAGGTGGCAGTCCGTAGGACTGACGGAGGGGTATTAGCCGGCAGCGATGACCTTGTGGAGAGCTACCCCTCCACCGCTTCGCGGTCCCCCTCCCCCTCCGGGGGAGGATTAAAGGTCAGGGCTTGGGCAGCTGGCAGGCGGGCAGGGTCTTCAGCTTGGCGATGTCGGCGCAGGAGCGCGCCTGGGCGCTGCCGTCGGGGCCGATGAAGACGCCATAGTCGCCGCCTTTGGTGCAGCGCGCCGACCACATGGTCAGGTTCTTCCAGCGGCCCTGCAGCTTGACGATCGTCACCTTCTGGCACGCGCCTTCGTTGTCGAGGATCGCGCGGCGGATGACGGCCTGCTTGCGGATTTCGGGCAGCTTGGCGAGCTGCGCGCTGTAACCGTCGACCAGGACTGCCTGGGCCGGAACGGTGAGGGCGGCGGCCGCGAAAGCGGCGAGGAGCGGGGCGAACTTCATCGGCCTATCCTAGACACAAAAGAGCCGCGGCGCACGGGGGCGTCGCGGCTCATGCTCGAGAACTTTATCGGGCTATAGCGACTGGCTGATCTTCTTGCCCGCGAACAAGGCGAGGAGCGCGAAGATGATGAACAGCGCAACCGCGATGAAGAACAGAATCTTGGCGAGGCCGACGAACGCGCCGCCAACGCCGCCGAAGCCCAGCGCACCCAGCACAAGCCCGACGACGAGAAAGATGAGTGCCCATTTCAGCATCATGCGTCTCCCGAAATGATGTTCGGGAATTCAAACGACGTGAATGGCTTAGGGTTCCGGCGGGATTCAGATTTCGCCGGGTGCGCGCGCCTTGATGGAAAGCGCGTGGATACGCTCCTTCATCAGATCGCCGAGTGCCGCGTTGACGGCGCGCTGGCGGGCGACGCGGTTCTGGCCGGCGAAGCTGTCGGCGACGATCTCTACGGTGAAGTGGCTTTCGCCGCGCGCATCATGGCCGGCATGGCCGCGATGATGATCGCTGTCGTCGATCACGTTCAGATGCGACGGGGCGAGCGCCGCGGTGAGGCGGCGCGTGATTTCGGTGGCGACGGGGCCGGTGGGATTCTGGGTCATCCTCCCTATATAGGCCGTTTCCGCGAAGAGAGGCGAGATTGGACGACGAAGGGGTGAAGCGCCGCGCGGGGCCGCGCTTCCACGGACGAATCGAAGGAACGAGCCGCCTGTGCGCGGAGCCGGGCTGCGAACAGCCGGGCGAGTTTCGCGCGCCTGCCGTCGGCGGATCGCGCGGCGGCTTCGACGGGCCGGGCGAATATCGCTATCTGTGCCTCGATCATGTCCGCGCGTTCAACGCGGGCTACAACTTCTTTTCCGGCATGAGCCCCGAACAGATCGAGCAGCAGCAGACCCCCTATGCGGGGTGGGAGCGCGAGACGCGCGCCTTTTCGCCGCGCGCGGGGGAAACGCCGCGCTGGGCCGATTTCATCGATCCGCTCGACGCGATCGGCGCCAAATTCGCCCGCGCGGCCGAACGCGAGCGGAAGGACGGGCGCGAGCTGAGCGAGGGCGATCGCAAGGCGCTCAAGGTGCTCGGCCTCGACAAGGATGCCGATCGCCGCGCGCTGCGCAGCCGCTACGCCGAACTCGTTCGCCGCTTTCATCCGGATCGGAATGGCGGCGATCGCAGTCATGAGAAAGCTTTGCAGGACGTGATTTCCGCTTATACGCAGTTGAAAGCCCGTCCCGCCTTCGCATGAGCAGCATGATGACCGACTTGCCGAACACCCAGCCCGACAGCCGCACCACCACGGTGCTCGAGGCGCCCGACAAGATGGTCAAGGTGCGCGAATTGTTCGGGATCGATTCGGATATGGAGGTGCCCGCCTTCTCCGAAGCCGATGAGCGCGTGCCCGATCTCGACCCCGCCTATGTGTTCGATCCGGATACGACGCTGGCGATCGCCGCAGGCTTCGCGTTCAACCGCCGCGTGATGATCCAGGGCTATCACGGCACCGGTAAGTCGAGCCATATCGAGCAGGTTGCCGCCCGCCTGAAATGGCCGTGCGTGCGCATCAACCTGGACGCGCATATCAGCCGTATCGATCTGGTCGGTCGCGATGCGATCGTCCTGAAGGACGGGCAGCAGGTGACGGAGTTCCGCGAGGGTCTGCTCCCGTGGGCGCTGCAGACGCCGACCGCGATCGTGTTCGACGAATATGATGCGGGCCGCCCCGACGTGATGTTTGTGATCCAGCGCGTGCTGGAAACCGAGGGTAAGCTGACCCTGCTCGATCAGAATCGCGTGATCCGGCCGAACCCGTGGTTCCGCCTGTTCGCGACCGCCAATACGGTGGGCCTGGGCGACACGACCGGCCTCTATCACGGCACGCAGCAGATCAACCAGGGCCAGATGGACCGCTGGAACATCGTCGTCACGCTCAACTATCTGCCGGCGGCGACCGAGGCGCAGATCGTGCTCGCCAAATCGGGCGAATATGACAAGCCGGACGGCAAGAAGGTGGTCGAGAACATGGTCAAGGTGGCCGACCTGACCCGCCAGGGCTTCATGGCCGGCGATATCTCGACCGTGATGAGCCCGCGCACCGTGATCAGCTGGGCGCAGAACACGCTCATCTTCAACGATGTCGGCTTCGCCTTCCGCCTCTCGTTCCTGAACAAGTGCGACGAGAGCGAGCGCGCGCTCGTCTCCGAATATTATCAGCGCGTGTTCGGCAAGGATCTGCCGGAAAGCGTCGTCGGGAAAGCCTGACGCCTTAGAGGGGTTGCCCATGTCTGAAGTCGCCGAAGCGCCGCGCCTGTTGCCGCTCACGGGCGGGTTCAACCTGCGCGACATGGGGGGCTATGCTACCGCAGACGGCCGCCGGGTGAAGCGCGGCATGCTGTTCCGATCGGGCACGATGACTTTGCTGACGTCGGAAGACGAGGCGCATCTGGTGTCGCTGGGTATCCGCACCGTGTGCGACCTGCGCCGCCCCGGCGAGCGTGATCGCGAGCCGACGCGCTGGTGCGAGCCGGCCGGCATCCACTATTTCGCGCGCGATTATGCCGAGGCTTCGGGCGTGCTCTCCGAACTGCTCAAGCAGGGGAAGGGCGGCGCCGAAGGGATGCGGCAGGCGATGATCAACCTGTATCGCGATATCCCGCAGGATCATGCCCCGTCCTATCGCCACATGTTCGCCCGGCTGCTGGCGGGCGAGGCGCCTCTGCTGTTCAACTGTTCGGCGGGCAAGGACCGGACCGGCTTCGGCGCGATGCTGATCCTCCACGCGCTGGGCGTGCCGCGCGAGACGATCCTGGAGGATTATCTCGACACCAACACCCATGCCGATTTCCAGCGGCTGTTCGACGGTGGCGCGGCTTCGGTGAAGCGGATGGCCGAGTTCGATCGCGCGATGCTCGCCCCGGTGATGGCTGCCGATGCCGATTATCTGGCGTCGGCCTATGATCATCTCGATGCGCAGCATGGGGGCGTCGACGCCTATCTGGCCGATGTGATCGGCGTCGGGCCGTCGGAACGCGAACGCCTGATCGCACTGCTGGTCGACTGATGGCCGAACGTTCCCCGATCGAGGCGTTTCGCGAGGTGCTGGGCGGCACGGCGCGCGCCGTGGCGCGCGAGCCCGAGCTGGAGCTGAGCTTTACCGCCGAAGCGCCATCGGCTTCGTACAAGCAGATCCGCGTGCCGATGCCGCCGCGCAACCTGCCCGCGCAGCAGGTGGCCGAGGCGCGCGGCTTTGCCGATGGCTTCGCGCTGAAGATGCGGCACCACGACGCCGGGCTGCACGAAAAGGGCGCACCGTCCGAGCCGGTGGCGCGCGCCGTCTATGACGCGGTCGAAAATGCGCGGGTCGAGGCGATCGGCGCCAAGGCGATGGTGGGGATGCGCGCCAATCTGGGCGCGGCGCTCGACGTCCGGATCAAGTCCGATCCGTTGGTGCGCGCGCGCAGCCGCGAGGAAGTGCCGCTGTCGACCGCCGTCGGCCTGCTGGTGCGCGAACGGCTGACCGGCGAGGCGCCGCCCGCGATCGCCGAAAACGGCCTGTCGATGGTGCGCGAATGGATCGAGGAGAAGGGCGGCGCCGATCTCGACGCGCTGAGCCTCGCGATCGACGATCAGCGCGCCTTCGCCAAGCTGGTGGGGCGGCTGTTGGAAGATCTCGACCTGATCGAAGGCGAGATCCTGCCTGAAAACGAGCCGTTCGATCAGGATCAGGGTGAGGAGGAGCAGGAACAGGACGGCGAGGAGCAGCAGGAAGAAGGCGACGAAGAGGGCGGATCGTCCGACTCCCAGATGGAGATGCGCTCCGACAAGTCCGAACAGGGCGAGGAGGAAGGCGAGCAGCGCCAGATGGACGAGGACGACATGTCCGAGATGGAAGGCGAGATGGGGGATGATGGCGAGGAGGGCATGATGCCCGTCCGCCCGAACCGTCCGCCGGCCGACCTTTTCCCTGGCTTCGACTATCACCCCTATACGACGCGCTTCGACGAGGAGATTGCGGCGACCGAATTGTGCGACGAGGAGGAGCTGACGCGCCTGCGCGCCTACCTCGACCAGCAGCTCGTCCATCTGCAGGGCGCGGTGACGAAGCTCGCCAACCGGCTCCAGCGCCGGCTGATGGCGCAGCAGAATCGCAGCTGGGATTTCGATCAGGAGGAAGGGCTGCTCGATGCCGCGCGGCTGGCGCGCGTCGTGATCAACTCGACCCATTCGCTCAGCTACAAGATCGAGCGCGACACCGATTTCCGCGACACCGTCGTCACCCTGCTGATCGACAATTCGGGATCGATGCGCGGGCGGCCGATTTCGATTGCGGCGATCTGCGCCGACATCATGGCGCGCACGCTGGAACGCTGCGCGGTGAAGACCGAGATCCTCGGCTTCACGACGCGCGCGTGGAAGGGCGGGCAATCGCGCGAGGCGTGGCTGGCGGCCGGGCGTCCGCCCGCACCGGGGCGCCTCAACGACCTGCGCCACATCCTCTACAAGAAGGCCGATGAGCCGTGGCGGCGTGCGCGCAAGTCACTGGGCCTGATGATGCGCGAAGGGCTGCTCAAGGAGAATATCGACGGCGAGGCGCTGATGTGGGCGCACAACCGGCTGATCGGGCGGCGTGAGGAGCGCAAGATCCTGATGGTGATCTCGGACGGTGCGCCGGTCGACGATTCGACGCTGTCGGTGAACAACGGCTCCTATCTGGAGCGGCACCTGCGCCAGGTGATCGGCTGGATCGAGAACAAGTCGCCGGTCGAACTGGTCGCGATCGGCATCGGCCACGACGTGACCCGCTATTATCAAAAGGCGGTGACGATCATGGATGTCGAACAATTGGGCGGCACGATGGTCGAACAGCTCGCGGCGCTGTTCGACACCTGATCACCGCACGACGCCCCGCGGGGGCGGATCGAACCACCCCGTAACGCATTGAGTCCGCTTCCCGATCAGGAGGCGAGCCATGACGAAATACGGATATAAGCTCATGACCGAGGAGCATGGGCCGAAGGAGCTGGTGCGCAACGCCGTGCTGGCGGAGGAGGCGGGGTTCGACTTCGTGTCGATCTCCGATCACTTCCATCCCTGGCTGTTCTCGCAGGGGCATTCCCCGTTCGCATGGAGCGTGCTCGGCGCGATCGCGCATGCGACGTCGAAGATCGGGATCGCGACCGGGCTGACCTGCCCGATCATCCGCTACCATCCCGCGATCATCGCCCAGGCGGCCGCCACGATCGCGGTGATGAGCGACGACCGGTTCACGCTGGCGATCGGCGCGGGCGAGCGGCTCAACGAACATGTCGTCGGCGCACACTGGCCCGCGACGATCGAGCGGCATGCGATGCTGGGCGAGGCGATCGACATCTTCCGCCTGCTCTGGGACGGCGGGGCGCGTAGCTGGACCGGCAGTTATTACGATATCGACCATGCGCAGATATTCGAAGTGCCGGCCAAACCGATCCCGATCGTCGTCGGGGTCAGCGGCGATCATTCGGTGGCGCTCGCCGCCGACAAGGCGGACGGCATCATGACGACCGAGCCGAACGCCGAACTGGTCGACGGCTTCCGTTCGCAATCGGCGAAGAAGGGGCCGGCTTATTCGGAGGCTTTGCTTGCCTGGGCGCCCACCAAAGAGAAGGGGCTGGAAATCGCGCATGAGCGATTCCGCTTCTCGGGCCTCGGCTGGGCAGTGAACAGCGAATTGCCGACCGTCGAAGGGTTCGAGGCGGCGACGCAATATATCCGGCCAGAGGATCTGGCGGATTCGCTATCGGCGGGGCCGGATGTCGGGCCGCATGTCGATCAGGTGCGCAAATATACGGCGGCCAATTACGATCATGTCGTGCTGACGTCGCCGGGGCCGGATCAGGAAGGCTTCATTCGTTTCTTCAAGGATGAATTGCGGCCCGCATTGGGCTGAGGCCGATTCCGGCGGATGGAGGACCATCCGCCGGCAAAAGGCAGCTTAGTTGGCGCCGCGGGCGACCGACGTGCCGCTGTTGGCGGCGGCGATCATCGCTTCGGTCTTGACGCTGGCGGCGGCCTTGGCGTCACCGGCGCAGGCGGTGTCGACCGCGCCGTTGCTGAAGGTGCAGGCGCTGGCGACGGCCTGGTTCACACGCGCGCGCAGCTCAGTCTGATCGGCGCGGTTGGCGAGGTTGAGATCGTTGGTGCGGACTTCGCTGCTCTGGACGAGCGCGGCACCGGTCGAACCGGCCACCTCGATCTGGCTTTCGGCGGCGAAGGCGGAAGTAGAAAGCAAAGCGGCGCCGAGCAGCGCCGACGCAAACATGGTCTTGGTCATAATAGTCTCCTGCAAACGCGGCCCCTTTGTTTGGGTTGGGCCTTACGTTCATGCCGGTCATTTGGGGGCGGCCGGCACGCGGGATATAGAATCACCTCGACGACGAAACAATGACGTAACTGTTTGATTCGATTGCGCGTTGCAGCATCGCAGGTGCAACGCAGAAACGACTTAAAGACGTTCGATCAATGCTTTCGCTGCAGCAGGCGCGCGCTCCTTGGCGCCATTGATCATGAATAAAAAAACGTCGCGATCACGCTTTTCGGCGGGTTTGGGGGCCGCATGGGGCAGATCGGCGGGGTCTTCGCCCGCCTGCCAGCCCTTCACGACGCCCGCCCAGCGATCGAGCGCGGCGGAGTCGTAGCCGGTGGGCACGTCGGGGGCGGCGTCCTGAAGTCGCGCATAGACGAAGTCGGCGGTCAGATCGGCGACCATCGGATATTTGGCATGATCGGCGAAAACGATCGCCGCGCCGTAGCGCCGCGCGAGATCGACGAACTCCGGACAGACGAAGCTTTCGTGCCGCACCTCCAGCGCGTGGCGGAGCCGCAGCCCGTCCAGCTCGGGCGGAAGCAGCTTGAGGAAGGCTTCGAAATCCTCCGCGTCGAACTGCTTGGTGGCCATGAACTGCCACAGAATCGGGCCGAGCCGATCGCCGAGGCGGGTGATGCCCTGGTTGAGGAATTTGGCGACCGATTCCGCGCCCTCGCCCAGCTTCTTGCGGTTGGTGGCGAAGCGCGACGCCTTGACCGAGAAGATGAAGCCATCGGGCACCGTTTCGGCCCATTTGGCGAAGCTTTCGGGCTTCTGGCTGCCATAATAGGTGCCGTTGATCTCGATCGCGGTCACTGCGCGCGACGCGAATTCCAGCTCACGCGCCTGCGCCAGCCCCTTGGGATAGAAATTGTCGCGCCACGGCTCATAGGTCCAGCCGCCGATCCCGACATAAGCCTTGCCCGCCATTCACGCTCTCCCAAGCCGTTCGGGGCGCATCAAAACGAAAGGGGCGGGAAACGGCAACCCGTTTCCCGCCCCCCGCGATGCTTTGCCCCTAAGGGAAAGGATTAGCCGTTGACGGCATCCTTGAGCGCCTTGGCCGGGGTGAAACCGACCTTCTTCGACGCCGGGATGGTCAGGGTCGCGCCGGTGGCCGGGTTGCGGCCTTCGCGCGCCGGACGGGCGGTAACCTTGAACTTGCCGAAGCCGGGGAGCGACACTTCATCACCCTTCACCGCTGCGTCGGTGATGATCTTGAGGGCGGCGTCGATCACGCGCTTGGCGGCGGCCTTTTCGATGCCCTGGTCCGCGGCGACGGCGCCTGCGATGTCGGCAGTGTTCATGTCAGCTCCTGCTTTTACTCTTGAAGGGTTTGCGCCAGTGGGCAGCGCAAGGCGCCCCTTGTGCGCGGGCTTTTCAGGCGGGGCAATCCGAAAAGCGACAAGTGCGCACCAAAATGCCGACAAAAAAGCCCATTTCCGGGCCGATTACTGATTAACGATCGTCAAACACACGAAATGTGCCTGCAATGACCTGCGCAATCGATCGATCGGGTCAATCTTCTGTCGGGCTGGCGATCAGTTTGTCGATGCGACGGCCGTCCATGTCGACGATCTCGAATCGCCAGCCCTTATAATCGAAGCGTTCGCCCGTGGACGGCAAGTGCTTGAGCCGCCACAGGGCGAAGCCGGCAACGGTCGCGAAGTCGCGATCCTCGGGCAGTTCGAGGCCGAGCCGGTCGGCCAGGCTGTCGGCGGCATAGGATCCGGAGACGAGCCAGCCGCCGTCGGGCCGCTCGACCAGCGGCGGATCGGTATCCTCGTCCTGATCGGAGGCGAACCCGCCCGCGATTGCGGCCAGCAGGTTGGCGGGGACCACCAGCCCTTCGAAATGGCCATATTCGTCGTGGATGAAGGCAACCGGGGTTTCGGCCTCGCGCAGCGCCTTCAGCGCGTCCATCGCGTCCATATGATCGGGCAGGAAAATCGCCTTGCGCAGCAAGGCGCGCAGATCGAGCGGTTCGCCCGCCAGCAGCGCGCGGACAAGATCGCGCGAGTGGACGACGCCGATAATCTCGTCGACCGATCCTTCGGCCACCGGCATCCGGCTGTGCGGCATATCGGTGATCGTCGCGCGGATCGTCGCCTCGTCGGCGTTGATGTCGATCCATTCGACTGCGGTGCGCGGCGTCATCACCTCGCGCACCGGGCGATCGGCGAGGCGGACGACGCCCGAGATGATCGCGCGCTCATTCTCCTCGATCACGCCCGCGCTCGATGCTTCGGCGACGATCAGATGGAGTTCCTCGGCCGTGACATGGTTCGCGGATTCGCGATCGAGGCGGAGCAGCTTGAACACCAGCGCGCTCGATTGATCGAGCAGCCAGACCAGAGGCGCGCAGAGACGCGACAGGCCCCACATCGGCAAAGCGACGGTCGACGCGATGAATTCAGGCGATCGCAGCGCGAATTGTTTGGGCGCCAGTTCGCCGATGATCAGCGTCAGATAGGTGGTCAGCGCGATCACCAGGCCAAAGCCCCATTCGGGCGCGACCGAGGGCGGCACGCCGATCAGGACCAGCCGCTCCGCGATCGGCTGCCCCAGGCTGGCACCCGAATAGGCGCCCGAAAGGATGCCGATCAGGGTGATGCCGATCTGGACGGTCGACAGGAATTTGCCCGGATCCGCCGCCAGTTCGACCGCGCGCCGTGCGCCGGTGCGGCCGGCGCGCGCCATCGCCTCCAGCCGCGGCTTGCGCGACGAAACGATGGCGAGTTCGGACATGGCGAAGACGCCATTGAGGGCGATCAACGCGATGATGATGGCGAGATCGAGCCAGGGAAATGGCGAGGGGGAGGGTGTTTGCGGCATGGCGCTGCATGCCTAATGCCGCGAAACGGACGTTTCGGCAATGATCAGTCGCGTCGTGCCGCAAAGAAAGCGCGCAACTGGGCCGCCGCCTCTGCCTCGCCGATGCCGCCATAGACTTCAGGATGGTGATGGCAGGTCGGCTGGCCGAACAGGCGGGGGCCGTGAACGACGGCGCCGCCCTTGGGGTCTTCGGCCGCGAAATAGACACGGGCGATGCGGGCATGGGCGATGGCGCCCGCGCACATCGCGCACGGCTCCAGCGTGACCCACAGGTCGCAATCGCCCAGCCGTTCGGCGCCCAGCACCTCTGCGGCGCGGCGGATCGCGACCATTTCGGCATGGGCGGTGGGATCGAGGCCCGCGCGCATCGCGTTGGCGGCAGTGGCGACCACGACATCGTCGCGCATGATGACCGCGCCGACCGGCACTTCACCCTTGCTCGCAGCTTCGGCGGCGAGGTCGAGTGCCATGCGCATGGGGGCGGGCAGGGGAAACGGCATCGCTGCCGCCTACCCCACCCGCAGATTTCTAGCGAATCGGAATTCGTTCGGGGATGAGCAGCAGGAGCACCGCAAACAGCGCCCCCGGCAGCCATCCCACGATCGTCAGGACCACGCCCAGCCAGAAGGCCGGGGTGATCCCGCGATCGAGGAAGATGCCGAGCGGCGGCAGCAGGATCGCCGCGATCAGCGTGACGATCCCCGGCGAGGCCCGATTACTTCCAATCTGACCGCCGTCGACATCGAACTGCCGCGCCACGGATTAATTGGCCTTCTGAACGTCGACGGTCGGAACCTTGACGGTTTCTTCCTTCGTGGTGACGTCGATCTTCGGAACCGTGACGTCGCTATTCTTGGTGCCGACCGAAACCTTGGCCGTATCGACGTCGAACGCCGGGGCCTGACCGCCCGAGACGCTGACTTCGGGCATGCTGCCCTGCTTGGTCTGGTTGATGTCGACCAGGCCGAAGGCGAAGGCCGCGATCACCGCCAGCACGGCGATGACGGCGACGATCAGGCCGACGCGCGCACCGCTGGACCGGGCCGGATATTCATTATAATGTTCACGGGTAGCCATGACGATGTTTCCTTCGCTGCCAAAGTGAAGCTGGCGGGAAGAACGAGTCATTGCCGGTTCGGTTTCATCGACCCGCCTTGCCGTGGGTTGACGAATCTCTGCGCGGCCATTATCCGCCGCCACTTTCCGGGCTAACCAGATCATTCGGGACGAAGAACAATGTCGCGCATTTGCGAGCTTACGGGCAAGGGCCGTCAGGTGGGACACAATGTCTCCCACGCCAACAATAAGACCAAGCGGACCTTTCTGCCGAACCTGCAGAACGTGACGCTGCTTTCGGACGCGCTGGGCAAGGGCTTCCGCCTGAAGGTTTCGACCCACGGCCTGCGTTCGGTCGAGCATGTCGGCGGCCTCGACAACTGGCTGCTCAAGACTTCGGACACCGACCTGTCGCTGCGCGCACGTCGTCTGAAGCGCGAAGTCTCCAAGAAGCTTCAGGCAGCCGCCTAAGCTTTCTGCGAAGCCCGCTTATGAAAAGGCCGGGTCGCCCCAATGGGGTGGCCCGGCCTTTTCGTGTTTGTTTTGGGCAGGTTCAGCGTAGCTGAACCTGCGGCGGGGGGGGGGGGGCCGCGGGGCCCGGTGCCGCACCATCCGCGTGAGCGGATCAAGCAAACCGAATCACTTCTCTTCGAGCGCGAACTTCATCAGCAGCGTCTTTTGAATCCCGTTCTGATTGTCGTCCGAGATCAGCCAGAGAATCGTGCGGCCGCCTTCCTGCGTGACAGACAGGCCTTCCATATTGTCGATGGTCAGCGGCGGGCGAATCTCGGCTAGCAGCGTGCTGGGGACGGTCTGGCCCGGCTTGATATCCTTCGGATCGAACACAGTGACCGCCGCCCACATGCCGTCCGACAGGCGGAAATGCCGGTTGAGGACGACCAGGCGACCGTCGGGCAGCTGTGCGGCGTCGGTGGGCGCATAATTTTCGGGCGGGCGATAGCTGAACGCGATCGGCGCCGAATCGGGGGCGGTCGGATCCTTGGGGAATAAAAGCGCCGGATGCGGCTCTGGCGCGTCCTGCTTGCCTTCCTGAATCGTGATGAAGCGCCCGTCGCTCAGGCGCGCCAGGCTTTCCGGCCCCTCGTTCGACGGCCATTCGGCCATTGCGGCGGGGCGGGCCGATGCCTCGGCTTTGGCGAAGCCCGGCGCGAAGCGGTAAATGGCGTTATATTGTTCGAAGCCGACCCACATGCGCCCGGTGGCGGGATCGACCGCGAGCGATTCGGAATCGCGATCCGATTTCGCGCCGGTGCGCCCCGGATAATCGGGCAGGCGGCCGAAGCGCACATCCTCGATCGCGCCCAGCGCCGCCATGTGGAAGCCCAGATACTCCCCGGTATCCGCGAGCGCCGCGAAGACATTGCCTTTGACGTGGAGCGCCGAATAGCCGCCGAAGCGCGGATTGCGGCTGTTGAGCACCCAGCCCGAAAGATAGCGCAGCGACCCCACCTGAACATGCGCGGGATCATTGGGATCGAGCGGCACGGCTTCGGCCGTCACATGATCGATCGTGGGATCGGGCAGCGACGCCGTACCCGTCAAAAGCCATGCGATCGCAGCGAGGGCAGCCCTTTGCATGGCGGCTTTCTAGCCGCTTGTCGCGATGGCCGAAAGCGTCCGCGAAGCTGAACGCCGGCCAACGAGCGCGTTCAGCATGGGGTCACGCGAATCATGGAATAAGGGTCTCATCGAAAAGGCCGATGAGGCCGTCGAGTCCGCGAGGAGAGCGGGGCAGAGCCCCAAGGCGTTCCCCGCTCGAGTGAAGGAGAAAGGTTATGTTGCGTAAGTTCCTGACTGGCCTCGCCGCTTCCGCCGTCGCGCTGACCGCGGTTGCCCCGGTCGTCGCCGAAGCCCAGCCTTATTATGGCCGTGGCGGTTACGAGCAGGTCCGTCATTATCGCGATTATGATCGCCGCTATTATGGTGGCCGTGGCTATGACCGTGGCTATTATGGCCGGGGCTACAATGATCGCCGTTATTATGGTGGCCGTGGCCGCTGCCGCGACAAGGGCACCGGCGGCACGATCATCGGTGCGATCGCCGGCGGTCTGCTCGGCAACGAGATCGGCAATGGCCGCTACAACGATCGAGACGGCACCACCGGCGCTATCGTCGGCGCAGGTGTCGGCGCCCTCGCCGGCCGCGCGATCGATCGCAACTGCTAAGGTTTAAAGTTTAACGGTCCCCGGGTGGCGTACTGGGGAGAAGGCCGTCGTCCTCCGGAAGGGGCGGCGGCCTTCACCGTATCTGCGTCAGGCCGGCGCGCCGCTGCCCTTGAGCATGCGGACGAAGCGGCCGAACCGATCGCCCCCGCCCGGCGTCATCGCCAGATTTTCAGGATGCTGTCCGGCCGCGCGCATGGCTGCGGTCGTTTCCCTCAACCGCTCCGACAGGAACACCGCCAGCGCACGATAGAAGCGCGCGGCGAATTCCGGCTCCCGCTCGAAACGTTCGAGGATCGCGGCACGCGGGATCGCGAGCAACTCGACCCGATCGACCGCCACCACCGATGTCGAGGGCGGCTGCCGCTCGACGAAGGACATTTCGCCGATCACCGCGCCTTCGCCCAGGGTGACGACCGGCGTCCCATCCGCCTGCACGACCGACAGGGTGCCGCGCGTCACGAAGAACAGATCCTCCAGCGCGGTGCCGGCCTTCACCAGCCGCTCGCCCGATTTCAAGGTGCGCAACTTGCCCATCGACAACAGCCAGACCATGTCGGCGTCGCCAAGCCCTGCCACGATATAGTGCGTCTTGCCCATGATCGTCCCCGCCGGCGATCCCTGCCCGTCTCCGGCCCTGAATTCATTGTGCGCAAGCGAACAAGGATGCGCAACGGCCCGCGCGACGAAAGGCGGCCAAATCCGCCCTATTTTTCGTCGAACGGCGATGCATCCCGCGAATAGGGGACGAAATCGGGACAGGCGATCAACTTAACGCTTTTCGTGACGGCCCCATTACTCATAAACTGGGCGCCTTCGGGGGAAGAAGATGACTACGGTTGATCGCAAGCTCGCGGCGATTCTCGCGGCGGATGTCGTCGGCTACAGCCGGCTGATGGGCCTGGACGAGGAGGGGACGCTCGCCAGGGTGAAACTCTACTTTGACGGGCTGGTCCGTCCGAAGGTCGCCGAATATCGCGGCCGCGTCGTCAAGACGACGGGCGACGGCGTGCTGGCCGAGTTTCAGAGCGTGGTCGACGCCTTCCGCTGTGCGGTGGAGATCCAGCAGCGCGCCGATGGCGGCAATGTCGGCCTGCCCGCCGATCGCCATATCCAGCTGCGCATGGGCATCAATGTCGGCGACATCATCATCGACAGCGATGGTGATGTGTTCGGCGACGGCGTCAATATCGCCGCCCGGCTGGAGGCGCAGGCCGAAGCCGGCGGCATCTGCATCTCCGGCCGCGCGCGCGACGATCTGCGCTCGATCAAGGTGCGTTTCCACGACGATGGCGAAGTGCGGCTGAAGAACATCGCGCAGCCCGTCCATGTGTACAGCCTGTCGGCGGAGGCGGTGCGCACCGGGCGGCTGGGCATGTCGAAGCGCGCGCGCCGTAATTCGATCCGTGCCGCGATCGCGGCGGGCGTCGCGATCGTCGCGATCGCCGGCGGGCTGTTCGCCTGGCAGCGGCACAGCACCGATCCCGACGCCTTCATCGCGGCCGAGATCGATCGCATCCCCTGTTCGTGGCTGCGCGTCGCCGAACATTCGACGCTGGACGGCGAACAGGTCTTCGCGCTGGCCGGCGCCTCGCGCTCGGCGCCCGATGCGCTCGCGCGCCAGATCATCGACGATGCGGCGGCCAAGGGCGTGAAGATCCAGCGCATCGAAACCAGCGGGGTCGCCCCCCTCGTCCCGCAGCAATGCGGCTGGATCGAGAAGATCAAGGCCTACCGCTATCAGGGCATTCCGCGCCTTTCGGTGGCCGGCGGATGGCAGCGCACCGATGCGGGAACCAGCGCGTCATTGGCGGTCGAGGTGAAGCGCCTGAAGCCGCATTTCCAGATCTACGGCATCTCGCCCGACGGCAGCGCCGGGCAGCTGGGCGACGAAGCCGCAGTGAATGCGGGCGCCGCCACCGCCGACGGCAATCGCACCGTGCCGCTCAACGCCGATCATTCGGGCTGGTCGGGCCTCGTCCTCGTCGAATCGGACAAGCCGATCGCGCCGGGCACGGTCGAAAGCGTGCTCTCGCAGACGGTGGGCGGGGACCAGTTCGACGAAATCGCCAAGCGTGACGATCAGCGGTTCGAACTGCTCTGGGTCAACGTGCCGCAGCTTTAAGCAGGCATTTTCCGGACTGGCGGCATCGCGTTGCAGATATCGACCGCGCCGGCGGGCCGGATG